>NZ_CP114058.1:618572-927859 GCF_026967475.1 Rouxiella chamberiensis | reverse complement strand
CATGCCCGGCGGGAAATACCACAGATCGCCAACCCCGATGTCGTCGACAAACCATCCACCTTCGGTATCGAACGCGGTGACCCGCGCGTTTCCGTAGGTCATGTAGGCCCATTCGCCCTCTTTGTGCCAGTGCAGTTCGCGGATCCCGCCTGCGTTGAGGCGCATATCCACGCCCGCGATGGTGGTGGAAATCCCCAGTTCGCGCTGAGTAACCTGACGGGTCCAGCCGCCGCTTCCTTTACGCACGTGCGAATCGCTGAAGGAGAAGCGCAGATTCGGGACGGTGCCGCTGTCGGTGGACGGCGGGTCGACGATGTCAGGATTCTCGGCTTCGCGGATAGGGTCATGAGGGCCGGGATCGCGACCGCCGCCAGGTGGATTGCTGCCTGCCGGATACACCTTGATATTGTTGTCGTGGGCGTGAACCTGTCCGGCGACCAGTGCGACCGTTCCGCCCGCGGCGAACGCCATAAAATGTCTTCTCGACATCTTTTCCATTTTAACCTCTCCTTAATAATTGGATGACATGCTTGGTGAGTGCAGCACAAGGTTATAGCGGGATTTGCAATTAGGCGTGTAACAAAATAGCAACATCGACAAAGGAGGGTTTACGGCCTAAGCGGTTGAGCCGTTTAAAAACGTAAGAACTTAATACGGCTTGTTTAAATTCCATTTATGTTGCGAACAAAGGTTACCGTTTTTAACGCACACAAAGCTTACAATGCCGTTTCCTGTTTAAACTTTGTTAAATTAGTAGAACCCGTGTCATTGACATATTCACTTACGGATTGCCGATAAATTTAACGTTAATTGACCGATTCCTGTCACCGAGGCATGCCATTTTCTCTTTGCACTGTGTTTGTCATGTTGGCCACAACCCGCACGAGATTGGCTTGAAGGTATTTCTAATAATTATCCTATTTCATTCGCCCTCTGCGTTAAATTATCATCTTGTTTATTATTTGTTGAGGTTGGAATGAATAAATAATTATTTTCCGCCCCTTGAATAAAGAGAGGAAGTCGACCGGTAATGTGTTCTAAATATCTCTATTGTCACTGTTTAATAAAATAGCGATGCGTCGAGAGGTCGATTATTTTCGTTAACCCGATGCTTTACGGGTGGTTTAAAATTATTATGAATGATACGTTGGAAGGCGATAAACGCCCCAATTAACAGAGCGAGTTAATGATAACCATGAATGATAATGAATTGTTGTTACTTGCAGGGATTGCGGTAAAAAATAAAGGCAAGGTTGCGCCCGGCGACAACTGGGACCCTCTCAACAATGAGACTGAGGCCACGCGGCTCAAGGAGTTGCTGGATATCTCGCTACGTATTCGTGAAGAGGAACTGATAGCCCCGCGCTACGCCAGCGCCTGTTATATTGACAATGACGGGTTCTCTCACTGGTTCCACGAACCTAATCCTAGAACCGAAGGCGAAATTGACGCGCTGGTGCGCCGCGTTATTGTCAAGGCCGCCGCCGATATCGGTAAAAATGTCGCGCCGTGATTTTCTTCACTTATTAATATCGAAACGTCAATGACGGAATCTTCTCTATTTATTGAGCAGGATTATTACATTTAAAAAGAACGGCTTGATACTCTTGTAAGCCGTTCTTTTTCTGTCTGTTGTGTTAAAGAAGATTAATACCAAAGCGGCGTAACAACAGCGCGTATCCCCAGAATATAACAAGGGTCATGAGGCAGGATGCCAATAACGCCATCCAGAATCCCCACCGTTGATACATTAACGGGAAACACAGAAACATGGGCAATGTCGGTACAACATACCAGAATGTGTACCAGGCGTGACTGGCGATTTTTTGCTGCGTCTGCCCTTCTATTTTCATCCAGATCAAGACCAGCACAGTGACCAGAGGCAACGCCGCCAGCAGGCCGCCGAGGCGATCGCTGCGTTTTGCGACTTCAGATACCAAGACAATGATCCCCGCCGTCACCGCATATTTTACAATGAGCCACATCATGTTCCTGAATCCTCGCCAGCCTTAAAAAGCCCGACGGTCGTCAGGCAGGTTATCGTCTCGTTAATCGAGCCGTGCATTCATCAACGTCCGACAGGTGTCGGCGGTGCTGAATACCGACTGTTTCTCGTTGGCGGAAAGTCGGTTCCAGGTGTCGAACACCTTGCTTCCGAGTGCGGCATTGTAGTTTATCTTTTGCAGCGCATAGTCCGAGTTGCCGCCATCGATCACCGTCTGCATATCCTTTTCGAACCGACTGCTGTCGTCATGATGAATCGCGCAGAACACCGAGACGTAATAGGCCTTGTCTTCTTTCGAGTAATGGGGAGTAAGCCACCAGCCAAGCAGCGCGGCGCAAACGGCCAGCGGAATAATAAAACGCGGTTTAAGGTATGACATTTTTTACCCGTTAAAGAATGAAAATTGACCGCAGACCGGCTGCGGAGCCGCAAGAATAAGGCAAGCCGACGACCGGCACAAGTTAAGCGGGGTTGACGTTACAGAAAGGTTTAGGCATCGCGTCTGCCTGATTTCTATTGCAGCGCCTGAGGCGCATGGTCCGCTACCCAGTTTACAAAGCTTTGATGTTTCGCCGTAATGTGACGATCCTGATTCCATAACAGGTGTACAGGTCGTGGCGGCGGTAACGCGTCGTTCAGCACCGTCACGAGTTTTCCATCGGCGATATCTTCCGCCAGCAGCAAATGCGGTTGCAGCACCAACCCTGCGCCTGCAAGCGCCGCCTGCCGCAGTGCCTGCCCATCGTTGCAGAGGAAAGTGGCATTCTCGGGCCAAATAAGATGGTCGCCACTACGCCAGGCATTGCGCTTGTTCCAGTGGCTGTAACGCAGGCAGCGATGTTCGGCGAGCTGGGCAAGCGACGTGGGCACCCCGAATTGTTCAAGGTAGGCCGGTGACGCCGCAATCACCATGCGATATTCGCCAATGCGTCTGGCGACCCACGGCGTATCCGCCGCCAACTCGCCTACGCGAAAGGCAAAGTCATACCCCTCCGCGATGACATCCACGAAGCGATCGCTGAGTTCAAGTTCAATCAACACGTCGGGAAAGGCCTGCTGAAACGCCGTGCACAGCTCGGCAATAATGCAGCTGCCAAGCGTGGTGGAAGACGAGATACGCAGACTCCCGGCCGGAAAACGGCGCAGACTCTCTATTCGCTGCTCGGCCCCGCGCAGTGCGCCGAGCACCTGCAAACTCTCCTGATACCAGGCGCTGCCCGCTTCGGTCAGCGTTTGCCGACGCGTATTGCGCTGCAGCAGCCGCGCCTGCAACCGGGTTTCCATCTGGGCGACCACCTTGCCGACACTCACCGAAGAGATGTCCAGTCGCTTGGCCGCTTCGCTGAAACTGCCTGCCTCGACCACCGCAACAAACACTTCCATTCCGCGCAGTGTATTCATGATTACTCACTTTTAGTTTCGAATGATTAAATTTTTCACTCATTTTTCCCGTGATTGCAATCTGTCAGGATGAAATTCGACTTTATGAGGAGCAAAAAGATGAAGATTATGATTCTGGGTGCCAGCGGCATCATTGGGCGCGCGGTCGCCGACAATCTGCACACCGATCACCAGATTATCCGTGTCGGCAGAACGCACGGCGAGGTGCAGGCCGATTTGACGGACGAGGCCAGCGTCAAGGCGCTGTTTGCCCAAACCGGCAAGGTAGACGCGATTGTCGCCGCCACGGGCAGTGTACATTTTGGCCCGCTGGACGAGATGACCCCACAACAGTTCGACGTCGGTCTGCAAAATAAGCTGATGGGTCAGGTACGGCTTGTGCTGCTAGGCAAGGAGTATCTTAATCCGGGCGGCTCTTTTACCCTGACCAGCGGCATATTAACGCATCATCCCGTTCGCACCGGCGTCAATGCCACGGCGGTGAACGCAGCGCTTGAAGGTTTTGTGCTTGCCGCCGCCAATGAGCTTGGGGGATTGCGGATAAACGCCGTGAGCCCGACGGTGGTGACCGAAGCGCTCGGAAAATACGCACCGTTCTTTCCGGGATTTGAAAGCGCCTCGGCAAGCCGCGTCGCGTTGGCCTATCGCCGCAGCATTGAAGGCATCGACAACGGCAAAATTTACCGGGTGTGGTGATTGGCCGGGCCCTTCCGGGGCTGTCAGATTTTGAAGACGGAAACGTAGACGCTGTCCATAGGGTAGTGACGCGGCATCCAAAGCATAGACAGCAGAATCAGCCGCGCCGGAAGATAAAGATAGCAGGCTTTAATAATCCACTGAATCTGCCTGCATCGTCATGCACACCGTGGCGCGTTGCTCTGCACCTATCGACAGGGTAAACGCGCCCACCAGCAAGCCCGCCGCGCCGTCACCGGCCAGCAGCATGAAAGGCATACCCGGCAGACTTATCGCCCCTGCCCGTAAAACACCCGCAGCCGGTTGAAATACTGCACCAGACAAGGCACGGCCAAGGAGGCTATAAGCGGCACAAAGGTTGCGCACGACAGAGAGGCTCCGGACATCGACGGTAGCTTCACCAGAGGTATTTGATGCCCAGCATGGCGTCGGTATTGCTGTACCCTGCGTCACCGATTTGCTGCCCCACATTGCCCCAGGCGGTAAGATTTTGACTCAGTTGGCCTTCAACGCCGGTTCTGACTTCCCCGATATTGCGTGCACCGTCCTGACTCAAGGCCAACCCATTGAGCCGGGTACTGAACGCTCGGGAATTGTGCAGCCAGTTCACCTCGACAAAGGGTTGGAAGTCGCGATTTTTGCCGTCATCCCCCTTGCTGTGTCCTTTCATGAAAAGGCGAGTACCAAGACGGGTCTGCACATTGGCGTTATTGTCGCGGGTTACCTGCGTGCCGTTGCTTTCCGTGTGGTCATCCGCTTTGACGCCCATCCACACTATCTGCGCCTGCGGCTGGACATACACCGTTTCAAGGCTTTGCTGACGGGTAAAGAATTGGCCGATTTTCCAGGTGTAGCCGCTTTCCAGCGAGGCGCTGACGCCGCGTGAATGATACTGTTCTTCGGGTAAACCTTCTCCGCTGACCGTATTTTTAAACCCGCTATATTGGGCCCAGCTATCGACATAAACGCCGGTCTTCTGCGCGTTGTTGGCAAACCAGGTGCCATAAATGCCCACACTGTAGCCGTTGACCTGACCTTTCGACGTCGTCCCTGTGTTCTGCGAACGCGTATGGCTCTGGTTATTGCCGTAGCCTGCCATCAGCCCGAGATGGCCCCTGTCCTGCCCGTCGCCGCTCCACTGCGCGACGTCGCCGCCCAGCATGACAACATATTGATTACTTTGGGTGTTGAGCGAACCCACCGTCGAGCGCCCGTTATGATGCGTGCCCACCTGCCGAAGCCACAGGCTTGTGACCTGTTTCTCGCCGGTCAGCGCATCGGTGTACTGCGTTTCGCCCAGCCTATCGTGCAGGCGAGTGTTGAACATCGTGTTCGCCGCCGCCAGATTCTCGAGATAACTTCCGGCTTCGGGGCGCAGCATAATGTCGCTATCGCCGCCGGCAAGCGCTGGCGACGCCGGATTCTCCGGTACAGGTAACAGGGGATCGAGAGGGGGCAAGGAGGGATCGGCGGGCGGCGAGAGAGGATCCTCGGGTGTCGGTGGCAGATTTGGGCTGTCCGGCGGGGTTGGAGGAATCTGCCCCGGCGGCGTGCTGGCGCTGTTGGTGAGATACCAGTTGGCCTGATTGCTGCCCGCTCCGCGCGTGAGCCGATAGTCATAGGCACCCGCGACGATTCGCCCCTCCTGCAGGAATTGCCCGTTGGAGTTGCCGCCGACTTCGATAAGTTCGATGCCGTTTAGGGTTCTCGCCCCGCTGCCGCCTGCATTGAGCACGCTCACGTAACTGGTACCGCCGGTATCGCCCAATATCGACAGCCGATCGGTCGCCGAATTATCGTCGCCCAGCGCCGTATTGAATAAAATCCTGCCGTTATTGCCCTGATAATTGCCGTTGACCGTCAGAGCATTGCCCGGGCGAAGCGCACTGCCCGTTTGCCCAAGCTGAACCACCCCGCTATTGACCAGATTTCCGCCGACAGTCAGGGCATCGTTATTTGCCGAGACAACGAGGGGCGACACCGCCCGCAGAGTAGCAAGGGCGGTAACCGGAAAGAGAGCGTCGGCCGCAGACGCGGGTTCACTGCCAACACGCAGCAGACTGCGGTTATTCACATCCCCTGCCACCGCGCCGTTGGCGGCCAGAAAACCCTGATCGATATTGACCTCGGAGGTGGCGAGCGTCAGAGGTTGACGGCGATTCCCCAAGACGAGTCCACCCTGATTAATTTGGGTTTTACCGATATAGGCCGCGCTCGCTGCGGTCAGTGTGACTACGCCGATGCCCTGCTTGGCGAGATTGCCCGACCCCGTGACGGTGTTATTTAACGTCCAGTCGGTGTCGGTCGCGAGATTCAGACTGCCTTTGTCGTAGACGGTCGCGCTGCCAAGCTGGCCTGCTTCCGCCGCCGTGAGCAGGCTGGTTTCATCGATACTAAAACTGCCGCCGAACGCGCGGTTATCGGCCGCCAATACCATCTGGCTGTCATTGAGTGCCACGTCGCCATTATTGCCAAGCCGGTTGATTAACTGACCTCGTGCACCGTTGAACGCGAGTCGCCCCGCATTATCGATATCTCCACGTCCCAGTCCTGCGGCATTGTCGAGATTGACCGTGGCACCGTTCTGTATGTGTGTGGTGGCCATCAACGCGCTGTTGTCGCCATTAATGTCTAAAATGCCATTGTTCAATGTCAGCATGCCTTCGCCAAGCAGTCGCCCCGCTATTCGTCCGCCCTGATTGATAACCAGACTGCCGCCGTTGAGATCCACCTGTGAGCTTTCCGCAGTGGCGATGCGCCCAACGCCTTGCGAGTAACCGTTCATGTCCAGCGTGGTCGCGGCCGCCATTTGCAGCAGCGCCGTATTGCCGAGCACACGGTCGTTGTTCATCAACAATCGTCCCGTGCGCAGGTAAGTGGTGCCCGTATAGTCGTTATCGCGATTTGAAAGAGAAACCGTGCCGTTAGCGGCATTCTCGATTGCCACAACGCCACTGCCGGTCACCTTTGCCCCAAGGTCGGCGGCATTGCCCGTAGCGCCTTCGCTGTTCAGCACCAGAGCGGTGTCACCCGTACCCTCGAGATTCACCTGCTTCAAGGCATAGGCGATATACAATCCGTCCTGCGCTACTCCCGTAGATAACCGCCAGTCCCATATCCCCTGCGCCACGCTTGCGCCGTCTTGCAAAATGCCGACGGTAAGGGCGTCAGTAACCAGGCTGCCGTCGGCCCGGGTCAGAACCAGGCCCGAGGCATTGCCGGTCACCGTGCCGTTCGATGCCGCCAGTTTAACCTGCGTAGAACCGTCGTCCTGCGCCAGTAACGGAACATTGTCGGCATTGACCGACGGCGTATTAAGCATGCCATCGACGCCGACCCTTACCGTTCCGCTGCCGCCAAGATTGAGCTCGCGCCTTGTTTGCAGGGTATTGGCCGCCATGCGGTCACCGGGAGCGAGCCGACCAAAATCGAGAGTGCCGCCGTCAAAAGCCAGTCCGCCAATCGTCTGAGTTCCGCTGCCGACAGTGGTAATACTTCCGGCCGCCGCTTTCAGCGTCGCCTGACTCATCGCCAGCGTATTCACGCCGCTCAGATCAAAGCGGCTGTTACGCAGTTCAACGGTGCCCGCGAAATTATCTGCGGCGTTGTTGTCATCAAAGCGAAAGGCATTGCCTCCGGTGTCGGCGACAACCGTGCCGCTGCCGCCTAGATGGCTTCGCAACGTGGTGTCACTGCGGCCAACAATGGCCAATGTACTGCCGGTATCGAGGGTATACCCCGTATTGAAGCCGTCATTACCGGCGTCGCCCAACGGCAGAAGTTTGTTGTCCAGCGTCAATAGCGAGCCGTCAACGAGGTCGATGTGCTCAATGCCGCGCAGAACGTGGGCCTCGCTGTAAACATATTGACTTTTAGTCATGACTAACCTGTCATCGCCCGTTCCACCGTCGATCAATGGCGATGTGGCGGCGGTGGCGGCATCGAGTCGGGTAAATTCAATGCGGTCATTGTCCGCCTCCATCAGCACGTTGCCGAAAATGCTGCCGCCTTCCCAATGAAAGAGATCGTTTCCAGTGCTCATCCTGATTTCGCCGCGAAGCGTTCCGCCTGTCATCGTGACGCTATCCGTGCCGCCGCTGACACTGATACTGCCGCCAATCACGCTGGTGCCGCTGACGATGATGAGATCATTACCCAATCCGGTGACCAGATTGCCGGCAATTTCGCCGCCGGACATCCTGAAGATATTATTGTCCAGCCGCATATTGACGCGGCCAATCCTGCCGCCGGTCATGGTGGCCACATCGCCGTCTTCAAAGGCGTTGACGATATTGCCGCCACTCAGCGTGAAGGTATCGCGATTGTCGCCTTGAAACAGCGATCCTAGCGTGCCGCCTGTCATCACAAAATCGTCGATGCCGTTTCCTTGCAACAGCGACTCGGTTATTGTTCCGCCGCTTATCAGGGTCTTGTCTGCGCCATTGCCCTGATCTACGTTGCCGGTGAGCGTTCCACCGGTCATATTCAGTGTGTCATTGCCATTTCCAAATACCACCGCATTGCCGCCCGCCACGCCACGAACCGTACCGCTGTTGATGAGTGTGTTATTGCCGTTGCCATTAAACTGAACGCCCGCGCCTGATGTGCCCACGATAGCGCCGCGATTATCGACCACGCTGCTGCCTTCGCGCAGCAATATGCCCGTGGTGCCCGTCAACTGACCGCCATTGATGAGGGTGCTCCCTGCGCCGAGCGAAACGGCTGCGGCATTGCCCACATTCAGCACGCTACCCGCCGCATTGTTTAGCGATACGCCCGAACTTCCGGTTGCGCCGACAACGGGCGTCGTGCCCGGATTGGGCGCAGCCGTATCACATATTACGGATTGACCGGTCGTGGGTTGCGAGATATTACAGGCGGCAGACGTCTCATTGGCCGACGAAAGTGCAAGATAGAGGCAGGTCGAAATAAACGAAGCCTTGAAAGGTGATTTCATTTTCAGCTCATCTTATTTATCGACGGCACCCGGTGACAGGCCATTGACCCGAGAAAAAATAACTGTAGGTAAAATTGTCGCATATAACTCAGACCAGCACCGCAAATCTGTTAATTTCATCGCACAATTAAACATAAGAAAAACTTTAGTTTTTTTGCACTTCACTGCGCGGTAAATAACAAATGTTGTCTGTGAGGCATATGGACGTTAATTAATAAGAGTAAAACTACAGTAATGCGCAAAACGTTATAGCGGTATTATCAGGCGGAAGTCTTCCGCTTTAATCTGACAAAACGCAAATACGCCAAAATTTCTTTCAGACGCTTATCGAGATTATCAAGATGCACGATGACATTAACGCTCATCGCTTATTCATTGAGATAGTCAGTCTGGCTACTCTTTTTATCAGGCAAGGAGAGATTTTTATCTGCCACCGTTAAATCTCTCTTGCACATTCAGGGTGATGCTGCATAAGAGGACTTCTACCCTCGTGCTCCACTTTTTTAGTGGATTACCCTCATCAAAACCGGTTGCCGATTTTCTCGGCCTTCGACATAAACACCACTTTATTTAGTAGCCACTACAATAAATGGCATTTTACAAACTTTCATCTCTTTGATTAAAAACAAATAACCATAATACCTAAAAATACCTCCTTGCATTCACCCTCGCTACTATGTAGTAATCACTACATAAAGATATTGGCCTTGTGCCTGTTCTTCCCGTCATGGACGGGATTTATCCACTCCAGTGAGGTGTTACCCAATGACGACGGAAAATCGTTACGACCCTATTCAGCAATACATCGATGAATCTAGAATTCAGCGCCTGCTTTCTCTCTATGCCCACAATCTGGACGACGGAAAGTTCACCGAAAATGCCCTGCTTTTCGAACACGCTGATTTTATCGTGATCAATGACTTCGCCCACGGCAGTCAGGAAGTTAAACAATTCTTCGAGAACGGCGTGCAGCGTCATGAAGACGGCACGCCCCGAACCTGGCATAGCGTCTCCAACGTGTTGATTGAGCTTTCTGCCACCGGTGAGACGGCCCGTTCAGTCTGCTATTTTACCGTTCATCAGGCTCTGGACGCCTTTCCGTTACAGCCGATTTGCGCAGGGCGATATGAAGACAGCTTTGAAAAATATCAAGGAGAGTGGCGATTTACCTCGCGTAAGGTAGTGCCGCGTTTGATGGGCGATGTCCATCTGCACGTAGGCCAGCCTCTCGACAGCCACTAATTTTAGGAGAGGATATGGAACGCACCAAAACGGCGCTCGTCACGGGCGCAAACAAAGGTATCGGCCTTGCCATTGTCCGGGGATTGGCGAAAACCGGCATGTCGGTCTGGCTGGGCGCTCGCGACAGGTCACGCGGCGAAGAGGCGGTTGCCAGTCTGCGCGATGAGGGACTGGACGTCAGGCTGCTGGAAATCGACGTGGCGGATGACGCGAGTGTCGCGCGCGCGGCCAAGGCGCTGGCCGGTGAAATCGATGCCCTCGATGTGCTCGTCAACAATGCAGGGATTATTCTGGACTCTACCTCCCCGCCCAGTCAGATTAAGCTGTCGGTCATGAAAACCGTGTTCGAGGTCAATGTGTTCGGGCCGGTAAGAGTGACGCAAGCCCTGTTACCCTTGATGAAGGCGGCCGAGGGCGCACGCGTGGTCATGATGGGCAGCGGCGTGGGATCGCTGACGTTGATTACGGACCCGACCTCACTTTATTCAACGGTAAATCTGCTGGATTACACTTCATCGAAGGTGGCTTTGAATGCGATTGCCGTCTCCTTTGCCAAAGAGTTGGCGACTTTCGGCATCAAGGTCAATGTTGTCGAACCGGGGCATGTACGCACCGACCTCAACGGCAACAGCGGGTTGCTGACACCTGACCAGGGCGCGGAAACGGCAATCAAGATGGCATTACTCAGCGCAGACGGCCCCACGGGCGGATTTTTTGGCAGCCACGGCCGACAACCCTGGTAAAGCGGGGCGACCTTGACTCTCGAAGGGAGATTCCCGCTTGACCGGAAACCTCCCTTTCCGCAGATAAAGGGCTAGGATTACGGCACGTCAATAACGGCGGCAATATTAGCGCCCATAGGATTTTGCCGTATTTTCCTGTGATTTACGTGGAAACTCCGTAACGGAATCATGGTTCCTTCTGACATAGACACTTTGGGTCGGTATCGCGAGATAGATGTCGTTTTCTTCCAGTTCTTCCATCAGGCGGATATTAATCTCCTGCTGCATATCCATATATTTATTGTAATCGGCGCTGGCAACAATATAGACCACTTCAAAGGTTAATCTGAAGTCGTCAAATGACAGAAAATGACCGCGGTCGAAATTGGCATCTTCGATATCTTCAACGATATCTTTAAGAATACCGCCGACCAGCCGCAATTTTTCAGGTGGCGTGGAATAAGCCAGACCAAACTGAAATACGATTCTGCGTGTTTGCATACGTTTATAGTTATGAATGGTCTGCTGGAGCAATATGGCATTCGCACAGACGATTTGCTCACCGCTGAGGCTGCGAATACGCGTGGTTTTTAAACCAATATGTTCGATAGTACCGGAAATGTCTTTGAATACGACAAAATCACCAATCACAAAGGGTTTGTCGAAGCCGATGGCAAGCGAGGCCAAAACATCGCTGAGAACCGCTTGCACGGCCAGAGCGATAGCAATACCGCCGACACCTAGACTGGCAACCAGTGCCGTGATATTGACGCCCATATTGCCCAGAATCGACAGCAGCATCAGGGTCCAGACCAGAATTCTGGCCATGACGCCGAGTATCACCAACGTAACTGTATTTCGCATCGCGCCCGGATTACCGGACATTTTCTGCGACCAGGTATGAATGGCACTGTCAATCCACAGCGCTATCTGGATGGTCAACACTAAAAACCACGCGTGCGACAACGTATTTTGCCATTTGTCGGGTAAATCGATAAACCGGAGACTAATCAGCAGAGATATAAAAAAGATCAGCAACCTTTTGGTGTTCTTGAGCATATTTACCCCGATAAGGTAAAATGCGCTGTGTTGAGTGGTGCTCAAGCTCTTGACGCGTCGTCCCAAAAACGCGATGCATTGCGAAATCAACCAGTATAATAATGCCGTAGCCACAAACACTACGGTTATGTTTAACCAGAAGGTCGTGGAGGTGACGACACGAAATACATCCAGATTTTTAATAATATCCACGTAACCCATCCTAAAATCCATGACGAAAGTCAATTTATAAAAAACATCAACATTAACCATGGCATAGGAAAGCGGGTTTATCAAACTCGGGGAAGGTAAAGGCTAATTTCAACAGGCGCGATTAATAGGAAAACTCCGTAAAATAAAGATAAAGCTTTTCATTCCTATTTTTTATTATTCTTCGAGACGAGTAAAACCAGAAATTAAGCGCCGACACTCTTTTTGATGAAGAAAATTTTTATCGGCTTGAGGCGATTTCATTGAATGATGCCCGATAACGCGGCGCGGATGTTTTTTTATCGCAATTAAATTTTTAAATTCCTTATTGCGGTTGAATTGGCGAGTTTATTTAGTGCCTCACTCCACAAATTCGCATTTTTTATAAATTATATTTCCCTCTTAACGTGTAAGCTTTTGGTAAAGCCCTGATCGTTAGCTAGGTTATCACTTACAATCATTAATATTTATGATGTTTTTTAGATTCGCACAGCTAAAGTTGGAAATAAATAAAATGTTGATATCTATAACTTATACGGCTTCGCAGAATGGCGTGCTCAGGCACAAGAATACGGTTCCCTGGGAAAATACCGAGGAGTTGCGCTGTGACGATTTTATAAAAGCTTCCCGCACGCGGCTTTTGGTGCTGGGACGTTTTAGCTTTGAAGCATTGAAAATCAATCTGGATTGTGACTTTCTCGTGCTGAGTACCACCCAAACCGGAATCGGTGTGGGGGGCGTGCGCTATGTGGCGACGCTGGCGCAGGCCATCGAAATTGGCAGAGCGGGAGGTTATAAGGAAATGATCATCAGCGGGGGACGGCCGTTGATTGCCGAGGCGATGCTCATTGCAGATATTATCTATAAAAGTACCATTCTGGTTGAACCCCAGGGAACCGTGTATGCGCCGGCCATTCCTGTACATTTCCATCTCGTCTGGGGAAAAAACATCAAGGGAAACCCCTCACACTCATACCAGACGTACACCCTTGCCGAGCATCGAAAGTTAAAATTCGATCTCGTAGGATTGTTATTACCCTGATCCCGCCTCGCCTGTTTTTTTCTGCTTCTCATCCCACAGAAAAAAGGAGAGTGCGGGATGCACTCTCCTGCCGAGTTACTCTTTCAGGTGCTTCGGCACGGGCGGCGTACCGTGCGTGTGGAAAGTCTCAATGGTTTTCAATCCCCATGCCTGCCCCTTCTTGCGCTCCGTTTCTGTCCAGACCACCGTTTCCCAGTCGGGTGCCAGAATCAGCCGCGCACCGGAGTTTGCCAACTCGACACGGTTGCCCGCGGGTTCCCAGACATAGAGGAAGAAGGTTCCCTGAATCGCATGTTTATGCGGGCCGGTTTCAATATGCACGCCGTTTTCCAGAAAAATGTCGGCGGCGCGAAGAATGTCTTCACGGGAGTCTGTCGCATAGGTCACGTGATGCAACCGCCCCATGCCGCCACCGTGTTCTTCGGTGCAGGCCAAATCATAGGTTTTATTGTTAATGGTAAACCAGCAGCCCCCGATACGGCCGTTATCGAGCTGAATCATCTCCGTTACGCGCGAGCCTAGACAGGTTTCCATAAACTTTTTGAATTCACTGACGTCAGAGGCCAGCAGGTTAAGATGATCCAGACGGCGAGGCGACGCCCCACGGCCATGATACCGCTGGGCAAGATTCTTGAGCGAAGGACGTTCACCGTCTGCGGCCTGATAACGCACCGTGTCGTAATAAATCTCGAAGATATGACCAAACGGATCGGCAAAGCGGAAGGCTCGACCGTGTCCCTTTTCGTCATCGACCCACCCGATAACCTCGTAGTCGCTGGCTTCAATTACCGCGACACGGCGCATGAGTGCAGCCTCGGACGACGCGCGATAGGCAATATGTCCTACGCCGGTGGTGTGATGACGGGTCAGTTTCAGGGTATGAAATTCATAATCGTCCCAGGCGCGTAACCACGCGTGGTTCTCATCCTGAGCGGAGACAGTAAGGCCATACACGTTCACGAAGAAATCGAGACTCTCATCGAATTTGTCAGTGTAAATCTCTACATGGGCCAGATGGGCAATATCAAAACAAGGTTCTGGACGTTGATGGGTCATGAGGGTCTTCCTATTCGTGTAGCCATACAAAAATGTCGAGTGTTCTGAAAGCAGGTTAACCGCCCAGGCTATGCAGGTCAGCTGGTTTAAACTTATAAGGGCATGAGTTTCATTTATATTGTGATTGAAGTAGCAAATTCATGATGACTCTCAAACTTATTGAAATCAGCCCGTTCCACGCCTATCCATTTCCGGGCTGATTATGCTTTTTCAAAAATGACCCGACCACACCGAACCCGGAATGGCGACACGCCCGTCAAACAGCAGCCGTGCCGTGCGGATCAAACCACTTTTGCTCACGTTGCCCTGCTCGTCACGGGTCAGCATGACGCCAAACTCACCGGTCGGATGCTCAACCGCCAACCGCTGCTCGCGGTTTTCGCCTACCTCGGCAAGCCCTTCGGTGACAGACCCCGGTACCAGACAGGCCGTGGCAACGCTAACGGCCCCCAGCACGCCTATCGACGCGTGACAGCGATGCGGAATGAAGGTGCGCGTCGTGAGGGTTCCGCCCTGAGTCGGCGCGGCAACCAGCGTCATTTTCGGTACGGTGCGCTGCGCCACATCGCCGAGATTCATCAAGGGCCCGGCCTGCAGGCGAATAGACTCCAGCCGCGCTTTCAACTCAGTGTCGTTATCAAGCTGCTCTCGCGTTTCCAGACCGGTACGTTGCAAATCGGCAGCGCGTACAAGCACCACGGGCATGCCGTTATCGATGCAGGTCACGTCAATGCCGTCGAAAGAATCAAGGGCGCGGCCTGTCGGCAAGAGAGCACCGCAGCTGGACCCGGCGATGTCCTCAAAGTTGAGGATCTGCTCGGCGGCGCAGCCTGGCACGCCATCAATCTGCGTGTCGCCTTCATATTCCACCGCCCCGTCGGGGGTGGCAATCTGCGCTTCGGCGATTTGTCCGGTGTTCACCATAAAGATGCGCACCCGAGTCACCGGGCCCTGTACCGCCACCAGCCCTTTTTCTATCGCGAACGGCCCGACCGCGGCCAGAATATTGCCGCAGTTCTGCCCATAGTCGACGCTTGGCCTGTCGACATTCACCTGTGCAAACAGATAGTCCACATCGGCATCGTCACGCGTCGAGGGTGAGATAATCGCGACTTTACTGGTCAGGGGATCGGCACCGCCGACCCCGTCAATCTGCCGCGCATCGGGCGACCCCATAACCGCCAGCAGAACACGGTCGCGCGTGGCGGTATCGGCGGGCAAATCCGCGGCCAGAAAGCAGGCCGCTTTCGAGGTGCCGCCGCGCATCAGCACACACGGCAGAAGTGTCTGTTTCATTGCGTTTTCAGCTCTTCAAGAGAATCCACATAGCGCAGCCCCTTTTCGGCAAGCTGGCCGCGCATCTGGTAAATATCCAGTCCGAGTTCACCGGAGGCCAGACGGCGTCGCTTGCCCTCTTCGGCCTCCTCGCGCTTCTGCGCGGCCGCCGCCACGTCTGCTGCGCGTTCACGCGGCACGATAACCACGCCATCATCGTCGGCAATCACGATATCGCCGGGATTGACCAGTTGCCCGGCACAGGTGACCGGCACATTGACCGAACCCAGCGTTTCCTTTACCGTTCCCTGCGCATAAACGGCGCGGGACCAGACCGGGAAGTTCATTTCGCGCAGCGTCTGGCTGTCGCGGATCCCGATGTCGCCGACCAGAGCCACCACGCCGCGCGCCTGCAACGAGGTCGCGAGAAGATCGCCGAAGAAGCCATCATGGCAGTCGGAGGTGGGCGCAACCAGCAACACATCTCCCGGCTGGCACTGCTCGACTGCAACATGAAACATCCAGTTATCACCGGGCGACACCAGCACCGTTACGGCACTGCCCGCGACAGCGCGATTCTGCTGAATGGGGCGAATACGCGCATCCAGCAATCCGCTGCGCCCCTGCGCCTCGTGAGTCGTTGCCACGCCATAGCGGGCGAACTGTGCGAGCAGACGGGCATCCGCGCGTTCGATATTTCTCACGACAACGCCCTTGCGATTGACCAGACTCATGATAAATCCTCCGTCACGCGCGGGAACAGGCTCTGATAACCTTCGCCGTGGCTAATCACATTCGGTGACGTGATGCCCACATTGCGTTTCGCCTGCACGCCTCGTTGTTGCGCCACGCGGGTGTAGTATTCCCACAGATGCTCCTGACCGGCCATGCATTGAATCGCCGCGTATTTTTTATCCCATACGGAGGTGATATCCAGCAGGACGTCGGGTTTCCAGTTGCACTGCTCCGGTTGATGAGGCTCGAAACAGTAAACCGGCGGCGCGCCAATGATAGGTTCACCCGGACGATAACCTTCGGCCTGCGCGATGATGCGCGCTTCCTGAGTCAGATTCGCGGCCAGCGGGTGGTCATAGTTGTAGGGATCCTGAATTGAATGCGTCAGCACAAAGTGCGGCTGAATCTTGCGAAAGACATCGGCAAGGCGGAACAGCGTCTCTTTGTCGGCGCGCAGGGGATAATCCCCCAGATCAAAGAATTCGATACTGGCACCCAGAATTTCCGCCGCGGCTTCGGCTTCTTTCTGACGATGCTGCTTGACCAGCGCTTCCGTCATATTGCCCTTTCGCCACAGCTTGGCCGATTCGCCACGCTCGCCAAAGGAGAGGCACACTACGTGCACGTCATATCCCCGCGAGGCATGAAGGGCAATGGCACCACCCGCACGCCAGACAAAATCAGCGGAATGGGCACTGACTACAAGGGCACTCTTTTTTACTGTCGTTTCCATCGTATTTACCTGCATTTGCTGTTTTTTCATCCTGCCATGCACGCGGTGACGCGGATAATGCCTTTCATTGCCTGAGCTATGATTTTTGTTTATGTTGTGATGATTGCCTCATAACGCGAGATACCCGCATGAAAAATACAGAAGAAGATACCTCCTTGAAAATCATGCAAATAAGAGCATTTTGCATGATTGCCGAGCGCGGAACGGTATCGGAAGCAGCGGAAAATTTATTTCGCACCCAGTCTGCGGTAACGCGATCAATCCGTGATCTCGAACACACTTTGGCGACGCCGCTGTTTGAGAGACATGCCAGCGGCATGATGCTGACCGAGATGGGTAAAGGCGTGTTACCGCGTGCAAGACGCGCCATCGACGAGCTTCACGTGATCCCGTCACTACTGCACAAAATCAAGCTGCGCGACACGGGCCGTGAAGAGGCCGAACCTATCTGGCTGTTCAACCTCCGACGCTTGCAGATTTTTCTGGCGCTATTTCGGCTTCATCACACGCAAAGCGTGGCGAATTTGCTGGGGATTAGCCAACCCGCCGTCAGCGCGGCGCTGAAAGTGCTGGAAAGAGGCGCCGGGATGATGCTGTTTCAACGCACGCCCAAAGGCATGATGCCGACCCCCGCCGGACGTGAAATTGCGCCGTTTATCAGCCGCGCATTGAATGAAATCCGCCATATCCCCGAAGATCTGGCGGCTCAAAAGGCGTGCTGACCGGAACGGTCCACGTGGGCGCATTGCCGCTGTGCCGCAGCAGTTTGCTGCCGCGTGCGATTACTCATCTGGTCTCGCGCTACCCCGGCATCAAGGTGGTTACCAACGAAAGCGCCTTCAGTGCGCTGGTGACGGAAATGCGGGCGGGCGATATCGATTTCATTCTCGGCGCACTGCGTCAGAACGATGCGGTGCTGGATATTCACAATCAGGTCTTGTTCGATGAAGAACTCATCTTGCTGGTACGTCCCGAGCATCCGCTAGCCGGACGCCCGCTCGCACCCGATGATTTGGCGCTAGCGCAATGGATCCTGCCGCGTGAGAACTCGCCCGCGCGCCACCTTTTGGGCAGTGCCTTTCAGGCGCTGGGGATGAATGAACCGCAGCCCGTGGTGGAAAGCGGGGATTTGGCAATAGTACGCGGGCTTTTGCTGCAATCGGACATGGTGGCGGCGGTGTCGTCTCATCAACTCGATTATGAACTGCGTGCCGGAATTCTGATTCCACTCAGGCTCAATTTGCCGAATACTCGTCGCGAAATAGGATTGACGTTTCGTCAGGGCGCGCTGCACTCTCCGGCGGCGAAAGCTTTACTGCAAAGTATCAGTGAAATACTCAAACCTTTACCCTAAACAAAATTCATAGGACGCTTTAAGGTGACGAGCCTTGAAGCGCCGCCCGCATGGACTTTTGCCGGATTTATTGCCCACATCGACAATGTTAAATGCATCACAATATAAACGCTACTCATACCCCTAAAAGCCTTTTTTGACAGACACTGTCCTCTCTCCCGCTTAACGTGATGATGAATTGATAACTTTCTCTCACCACAACGAGAGCCGCCGCCGGCGGTATAATAGAGAGCGTACCCGATGACAGCAAACAACCTGGTCAATGTGAAGGCATGGATTGATGCACGCCCCGTCTCGCCGTTTCAGTGGCGTGTTCTGGTGCTGTGCCTGATTATTATTATGTGTGATGGCTACGACGCCGCCGTCATGGGCTTTATTGCCCCGGCCCTGATTGAGCATTGGGGCATCAGCCGCTCGGCGATGGGGCCGATTCTGGGTGCCGCCATGTTTGGTGTTGCGCTGGGAGCGCTCATCGCCGGACCGATGTCCGACCGTTATGGCCGCAAGCGGGTGATTCTGCTATCAGTGCTGATGTTCGCCGTATTCAGCCTTGCCTGTGCCTTTGCCGCCACGCCGATGCAGATGGCCATGCTGCGTTTCATTGCCGGACTGGGATTGGGCGCGGTCATGCCAAACTGCGTAACCCTGTTGTCGGAATATATGCCCGAGCGCCGCAAAGGGGTCATGATCACCTTGATGTTCAGCGGCTTTAATATCGGCTCGGGTCTGGGCGGATTTATCGCCGCCGGATTGCTGGCCCACTACAACTGGTCTTCCGCGCTGATTTTCGGTGGCGCATTGCCGTTGATTCTGCTGCCGTTTATCGCCTGGCTTTTGCCCGAATCAGCGTTGAATCTGGTTGTTCGCAAGGCACCGCGCGCCCAAATCGCCGCGCTGCTCAACCGCATGGGTGGACATTTCACCGCCGAACATGCCTTTATTCTCAACTCCCCCGGCATTAAACGTAACAGCACCATTGCCGAACTGTTTCGCCACGGGTTTGCGCGCGGCACGATAATCCTCTGGCTGACCTACTTCATGGGCCTGTTCGTGATTTATCTGCTTAACGGCTGGCTTCCGACCATTATGCGTTCCGGCGGTATCTCGCTCGAGCAGGCCGCGATTATTGCGGGTTTGTTCCAGCTTGGGGGTCCGGTGGGCGGCATTATCGTCGGGGCGCTCATGGATAAACTTCGCGCCAAATGGGTTATCGGCATCGTGTATTTGATTGGTTGTGGCTGTCTGATTGCGCAAGGTCTGTTTGGCCTCGACGGTATGGCGCTCGGCATTATCATTTTTATTACGGGCATGTGCATCAATGGCGCGCAAAACGGTTTGCAGGTTTACTCCCCCGCCTATTATCCGACCGAGATTCGCGCGACCGGCGTCAGCTGGATGCACGGTATCGGCCGAATTGGCGCTATCCTCAGTTCATCGCTGGGCGGTCTGTTGATGGGCGCTTTCCCTAGTCAGTCGGCTATCTTCTTTATTCTGGCACTGCCTGCGCTTCTGGCAGCCATTAGCATCGTATTGCATCGTAACGTCAAGCTGGACATGAAAATCAAGGGCGCGGGACTCGGCGACATTCCGGCGCTGTCTCGCACTCTAAACAATCGTTGAAGTTTAAAACAATGGGGTGATGATTGAAGCCGCACGTACCGGCCACAACATGGGTCATTTTCATGTTGTGGCCGGTAAAACCTGTGGCCGGACGGGGCCAGTCTGATTAAGAAAGAGTACCGAGCTTTTTACAGGCAACGTTTCACGCATTAACCGATAGAGAGAGGCGCGCTGGATGCCTCCCGTTTCCGCTTTACCGCGTACATCGCACTGCGCAATTTCTGCTTCTTTGTTTCTCTCCTTTCCGCCGTCTCTCATTGATGAACTTAACTTAAACTGCCGTCTCACATTGTGGGTCCACTATACTGATTATTGCCGTTGTTTTTACCTACGAGGCTGCACGCGGTTAATAACCGCCGCCAACCTTACCCATGATCCTCAGGAGTACAACATGCAAAAAAGTAAAATAATAAAAGGGCTGCTCGTTGTATCGGCAGTGGCCGCGATGTTCGGCACAGTCAATGTGCAGGCCCAGATGCCGACGAATGGCGCCGCCAGCCAGACCGGTTCGAGCAGCAAGCTAAGCGCCGGTGACGAAAAGGCCTTGAAGGATATGGCGCAGGCGAATATCAATGAAATCGCTGCGGGCAAGCTCGCGTTGAGCAAGGCCCAAAACAGTGAAGTCAAAGCCTTCGCGCAGCAGATGGTCGACGATCATGGCGATGCCTTGAGCAAAGTCCAGGCGGTTGCTCAGCAAAAAGGTGTCGCACTGCCGACTGAACCGGATGCCAAGCACAAGGCCATGGCCGCCATGCTTGAAAAGCAGAGCGGCAGCGCATTTGACAAGATGTATATGGAAAATGCCGGCACCAAGGACCACAAGATGGTGCTGTCGACGTTGAAGAGTGACACCAGTAAAATTAAGGATCCGGATGTGAAGGCTCTGGCCAACGCGCATACGCCAGTCGTCGAGAAGCATCTGAAATCTGCCGAGCAGATATCAATGCAGGCAGGTAAGTAAGTAGGCCGTTTAACGAGAACAGATTGCTGCGATTTTTATGCCCTTTCGTTTAAAGGGACCGCTCCTGGCACAAAAGCGCCCGTAAAATCATCACCCGCCGCTTTCGGCGAGGAGCGGAAGTCGTGCCGTTTAATCATTCAGAGATATATTCGCGCAGTGTTAACGGCGAAAAGCCGGGCCTTCTCCAAGCACGTTGTAGATTTCGGCCACCACCTGCCGCGTGGCGTCTTCGATACTGCCTTCATTTCGGCACAAAACCCAGCCGTGGTTTGCACTTTCTCGCTCGAACGCCTCGGTGCAAGCTACATGCTCTTCCAGCCTGTGAATAACCGTACTGCCAAGCCCCCGCAGCACGGGCCGCCGCCCTTGCCCATGAAATTTCCGGCGCAGTTACCACCCCGACATGCAGGTCCGGCATTCGCACGTTTCGTTCGATATTCAGCTGTAAAATCTCTGCAAACGGCACCTTGCGGCGAAACGCGGCGTCGGACGGGTACCAGCGATCCATCAGGATAATGCTGTCCGGCGGCTGTTGGGTCAGCACCTGGCGGGAAATCCAGGCACGGCTCTCTGCGAGGCGCTCGCAAACCTCCCACTCCAGATCCCGCGCCGGATTTCTGGCAAGCCTGTTGACCAGAGCCATTGTCTCTGCCCGATAGGGATCGCTCTTTTTCTCGCACAGTCGGATAACCTTCCTGTTGTCAGCCCTGAGGACTTTTGTCATGGCCTCCAACAGCGTGGTTTTACCGGCCCCCTTTGGCCCATCCAGAGTAACAAACAGGGGATGACTCATTGTTGACATGACATAGGGCATGCGGGTTTTATAAAGCTTAAATCTGTCAACAGCATCTCACTTCTCAGGTATTCACCGCTGACCCGCTCTTCGCTGATTGAAGCGGCAGGGCGCGTCATACATCGAGGGGTTGATAAACAGGCAATGTTTGTCATAGACGGGCATAAAATACCGGCATTCCCCCCTTTTGTGGGTCTTGCTCAACGGTGATGTCCGGTGGGTGTAGTGTAAGGGAACCGCCTGAAACGGCAAACTCCCTTTTAACGTTTTTATGAAGACAGGTAACCTTCCAAGCCTCTTTTTCGGGGTCCAGACCTGAAACCTAACGCCCGAATCAGGCTTTTTATCGCGGTTTACACGTCAAGTTTTCGTCTGGTCAGCCACTCGACCATGGCGGGATCTCGATGCGAGAAGAAGGCGCTGGTCGCGGTGTCAAGCGCGGCAATCTGCTGAATATCTCTAGAATCGAGTTCAAAATCCAGGACGTTGATGTTCTCTTCCATACGTTCTTTGCGCACTGATTTGGCAAGCGATACGATACCGCGTTGGAATAGCCACCGCAGAACAACCTGCCCAACACTTTTACCGTATTTCTGACCGATAGCCGTTAAAACCGGATGCTGGAAAAGACCATTGCGACCTTCTGCAAAAGGCGCCCAGGCTTCAGGCTGAATGCCCCGGCTTTGCAGCCACGGAACGGCATGCAGTTGCTGATTGAAAGGATTGACTTCAATCTGGTTTACCGCAGGGGCAATTTTATTGAAGGCCATAAGGTCGGCCAGCCTGTCAGGATGAAAGTTGCTTACGCCAATGGCGCGAATTTTGCCGGCCTGTTGCAGTTCTTCCATTGCCCGCCATGCGCCATGAACATCCCCATACGGCTGGTGAATCAGGTACAGGTCAACATAGTCAAGCTGCAAACGGTTCAACGAACGTTCAAACTGCGCTTTCGCACCTTCGTAATGGGTATCCTGCAACCAAAGTTTGGTGGTGACAAAGAGTTCATCACGGGCAATACCGGTCTGTTTCAGCGCATTTCCGACCTGGGTTTCGTTCTGATAGGAGGCCGCCGTATCAATCAGGCGATACCCCGTATCGATGGCATCAATCACAGCCCTTTCGCACTCGGCGGCGTCGGACATTTGAAATACCCCAAAGCCCAGCAGGGGCATTTCAATACCGTTGTTAAGCTTTACAGTTTGCATGACTTATCCTTTATCTGTTGTGTCATAAAAGGATAACGCAAAGTAATTTATACGATTAGGGGGGACAATCCGCTAGGGTTAATTAGCGGGATTCATTAATGCCTGCCGAATCCCGCCTCACCCTCACTGCATTACTGTAAATTATTTTCTTTCAGGAATTGGCTGACCAAATCCGCAATCTGGACGTTATTCAAATCAGAAAACGCGAAGTGTGTATTACCAGTGATCCCTCTCTCTGGCAGATGTATAACGGTCACCTTGCCGCCATATTTGTTGACGACTTTGCCCCACTCGCGCGCCATGGCCAATCGCACTCGCCAACTGTCCTGTGCGGGCATGGCGACAGGTTTATCCGGTATGTTGTCACCGTAGAGAATCAGAATCGGGATTTTGGTGAGCGCCATAAACTGTTTCATCGGCACAGATTCCCCCTTCAGCGTGTCGAACGCGCTCGGCATGGGAGCGGGTAATTGCTGGTCAGGAAAGACAAAGCCACTCCCCGGCTCGAAGGCGACGATGGCTTTGACCTTGTTGTTTTTCATCGCCGTGTACCAGCCGGGTCCGCCGCCCTGAGAGTGGGTAAAGAGGATAGCCGGACCCGATTTATCAACCACAGCGGACATGGCATCCGAAATCACCTCAACATCGAAAGGGCCTGTGTTCGGGGTCATCTGACGGAAATACTGATTTAATGCTTCTTTATCATGAGAGAACTGGACACCGCTGAAATAGTCCGGCCAGACGCCAATCCGAAACTGGTTAAACCACATCTGCTCATCGGGTTTCGGCATTACCGTACCTTCAACCGTCGAGCGCCCTGCACTGCCTCGACGAGGTTGATCCACCAGATAAGTGGAAAATCCGCGACGCAGGAAAAGGTTCTGGAATCCTTCTCGACCGTCCGGTGTGCTTTCCCAGGTACGCGAAAACTGGCCTGCACCATGCAGCATGATAATGGGGTATTTATGGGGGTTTTCCGGAATTTGGTAAAACACTGACGCATGATCGCCATGGTACGTTTGACCGGCGGAATCCAGCGGCTTTTTCGCGTCGAACTTCCCTGACGCTGTAATGACAGTGCCTCCAGCGGAAAAGCTTCCCTGATCCTGAATGACCAGGGGCTCGGCAGAAACGGAAGGAGCGACCAGGCCGCCTGCGACCATAATGACGGCCAGCTTTTTAAGCATTGTCTTCAAGTTTACGTCCTCTGTTGTGTTTGCAGTCCAGTCAACGGTGAGTTGTCACCTAACAAGCAGACCTTGATTGCCCGATTTTGCAAGGCATGAAAAGTAGGCTCACCCGCGTACTGTCTCTAACCAGTCGGTGACTGTTTCTGTGGTTCTCCGCTCCTGATCGCATTCAATGACCAGCGGTTTTTCAAGGCGCGCATTTGGGGCAAGCCTGGCAAGGATATCGTCGCTGTCACCTTTGCCGTAACCGCCGTGGGTAATAAAGGGAATGAGCAACTTCCCTGCAAAGTTGTGCGTTTTCAGAAATGCCTGCACTACAGGTGGCACGCTGGTTCCCCAGACCGGAAACCCTAGATATACCGTCTCATAACGTGCGATATCTGCGAGGCTGTTTTTCAGTTTCGGCGTTGTCCCCTGCTCGCGCTGCTTTTTCGCCAAGTCAACCGTCTGAAAATAGTCTTCGGGATAAGGTGTGGCCGGTTCGATTTCATATAAATCTGTTTTCAGGCTGCGATGAATGACGCCCGCAATCACTCGTGTATTTCCGCTGCGGGAAAAGTACGCCACAAGAATACGGCTGTTAGGCTGTGCGTTTGCGATACCGGTCGCCGCTGACCCCAGAGAAACTGTCGCCAACGTGAGTCCGGCAAGGGCTGTAATCAACATTCTGCGGGAAGGATAATGTTCCATAAAAAGTCCTCTAGCGAGCCGCCAACGCCTGTTGTAGCGCGTGCTCCATTCGCATCGCGGCCTCAATTTCCGCCTGTGCACGCAAAACCTCCGCCAGCTGGCGCAACTGCGCTGCCGTAAGACCGACTCGCATACTGGCGCGGGTATGTGATAACAGTTGCGCTTCAACACCCGGAGTGGCCGCCAATGCGCCGAGCGTGGCCAGCTCGCGGCTTTGCCAGTCGAGATTATCACGGGCAAAAATGTCCCCGAAAAGATGGGTTTGCAGGAATTGATTTATGACCGGCGCAAAATCAAAGAGAGGCCCCTGAACCGGTACACCCGAGATTTTGGTCTGATTTTCGATACCCACGCGACGAAGTTCGTCGCCAATAGGCACCGGCGATACGGGTTCATTACCCTCGACGTCTTTTATGCCCCGCTGTTTACGTGCTTCGACCACCTTCATCAGCTCGTTAAGCGCATTTAGGCTGCGAGGAAAACCCGTATAGGCATAGAGTTGAACGAGGATTTCTTTAACTTCATTGATGGTGAGTCCGGCGTCCAACCCCTGATTCAGCGCAGTATTCAGTTTATTCATTTGACTGCCCGCCATAAACGCCGCAATCAATGGAATAGCCTGCTGACCCGCAGACAACGACTCTGAAACACCTTGTTGTTGATTCATTCCGATAGCCCCTTTCGTCAATTTTGCCGCACTTCCCTCAAGATCCCCATTCGAAGTCAGCGGCGTCTTTGCCACGAAAGCCTTGTTGGTCGGGTGAGCCTCTGACGCAAAGATTGCGGTCTGACTTCCTGCGGGGGCGTTATTCACGACAGATGAGTGTTCCTCGGCCCAGGAAGTTAACGTAACAAGTGGCAGTAACAACCCGAGACAACGTAAATGTCGAATCATGCATAACGTCCTTATCTGGGGAGCGGACAAACAGGTTGAACCGCTTTAACGTTAAGCGGTAGGAGCATACTAGCGGATTTGATTTTTCAGATAATGGCAAGCAGGAGGATAGGCGCTATGAGTGGTATTCATTAATAGCGTGAATGGCGATAGGCGTGAAAGTCTACGTTGCGACCTGCCCTTCCCAATAAATCAGGCAGGGCACGGTTAATAACTTCTGCTGTTGCGCGAAGCGGACGTTTTATTCTTTAGCCTGTTTTCAAGTGAGGCGCGGGCGTCACGTGGCAGTGTTCAACGGCAATGCCGTGCATTCCACTCGTCACGGGTGATTTCCCATAATTCTGCATCCAGAACACCACTGACATACTCTTTGGGTTCCGTTCGAATAAGCCGCATGCCGCTACGGGTAGAAATACGTTGTGATCGGCTGTTCAGGGCTGCTTTGGGCGTACGCAGAACCGTCTTATTTAATGTATTGAACCAGTAATTCGTCGCAGCGATACTGGCTTCACGCATATAACCCTGTCTCTGATATTCGGGTGCCAGCCAGAAGCCGCGATTATTATCTTCAACGTCGTACAGGCAGATTAAGCCCATGAGTGAGTCAGGTGTTTCACGGTTTCTGATAGTCCAGAACCAGGCAATGCCTTTTGCCATATCAGGCAGTGCAATCTGGTTAACGTAATTCTCGGCGCCATTATCCGGATAAGGCCAGGAAACGGATGCAACCATATAACGAACGATTTCCCAGCGTGGGTAGAGTTGCTGAATTTGCACAGCATCTTCGGCAACTAGGGGTTTTAGTAATAGGCGCTCAGTCGAAAGAATGGGTATTTGCATTTGTCATTGTCCTTTATGATGAATATTCCCTGATTTTTATCTTTAATTTGGGCTGCTTTGGGAATTCTGGTAGCCCTTAATGATGCACTAATCCGCCATCTGCTGCGTACTGGCTTCCGGTCACGAAGGAAACCAGAAGCGGGCCGACCCTCAATGGGTGGCCCTTAGTGGCATGCTGAATAGCTTAATGACCGTGAACGGTCAGTCCTACGAGTCGGAGAACAACAGGACGGACAATCAGTATACAAAAGAAAGCCGCTGGCATGGCGATTTGGTAAGCATTCATCACATTTGTCATGTAATGTGGTCCCATTCCAAATTCGGCTAAAGTGATGACCAGACTCATCAGGAACGCCATGATGGTCGCCATATAAAGAGCGAATATATAGGGTGCCATGCGCGTGGGAAGCCGGGTTCGTGCGGTGTTTTTTGTAGTAGCATCAGTCATCGGAATATCCTTTTTATCAAAGATAGAAAAACTGCGGCTAACTTAACAAGCTTACAAGATGGGTTGTAGAGCGGTTATGCTTTAATCATTATTAAGCAAAAGTGACGAATTAAGGGTTAAGGAGAATATGGACGTTTTAGGGCTGATTAGCACGTTTATCCGCGTGGTGGAGAACGGCAGTATTGCAGCGGCGGCACGCGCTAAAGGTATGAGTCCGGCAGCCGTCAGCCAAAGCCTTTCCCGTCTTGAAGCGCATCTGGGCGTGCGACTGCTATCGCGCACTACCCGCAGCATGACCTTAACTGAAAATGGAAAACGGTATTTCGAGAAAGTCCGTCACATTCCAAATGATATCGATCTTGCCTCGCAGGCTGCAGCGAATGAAACCAAACCGCAGGGACCCCTTTGTATCGCTACGACAGCCGCATTTGGTCGGTACGTTCTGGCTCCACTGATGCCCGCTTTCAAAGCGTCTTTCCCCGATATAGAAATTGAACTGATCAGTACCGATCGCAACGTCGATCACCGTCTGGAAGGCGTCGATGTCAGTATCCGTATCGAGGCACAACTCAACTATCAACTGATCGCCAAAAAAATCATCTCGTTACCCTTCATATTCTGCGCATCTCCCGCTTACCTGGACCGCGCTGGTACCCCTCAGACACTAGAAGAACTGAGCCAGCATGCCTGCCTGGTTTTCCGCTATCCCACAGACCGACGATTCCTGCCCTGGACTTTTATGGTCGACGGACAAGCGGTCAATGCGAAACTCAACCCTAGCTTCATCAGCGATGATATTGATATTATTGCAAAAATAGCCGTAAGCGGGGGCGGAATTGCCCGTCTGGCAAGCTTTGTCGCCCAGCCATTGATAGATAGTGGTCTGTTAAGGCCTTTATACGGGTCAGGCCACGGTGGTGAGAGCAGCATCGAGTCTTTGCCGATGAATATTTATGCCTGTGTCTCTGAACGTTCGGCACTTAATTCAAAGGTCAGAGCATTTATTGAATTTTTAGAAGGTGCGATTTGAGCAAAAATCGAGCATTTTGGCTTAACGTATAAAAGATTCGTGATTCAAAATCATGCTCATAAGTTTCTACCCGAAAGTAAATCATCTTTGGCACCAGGACTTGCCTTGGACAGGTCCTGGTGCCAGGAGAATGTTTTTTATATCAACCACTACGCCGAAAAATCAGGCGCCCTCCACCAGCACAAAAGTTCCTGTCGCAGCATTTGAACGTATTGCTTTGGCTGCCTGATATTGAGGACTCTCATAAAAACGCCTGGCTTCGGCATAAGAATCAAATTCGAAAATGACGTGCCGTTCATGAGACTCCCCCTCAAGGTTTTCATACTCTCCTGACCAGGCAATGATTTTAGGGTTGAACGCCTGCATTGCCTTGCCGGCTTCTTGCGCATATTCGGCGAAGGCGACAGCATCTGATACGGTAACGTGTGCGATTAAATAGCCTTTTTTCATTTCTTTATCTCTTTTATTTAAAGGGGATTATTCCACCACGATGCCTTTTAGCTGGTACATAGGCAGGCGGCGGGAAATGGGTTGTTAAAATGTTCCAGTCTCGTTTGTTTTCTAAAGGCCAAAAAATGCTTGGGGGCGAACCCAATTTTACGCGCAATCATCCATTCTGGAGAAAAAAGACGGGGCTTTAACCGCCTTGGTTCTATCCGTTCGACACGCCAACATCGTGGCCTACCTTTTGTCGCGTCTGATTTTAAAAGCTCGACATGTTTGCTCCACTGCCATCACCGGATGACTCGCGTGAATCTGGACCCTATTCCTTGAGCCTCGGGACACTGTGATGACGCGGCATGAAGACAGTCTATTGAGTATCAAATGAGATATAAATAAGGTAAAAATTAACGCACTGTTATCCAGGTGATGAACAATGAAAAATCTTGAGGCATTAAATATTTTTGCACGCGTGGCTGAAATGAAGAGTTTTACCCTGGCGGCTGAAAGCCTCGGTATTCAGAAAGGACGCGCCTCTATGGTCGTGCGCGAGCTCGAGAAGGATGTAGGCGCGACGCTCTTGCACAGAACGACGCGGACCGTGCAGCTAACTGAAGATGGCCGTGTTTTTTATACGCGCGCACGCGACCTGCTGGCCGAAGCAGAGGAGCTTCAGTCAATGTTTTCTCCCGGCGACAGGTCACTTCGAGGGCGTTTACGTGTCGACATGCCCGCTATTTTGGCACAAAGCGTCGTGATTCCTGCACTGCCGCAACTGCTGGATGCTTACCCGGAATTCGAACTTGAGCTTTCAAGCACTGACCGCCGTGTTGACCTGGTTCTGGAAGGATTTGATTGCGTAGTTCGGCTCGGTCCGCTTGTCGATGAGACACTGATTGCCCGACCGCTTGGGCAATTACGGATGATCAATGCGGCAAGTCCCCTCTATCTCGCGCGCTTTGGGGTACCACAGACGATTGATGACCTTCTTGTTCAGGGACACAAGATGGTTCATTACATGCGAAATTTTGGTGCGAAACCTGACGGATGGGAATATCCATCAGGTGAAGATTATAAATCTCTGATGCTACCGGGCACGATGAGCGTCAATAGCGTACCCGCCTACCATGAAGCGGGACTGGCAGGTTTGGGGTTAATTCAGGGAGGTTACTCCGCACTCGTCCCATATATTAATCAAGGAACCTTGGTTGAGGTGCTTCCTAATCTAAGGCCCAAGCCGCTCGAGGCATTTTTCGTTGTCGCGCATCGGCGCAATCTTTCGCAACGCGTGAGAGCATTTATGAGCTGGACTGAAGAGGTGTTGAAACCTTACTTTGATTAACGTCTGGAATTCGTAGGGGGTTAACGCCGTTTTAGTGCATGTTGGCGGTCAAAAAGCAAAGCGGAGATAAGATTGGAGTAAAGATTGTCTCATGCTGTAAATATTGAGATTTGCATGACGTCGATTTCGAAAACTCCCCTTGCCCTGCTTTCCAATGTTAATGTTATCGTTTTAATCCTTAAAGAGGTGAAGCGAATGATTGTAAGAACTTGGCACGGCTGTGTACCGCTTAAATACGCAGAAGGTTTTGCGCAGCATCTTGAAAAGACAGGCGTGGAACATTCTACCTCCATACAAGGCAATAACGGTGCATTTGTGCGCAGGCAAACCCAGGGCGAGTGGGAACATTTCTTTCTGGCAACGTACTGGCAAGATCTGGCGTCGATAAAAGCATTTGCCGGAGAAAGCTATCAGGTTGCGGTGACGTACCCTGACGACGAAGAATTTGAGTTACTCTCCGATCCTTACGTTTTTCATCATGTGGTCGAAGCCGTTTCGCCTCTATAGCGTAATCTATAGGCCAACGTGTGGATCACCCAGATTGACAATATCTTTTTATGGGTGTGAAGCAAACGGGCAAGCGGGAATGAACCCTAAAGAACCTAAGTGCGCTTTTATTAGTCATGGAGTTGGCACGGACGAATAAACACTCCCCCGACACGTGTGAAATATCGCTTAATTCCAATGGGGTTAATCAAGCGTACGGCTGTACATTAACCAAACGCTGCCATGATTAAAGGTAGAGGTCTTATCTCCTTTCAATTAACAGGATTTTCTATGAGTGATTCTGCATGTACAACGATCGGACTGCTTCTTTTCCCTGCCCTTACCCAGCTTGATCTGACAGGCCCGTATGAAGTTTTCGCACGAGCGCCAAACACTAAGGTTTATCTCATCTGGAAAAGCCTGGACCTGGTCATTTCTGATAGGGGTATGGCCATACAGCCAACGACTACGTTCGAAGCCTGTCCCGAGCTGGATATAATTTGTGTCCCGGGCGGGCCAGGTCAGATAAATCTAATGGAAGATGAAGAGGTTCTTTCATTTATCAGAACACAAAGTCAACAGGCAAAATTGGTCACCTCGGTATGCACCGGATCGCTTGTTCTAGGTGCAGCGGGTCTTCTGAATGGATATAGAGCCACCACGCACTGGGCTTCTCTGGAGCAACTCGCGTTGCTGGGTGCAGAGCCCGTCAACGAGCGTGTAGTACGTGACCGCAACCGTATCACCGGCGCAGGTGTCACTTCCGGTATAGATTTTGCTCTCACCGTTGTCTCAGAGATGTACGGATGTGATATTGCCCAAAATATCCAATTGCATATGGAATATGACCCCGCCCCACCCTTTCATTGTGGTTCTCCCCGCACAGCCTCCAAGGAACAACTAAAAGAAGCACAGGAACAAGTTGCGCCATTTATTGAAAAGAGACGGCAAGCTACTTTAAAAGCAGCCGCAAAACTTAAGATATAAAGGCATTACACAAGAGAGAAAGTGCCCGCTTCTCATTTACCCTCTGCAACTGGCATGAAGCGGCCTCTATTAACACAGAGGGTTAAGCGAGGCGCTGACCCATCCCTATGAGATGACGCATCAGGACTCCATTCACTGTGGCCAGTTTTAATTAACCACTTCAAACAAAGCATGGCTACACCAATTTCTCGAGTATCTGCTGTGCGTTAATATAATCGTAAGACGTGACTTCTATTTTGTTATTACTGAGATCGTTAAAGTAAACGGACATTGATACTTGATGGTCACTGACGGTAAAAGGAATTTCGTTGTTCCTGAGGATGGGTATTAGCTCGATGAAAGATGCGGACTCCACTCCAAAAGCCATGGTATGACCGGGATGCTGGGATTCTCTAAGAAAAAGGGAAAGTGAGACGCCGTTATTACTTATGACCAGCGGTCCACCCTGTTCAAACCAAAAATACAGTGACGTGTCGCGTGAGAAACCAAGAACCTTTGTATACCAGTTTTCAGCCCGCTCAATATCTTCAACATAGACATGAATATGATCAATCTTAGCTATTTTCATAACGCCACCTCCGGTTTCCCCTACTCGAAATACTCGCTAAAGCTTTTGATAAACACCCACTAAAGCACATGATAACAAGAAAGCAACCATGATTTCTTATGGCCCATATTGGGTAGTTGACGTGGGCTTCTACCACAAAGCGGACTTGCGAGCAGTAATAGTCCGCCCTAGGCGAATAGCAGATATGATATCTGCAAGTATTATTTATAATTCAGTGTTGGGGCGGGTAAATCCCATTCCTACTTTTATTCTTTCAACATTGGCTTTAGACGTCAATTTTTCTATCAATGTAAAGGCAACATCCATAGCTGTTGCAGGGCTTTGAGAAGTTATAATATTTCCATCGACTACAATAGAGCGTTGAACAACGTTGACACCCATCTCTGATAATTGCTTTTGGCGGTCACTGCTTAGATGATAAGTCGTACCAGTCCGTTCTTGAAGAACTCCGCTCTTTGCTATTGGCAAAGCGCCAACACAAACAGAAGCGATAATCTTGTTTTGGGCATTAAATTTTCGAATTAGGCAAAGAAGCCGCTCATCAAATGCATCTTCATAAAAACCTGCTCTGCTCATCCCCCTGGAATTGCAACGGCGTCAAAACTATTTTCGTCAATTTCATTCAGTTGATATTCGGGTTCAATAGTAAAGTTCCAGGCACATTTTACTTTTTTACGTAAGCCAACAGTTACCAACTCTATAGGTTCCAATCCGTAAGTGGTCGTCCAACCTATCGCATCTGTAAACACACTAGCTTCATACTCTTCTAAACCTTGGCAGAGAAATAAGATAACCTTTTTCATCTCGAAAAACTCACGAAGGCTGTATATAAAAACAGTGTAGGCAAGCGAACACCTTAATACAATCAGTATCAGGATTTTGTTGGAAGCAGATTATTTCCAGACGATTTACACATCGCGAAAGGGTTGCCGCTCATAACGACAAACGGGCCGCATTTCAGGAATAACTTGCTTCAAAGTGCAGCAAGGATGGCGGATTCCATTTTTTGCGGAGTTGAAACCGGTGCAAAACGCTTGAGCGGTATGCCGTCACGTCCGATAAGAAACTTGGTAAAATTCCATTTGATTCGCCCGCCCAGTACGCCGGGCAATTCATCCTTCAAAAGACGAAACACGGGATGCGTTGCGGGACCGTTAACTTCCACTTTCTCGAACATCGGGAAACTTACCCCGTAATTGATGTGACAGGTCTGTGCGATTTCGTTGGCATCGCCGGGTTCCTGCTTCCCGAACTGATTGCAGGGAAAACCAAGAACCATCAACCCCTCGGCGGCGTATTTCTTATATAGCGCTTCGAGGCCTGCGTATTGCGGCGTGAAACCACAATGGCTCGCGGTATTAACCACAAGAACCAGTTTTCCGGCATAGTCGGCCATAGAAATAAGCTGACCACTCAGGCTGATGGCATCAAGTTGATGAAAGGGGGTCATGGCACAGTTCCTCTGCGGTTTACTCGGTTTCAATCTTCAGAAATAATGTTTTAAATAATGTGGTCTGGAATGATCTCGTCTTTACGCAGCGTCAAGACTTCAAAACCCTGCGCGGTCACGGCGATGGTGTGTTCCCACTGGGCCGAGAGTTTTTATCACGGGTCACCACTGTCCAGCCGTCTTTTTTGGTTTTTATTTTGCTGTCGCCCTGATTGACCATGGGTTCGAGGGTAAAAACCATTCCCTCCTTTAACACCACGCCCGTATCGGCTTTGCCGTAGTGCAATACCTGCGGTTCTTCATGCATTTCCTTGCCGATGCCGTGCCCGCAATATTCCCTGACTACACTGTACCCGTTTTTTTCGACGTAACTCTGAATGGCGTGTCCGATATCCCCCAGTTTAACACCCGGTTTGACCGCTTTAATGCCCAGCCACATGGCTTCCCAGCTTTTTTGACCAATCGCCGAGCCTGAGGCGAAACGTCGCCTATCAAATACATTTTGCTGGAATCAGCAATCAGCCCCTCTTTCTCGAGGGTGATGTCTACATTAACGATAGCGCCCGATTTCAGGTGCTCGTTTGCTTTGGGGACGCCGTGGCAGACCACTTCATTGACGGACGTGTTCAGCACATAAGGATAACCATATTGCCCTTTACTGGCAGGACGCGCCTGCAAGTTTTCGACAATAAATGCTTCTGCGCGATTATTTATGTCAAGGGTAGTTACTCCCGGCACAATAAACGTGTCCAACATCTCGAATACGCGAGCAAGCAATGCCCCGGCATGACGCTGACGAGCAAGTTCATCGGCGGTTTTAATGGGAATTGATGGCATTGATCATCTCCATTAAACGGTCGGAGCCTGATTTCAGCATCATCAATTTGATTTGCTGATAATTAAGCTCCGGATACAGCTCGCTCATCATACCCAGGCGGATCCAGTATTCTGCTTGCGCGTTGACTGAACGCGACATGGCCTTGCTGGCATCACGAACGTCTTCATGCAGCAAATCCGAAATTTTTACGATTCCCATAGATATACAATCCGTTACGTTACATATATAAATCGTATAGCCTTTACGGGCTAATGTCATGATGATTTTGTCATAACCGTTCAGGTCGCTATTGATACAAGGCGGATGTGTTGACGGGAAGGGTCTGCGTGCAGCGATAAGCGGACGTTACATTGAAAAGCATGGATTTCAGCAACCTGCTTTCATCCCTATGAGGCTCATTCCATGTGCAATTGGTTGTGATTTAAAATAAAAATTCCGCAAAAAATTGATTGGATTTTATTAAATGGTTAAAATTCACACTTTCGGATAAAGAAAATGTCTGTTACGGATTCACTTCTTGCTTTCTCCTTCGCGGCGCTATTACTTACGCTCACTCCCGGTCTTGATACAGCACTCATCCTTCGCACAGCTTGTGCCGAGGGCGGAAAAAAAGCGTTTCAGGCAGCACTCGGAATTGATACTGGCTGCTTAATCTGGGGTGCGCTCGTCGCATTGGGTCTGGGGGCCTTACTGTCAGTTTCTGAGCTAGCCTACACCACGCTTAAAATTTTTGGCGCAATCTATCTTGGCTGGCTGGGTATTCAGTTGCTGATACGCCCACGGTTGTCATTCAGTCAGGGCATCAATGCAGCGCCAGCTGGAAACTGGTTCATCAAAGGAATGCTCGGGAATGTCCTCAACCCCAAGATAGGCATTTTCTATGTCTCGTTTTTACCCCAATTCATCCCTGTCGGGCACTCCCCCTTCATCTGGACGTTTTTACTGGTTGGCATTCATGTCCTTATAGGCACGCTCTGGTCACTAATACTTATTATGTCCACGCATTTTGCGTCCGGCATGCTGACAAAAAGCAATGTGATTAAATGGATGGATCGGGTCACGGGTGGTCTGTTTTTATGCTTTGCGGCAAAACTTGCTTTCAGCTCAAGGTAGGCTGATAGCGCCCGTCCTTGGCGGTGAGTGCAACCGATCGATGCAATACCCTTATTAAACCGACCTGAAAAAGACTCCGTGGGGATCGGTTAATTTTGGCACAAGAAAGAGTGGCAAAGAGAAGCCCAAGTTTCTTGAAACGAATGAATTCGTCCTTAAAGTTCCAATCTGTCACCCGGCATCTGAAAACTTGAACTAACTCATTATTTTACATAAAAAAAGCCCCGACAAGATGACGGGGCCTGGTACTTGCGCAGGGCGACGCAAAAGGGTCGTGAGACCCAAAAATCGGGGAGAGATGCGGTGTGCCCTGCTGGTTTATGCCAGTTGGCTCACCGGATCGTCAAAATTCAATGCGTTTTTCATGGCGGCTACAATATCGCCATCGACGCAATAGCGGCTGAATTCATCGAAATCCGTATCGGAACTCATGGTTACACCGGCTTTGCGGTAACGCATGGCGGAAAGTACCTGACGTCCGGCCGAACTGTGCAGTTCGGTAATGCCGATATCAACGAACTTTTGCAGGTTGGTTAAACGAACGCCCGCACCCGCCATAATGATTGGACCGCGCGTTAGATTGTTTAGTTCCCGTAACATTGAAATTCCGACTTCGGCATTCTGCTGCTGCCCGGAGGTAAGAATGCGTGCCACGCCAAGCTGGGTCAGTTGCTCCAGCGCAATCTTGGGGTTGACGCACATGTCGAAAGCGCGATGGAACGTCACCTGCATCTCGCCACACAGCGCCATGACCTCCCACATTCGCGTGACGTCGATGTGTCCTTCGGCGTCCAGCATGCCGACGACTACCCCCGGAAAACCCAGGTCGCGGATACAGGCGATGTCGCTTTTCAGCACGTCGAATTCACTCTGGCTGTAGCAGAAATCGCCGCCGCGCGGCCTGACGATGGGATGCACGGGAATACCGACCTCTTCTCGCGCCAGCTTCAAGGTGCCATAACTGGGTGTGATGCCGCCATCGGCCTGGCTTGCGCAAAGTTCCACGCGATCCGCCCCGGCAAGCTCGGCAGTTAACGCACAGTCCACGCTGTAACAACAGACTTCTAACTTTGTCATGCTTTCTCCTGAGTATCCGCCCATGCTACAACACTTGTTTGTAAGGGGCCATGTCGCGTAGGCTCATGTATGAGCACCCTGTCCATTCGCCTGCCTGGAAAATCTCACTATGACATTCAATTTTGATGATTGGGTCGACCGCAGTCACACCGATAGCGTTAAGTGGAACAAATATCGAGATAAAGAGGTGATCCCTTTATGGGTGGCCGATACCGATTTCATCGCTCCCCAGAGGGTTGTCGATGCGCTGCATAGACGAGTATCCGAAGGCGTTTTTGGCTACGGTTTTACCCCGCCCGCACTTGTCGAACATGTCGTCGCGCGTATGCAGGCGCGCTATGACTGGGAAATCAAACCTGAATGGATTGTCTGGCTGCCGGGCCTGGTCTGCGGCCTGAATCTTGCGGTGCGCACCTGCACAACGCAGCAGCAGAGCAGTATTCTGCCCTCGCCGCTGTATCCGCCTTTTATGGAGGCGGCGCAGTCAGAGGGGCGACAATATCGCGCCGTGTCCGCCAGAGCGGTGAATCATCGCTGGGTTACGGATTTTAACGATGTCGAGGCGCAACTCGACGGCAGTGAAAAATTGTTGATGCTCTGCAATCCCTACAATCCCGGCGGCACGGTGTATCGTCGAGACGAATTGCTCGCGCAACTCGATTTTGCAACGCGTCATGATTTAACAGTGTGTTCCGACGAGATTCACTGCGATTTGCTGCTTGAGCGGCAGTGTCGGCATATACCCTTTGCGTCGTTGAACGAAGAGGCGGCCCAGCGCAGCATTACGCTGATGTCGCCGTCCAAAACCTTTAATCTCGCGGGGTTGGGTGCGTCGATGGCGATTATTCCCAACGAGGCACTGCGGCGTAAATTTGCCCACACGGCGCGCGGCATCGTGCCTCACGTCAATGTGCTGGCCTATGTGGCGGCGCAGGCGGCCTACGCAGAAGATGAAAGTTGGCTGACGGCGCAACTGGAGTATCTGCGCGGTAATCATGAATTGGCGTTGCGCCGTATCAACGCGATGCCCGGCCTGAAAATGCTGCCCATCGAGGGCACTTATCTCGGATGGATCGATGCCTCCGCCGCAGGTCTCGACTCCCCTTACCGCTTCTTCCTGCAGGCGGGCGTCGGGTTGTCGGACGGCAGAGATTTTGGTGCTCCGGATTTCGTCAGAATCAATCTGGGTTGCCGACGCGCGCTGCTTGAGAAAGCACTGGACCGCATGGAAGCCGCGCTGGCCGCCCGTTAATCCGCGTCGCGTTCGCTGGCGACTATCTCGCGCAGGCTGTGCGGGTGAAACTTGATGGTCAGAGTGCCGTCGGTGATGGCCAGCGTCGGATTCGGCAGGCGTTCATTCTCGCCCTTGGGCGCGCTCTGTTTAAGCTTGATGCCCGGCGCTACCAGCGCGTCGTCTGCCAGACACGCCAAGGCCCGGGCATAAAATCCCTCTGCGCCGCCGCCCAAAACCAGTTCGACGTGTTCCCAACCTTCGTGCGGATAGCGCTTGTCGCCCGGATAAGGCAGTTCAATCAAGTCAATGTCCCACGGGCCGACTTTCAAAGGCTCGGGCAGGTCAAACAGGCAAATCGGGCGGCCATTGATTTCGGTTTCATTCAAAAGCGTACCGCACTGTGCAAAGCCCGTGCGCCAGCGATCGGCCGTCGTGTTTTGATGGCAGCGCACGGAGATGTGATCGGCATGAAAATCGGCCAGATTCAGCTGCAATTTTTGTGCAAAAGCGTTTAAAAGCTGATTAAAACGCGGCAAGTCTGCCACCAGGTCTGCTAATTCCGCCACGGCGGTTATGTTTGTCATGATTTTTCCTCTCTGGATGGCCGGGCGCTTAATTTACACAAGCCCCTGCCGAGTTGCCAGTTTCGCGCGCCGATTCAGGCGCTAATAGCAGCCGGATGAAGGGGATAATGCCGCGCCTGTTACTGACTCAACGGGGCGAATATGTTATAAAAGCCCATCAATTTAGTCAGGGGCGAACAATGGGCCAATTCGTGTGCAATGTACGTCGCTGCCAGTCAATCAGTTGGCACCCCTGCGGTGTTCTATGTTTAGTCATTTAAGGTACTCCGGTGAATATACAGGCCCTTCTCTCAGAAAAAGTTTGCCAGGCACTCGTTGCTGCTGGTGCCCCTTCGGACTGTGAACCTCAGGTTCGCCAGTCTGCAAAAGCACAGTTTGGTGACTATCAAGCCAATGGCGTGATGTCCGTAGCGAAAACGTTGAAAATGCCTCCGCGACAACTGGCAGAAAAAGTAGTGGAACTGTTGGATCTTTCCGGTATCGCCTCCAAAATCGAGATAGCCGGTCCGGGCTTTATCAATATCTTCCTGGATAACGGATTCGTAGCCGCCAACGCCGACGCCGCGCTCGCCGACCCGAAACTGGGTATCTCCCCGGTTGAACAGCAGACCATCGTCATCGACTATTCCGCACCGAACGTCGCCAAAGAGATGCACGTCGGCCATATTCGTTCGACCATCATCGGTGACGCCGCGGCCCGTACCAACGAACTGCTGGGTCATAAAGTGATCCGCGCCAACCACGTCGGCGACTGGGGTACGCAGTTTGGTATGCTCATCGCCTATCTCGAGAAAGTGCAGAACGAAAGTGCCGCCGAGATGAAGCTGTCCGACCTCGAAGAGTTCTATCGCGCAGCCAAGAAAAATTACGATGAAGACGAGGCCTTTGCGCTACGTGCACGTAACTATGTGGTGAAACTTCAGGGCGGCGACGAGTATTGCCTGCAAATGTGGCGCAAGCTGGTTGACGTTACCATGAAGCAGAACCAGATTACCTACGACCGCATGAACGTGACGCTGACGCGCGATGATGTTATGGGTGAAAGCCTCTATAACAGCATGCTGCCGGGCATCGTTTCCGATTTGCAGGACAAGGGTCTGGCGGTCGACAGCGAAGGTGCCGTCGTGGTTTATCTCGACGAGTACAAGAACAAGGACGGCGACCCGATGGGCGTTATCATCCGTAAAAAGGATGGCGGCTATCTGTATACCACGACCGATATTGCCTGCGCCAAGTATCGCTACGAGACGCTGGGTGCCGATCGTGTGCTGTATTACATCGACTCCCGTCAGCATCAGCACCTGATGCAGGCGTGGACCATCGTGCGCAAGGCCGGTTATGTTCCGGATTCCGTTGCGCTGGAACATCACGCATTCGGCATGATGCTGGGCAAAGACGGCAAACCGTTCAAGACCCGCGCGGGCGGCACCATCAAGCTTTCCGATTTGCTGGATGAAGCCATTGTTCGCGCGCGTGAACTTATTCTGTCCAAGAACCCGAATCTGCCTGACGAAGAACTGGAACAGTTGGTGAATGCCGTCGGTATCGGCGCGATTAAATACGCCGACCTTTCCAAAAGCCGTACCACCGACTACATCTTTGACTGGGACAACATGCTGGCGTTTGAGGGCAATACCGCGCCTTACATGCAGTATGCCTACACCCGCGTCGCGTCTATCTTCAAACGTGCCGATATCGATGTAGACAGCCTGACGCAGCCAATGGTGCTGACCGAAGACCGCGAAACCGCGCTGGCAACCCGTCTGCTGCAGTTCGAAGAAGTGCTGACCACCGTAGCCCGCGAAGGGACTCCGCACATGATGTGCGCCTATCTCTATGACGTGGCCGGTCTGTTCTCGGGCTTCTATGAAGACTGTCCGATTCTGAACGTGGAAGATCAAACCGTTCGCAACAGCCGCCTGAAACTGGCGCTGCTGACCCAGAGAACGCTGAAAACCGGTCTGGATACACTGGGCATCGACACCGTCGAGCGCATGTAATCAGCCACAAAAACGAAAAAGGCCGCGCAATGCGGCCTTTTTTATTGCTGCAAATTCAGCTTCGGGCGTAATCCTTCACCTTGAAGCCGAGCAGTCCGAGCGCGCCGAAGTAGACTATCACCCCGACAACCACGACGCCCGCAAGACGCAGCAGGCGCATCGTCATGCCGCCTACCGACCAGTCCGGCATCACATACATCATGCCTATCAATGCCGCAGACATCGCCAGCACGGCAATAATCAGGCGCACAAGGAAACTGGCCCAACCCGGCTGCGGCTGGAAGATATCCTGTTTACGCAGTTGCCAGTAGAGCAGCGAAGCGTTCAGGCAGGCCGCCAGACCAATCGACAGTGAAAGGCCGGCATGTTTCAACGGACCGATAAACGCCAGGTTCATAAGCTGCGTCATGATTAAGGTGATGATTGCGATTTTAACCGGCGTCTTGATGTCCTGACGCGAGTAAAAACCCGGTGCCAGCACCTTGACCACGATAAGGCCCATCAGACCGACCGAATAGGCCACCAGCGCACGCTGCGTCATCGAGGCATCGAATGCGCTGAATTTGCCGTACTGGAACAGCGCGACAGTGAGCGGTTTCGCCAGAATCCCCAGCGCCACCGAGCTTGGCAGCGCCAGCAGGAAGCACAGACGCAGACCCCAGTCCATCAGGCGGTTGTACTCTTTATGGTTGCCGCTGGAGAAACTGCGCGCAAGCGAAGGCAGCAGAATGGTGCCTAGCGCCACACCCAGCACGCCCGACGGAAACTCCATCAAACGGTCGGCGTAATACATCCACGAGACAGAGCCGGACACCAGAAACGAGGCGAAAATGGTGTTGATAATCAACGAAATCTGACTAACCGACACGCCCAGAATGGCAGGCCCCATCTGGCGCATGACACGCCAAACGCCCGCATCTTTCAAGTTGAGGCGCGGCAGCACCAGCATGCCTATCTTCTTTAGATGGGGAAGCTGATAGCCCAGTTGCAGCACACCGCCCGCCACCACCGCCCACGCCAGCGCCATCACCGGCGGATGAAAATACGGCGCGGCAAACAGCGCGAACAGGATCATGCTGACGTTAAGCAACGTCGGCGCAAAGGCCGGTATCGAGAAACGGTTCCAGGTATTGAGAATCGCCCCCGCCAAAGACGCGAGAGAGATAAGCAGAATATACGGGAAAGTCACGCGCAGCAGCGCCGAGGTCAAGGCGAACTTGTCCGGCGTATCGGCAAATCCGGGGGCAGTGACATAAATGACCCACGGCGCGGCAAACATCCCGGCAAGGGTGACCAGCGCCAGCACCAGCGTTAACAGACCAGAGACGAAGGCGATAAAGGTTCGTGTCGCTTCCTCCCCCTTCTGGCTTTTATATTCGGCCAGAATAGGCACAAAGGCCTGTGAAAATGCGCCTTCGGCAAAGATACGGCGCAGAAGATTGGGGAGCTTGAAGGCAACGAAAAAGGCATCGGTTACCATGCCTGCCCCAAAAACGCGGGCAACAATGGCATCGCGGGCAAAGCCGAGTACCCTGGAAAACATCGTCATTGAACTGACGGCGGCTAGAGACTTCAATAGATTCATGAGACTTTTTCTTGTGGCCGGGAAACCGTTTTGCGGCGCCGGCAAGGTTCGAAAGTGCGTATAGTCTACGTATCAAAAATACAATAGCTACAGGCAGTTGTTATATATTGTGTCCCCTGCGGAATTCTCGGACTTATCGCTGGTTCGTTATTAAATTTTCAATCACCCGTTGCGCCCTCAGCGCCTGCTCGCCGCTGGTTTGCGGCACGATCTGATTATGAATGCAGTCGATAAAATGCCGAACCGCGCCCTCGAATCCGCGCTGGGCAAGCGTAGTCTGCCATCCGGCGATCGGCTGTTCGCTTATTCCCGAGGCCTGTTCCTGTTTCCAGTGGCGCATGTCATCAACCTGATACCACGCCCCGTCGCACACCGCCTGCACCGATTCGCGCTGCGTTCCGGCGCGGCGATGCATCGAGGTGGTAATTCGGGTGTTACCTGACAGAAACTGATGCTCGGCATAAAGGAGCTGCTGCTGCGAATTGACATCGACCTGCCCCGCAATCGGCTCGCCTTGTGCATCGGCCAGCCACAGCGCGGTGTCGACGACATGCAGATAGTCATCAAGCAACGTAAAGGCAAAGTCCTGCGGCCCTACGCTGTCGGCGCGATGCTTGTCGAAACGAAGGGAGGCAGACTGATGCGCGTTCTGCGCCAGTTTAGTTTTCAACTGGATATACAGCGGCGCAAAGCGGCGATTAAACCCCACCATCAGGGTTTTACCGCAGCGCGCCGCCATCTCCACCAGCTGTTCGGCCTCGGAAAGCGTGGCCGCCAGCGGTTTGTCGACATAAACGTGAACGCCCGCCTTTAACAACTCGGCGACGACGGCAAAATGGGACGCGGTGCTGCTGTGTACAAACACGGCATCGCAATCGCGGGCGAGTGCATCAAGCGTTGAATAACACGGGAAACGGTAACTCTCGCAGACCGTCTGTGCCTTGGCCGGACTGGGAGAGAATCCGCCCTGCAAGGTCCAGTCGGTGGCCTGCGACAGAATGGGCAAATAGGCTTTCTGCGCGATACCGCCCAACCCGACGACGCCGATACGCGGTTTGTTCATGCTTGGCTCCTTAGTCGGCCAGTCTTTCCAGCAGATGTTCCAGTCGCTCTTTGAGTTCGGCGACCTCGGTTTCCAGCATGGCGACGCGCTCGGACAGGGCATCGCGGGATTCAACGGAAAGCGCGACAGCGCCAGACGTCTCGTCTTCGGCAGCATCACTGACTGCGCCGCTAAAAAGATGCATAACGCGGCTTTCCCGTTTGCCTGCCTCGCGCGACAGACGCACGCAGAACGGGCCATCTTCGCGACTGGCCAATGCGTCGAGCGTCTCTTCGACTTCGCCCACATCGGCAAAATCATGCAGCCGCTGGGTGCGGGTGCGCAACTCGCCCGCCGTCTGCGGGCCACGCAGCAGCAAGGTGCTGACCAACGCCACCTCGGCGGGGGAAAATTTAAGATTGCCAAACTCGGAGTTGCAGAAACGGTGTTCGTATTTCATCGTCCGACTGCCGCTGACGGAGCGAATGAGATGCTTGCGCAGCAGGATGTCCAGCGTCTGCTGCACGTCGGATTCGGAAAGCTCCATCACGGGGTCACGATTGGTTTTCTGATTGCAGGCCGTGGTGAGACTGTTCAGGCTCAGCGGATACTGCTCGGGCGTCGTGACCTGTTTTTCCAGCATACAGCCGATAACCCGCGCCTCTTTGGCGCTGAATTCTATTTTCATGATTGATGTCCTTATCGCGGCGGTTGCCATTGCGGGTCGGTAAGCGCCATAAGCACGTGGTCCTGCCATTTGCCGTCAATAAGCAGATAATCTTTGGCATACCCTTCCCGCTCGAAGCCGAGGCGCGTCAGCAGGTCGCCACTGCGATGATTGTGCGGCATATAGTTGGCCATGATGCGGTGGATCCGTTGCTGGCGCTGCATATAGCGAATGAGTGACTGGAGCGCCTCATGCATCAACCCTTGCCCCTGCCACTGTTCGCCCAGCGAATAGCCGAGGAAACAGGCATGGAAAGAGCCACGCAGCACGTTGCTGAAATTCGCCACGCCGCGAACATGATTCTCGTCGGGGTCCAGCAGAAGAAAGTAATAGGCCGTCCCCTGCTTTTGCATGTCGTTTATCAGGCCAAGACGAGCCTGCCAGCCGGAAGGGTAACAGTGGCTTTCATCCCTGATAGGCTCCCAGGGTTTCAGAAAGGCGCGGTTTTCCGTGTAATAATCTGCCAAACGATGCGCGTCGCGCTCATACACCAGCCGCAACACCATCCTGTCTGTTGTGAGCCGCACCTTAGGTGCCGCCGATCGATAGCCAAACATCCCTTTCCTCCACATTTTGTACGGCTTGATAAGAACAATTTATTGGAAACAGAGACCTTTTTTATTCCTGAACTTATCGATTCCGCACCGCCTCTCTCTGCATCATAGCCGAGGCCAAGGTGCCATGCTGAATCCAACCTTGAATTATTTATTTCCTTCGGCAATTCGCCTCTGATTTTGCCAGTCCAAACGGTTATTGACGATAAAAAAATATTATTAATAGCACACTATCTAAATAAATTTTTCCGGTTCAGACTAAAGCTGATTATTTAACCCCTCTGCATCTTTCGCAACGGATGCCTTAATGGCTCAGGGTGACGCATGACTCTGGTATCGCAAGCGCGTAGCTTGGGAAAGTTTTTTCTGTTATTTGATAACGCTGTCGTCATTCTGGGTTTTTTTGTGGTCTTTCCGCTGATTTCGATTCGCTTTGTGGATCAACTCGGCTGGGCGGCGATGGCCGTGGGAATGGCGCTCGGCGTACGGCAACTCACTCAGCAGGGCCTCGGCATTTTCGGCGGCGCCATTGCCGACCGATTTGGTGCCAAGCCGATGATAATCACCGGCCTGCTGCTGCGCGCGGCCGGTTTTGCCACCATGGCGCTGGCCGACGCGCCCTGGATCCTGCTCTGCTCCTGCTTTCTCTCCGGCCTGGGCGGCACCTTGTTCGACCCGCCTCGCACCGCGCTGGTCATCAAGCTTATCCGCCCGCATGAGCGCAGCCGCTTTTTCTCGCTGCTGATGATGCAAGACAGCGCCGGTGCGGTACTGGGCGCGCTTATCGGCAGCTGGTTGCTGCAATACGATTTCCACTACGTCTGCTGGACCGGTTCCGGGCTATTTATTCTGGCGGCCGCGTTCAATGCCCTGTTTCTTCCGGCCTATCGCCTCTCCGCCGGTCGCGCGCCCATGCGTGAAGGCATGCTGCGAGTGCTGCGGGACAAACGTTTTCTGAGTTACGTGCTGACGTTAACCGGTTATTACATGCTGACCGTACAGGTGATGCTGATGCTGCCGATTGCGGTCAACGATATGGCCGGCACGCCCACCGCCGTGAAATGGATGTACGCCATCGAAGCCGTGCTGTCACTGACCCTGCTTTATCCGCTCGCCCGCTGGAGTGAAAAACATTTCAGTCTGGAAAAGCGCCTGATGTGCGGATTACTCATCATGACGCTCAGCCTGCTGCCCGTCGGCATGGTCAGCGGCCTCAACCCGCTGCTGCTGCTGATTGGCCTGTTTTATATCGGCAATATTATTGCCGAACCGGCACGCGAAACCCTTGGCGCCTCGCTAGCCGATGCACGCGCACGCGGCAGTTACATGGGGTTCAGCCGACTGGGTCTGGCGCTCGGCGGCGCTCTCGGCTACACCGGCGGCGGCTGGATGTATGACACCGGTCGCGCATTGCAGCTTCCGCAACTGCCGTGGCTGCTGCTCGCCCTCATAGGCCTTGTCACGCTACTCGGCCTGTACTGGCAATTTCAACGGCGGCGTATCGAACCGGCGATGCTCGGCGAACGCGGACTCTAGGAGCAATCCTTATTAAGGACGGTGCGTTTGATCTCATGGAAAACTTCACCATACTTAATGATTGAGACATCTCTGGTGATTGAAGAGACAACGGCCAAGCGACCTTCCCTACACCCCTTGGCCGGGATAAAAAGGAGCAACGTATCATGAAGTTATTTGTTTACGAACACTGCCCATACTGTGTGAAAGCCCGCATGATCTTCGGCCTGAAAAATCTTCCTGTTCAGGTCAACACCCTGCTCAACGATGACGAAGCCACGCCCACCAAAATGATTGGCAAAAAAGCCGTGCCTATCCTGCAAAAAGAGGATGGCAGCTTTATGCCCGAGAGCATGGACATCGTTCAGTACATTGATAAATCCGATCGCCAGCCGCTGCTGACCGGCCCATTGAGCGCCCAGGTCGCCGCCTGGATACGCCATGTTTCCGAATATACGCAGAGACTGCTGTTGCCACGTTTTGCTGCGGCACCTTTTGAAGAGTTCGCCACGCCAGAGGCGCGCCACTATTTCACCGATAAAAAACAGGCCACCATCGGAGATTTCAAAGAGCATCTACAGCATTCACCGGGGCTTGTGAAGAAGATCAATCAGGATCTGCGCGATCTCGACAAGCTAATCAAAGAGCCGAATGCCGTTAACGGCGAGCTGTCCGAGGATGATATTCATCTGTTCCCGGTGCTGCGCTCGCTGTCGATTGTAAAAGGTATCGAGCTGCCGACCCGCGTGCTGGCTTACCGCGACAACATGGCTAAACAGACGCAAATCAATCTGTTAACCAGTATCGCCAGCTAAACGTCCTGCCTGGGGTTGCACTTTCGGTGCGACCCTTACTTTTCTATACCTTGATATCCTTCCCTCCTCTTTTGCAAACAGGGCATACTAGGCGCCTTGAAATTGTCATTGAGGATGTCATGAGAAAGTTACTTTTAGGGGCCTTTGCCCTGATCATTGCCGGCCTGCTTGCCGGATGCAACCAGCTCACCCAATACACGGTCAGTGAGCAGGAAGTGAATAATTATCTGCAAAAACACAATAACTTTCAGAAACAGCTTGGCGTGCCCGGCCTGGTTGAGGCGCGCATTAATTTAAGCGACCTCAGCAGTCAGATTGGCCGTGCCGAACCGGGCAAAGTCACGCTTTCCGGCAACGCCGATCTCGATGTCAATTCGCTGTTTGGCTCGCAGAAGGCCGACATGACGCTAACGTTAAAGGCAACACCGGTATTCAATAAAGAGGAAGGGGCTATCTATTTGAAAGATATGGAAGTCACTGACTACACGGTCAAGCCGGAGAAGATGGCGTCCGTGATGCAGAATCTCATGCCGTATCTGAACCAGTCGCTGAAATCCTATTTTGATCAGCGTCCCGCCTATGTGCTGAGCGGCGATCACAGTAAATCGGAGGCGATGGCAAAACGTCTGGCGAAGGGGCTGGAAGTCAAACCGGGTGAACTGGTCATCCCGTTTACCGAATAGACAGGGATAGCGCCTGAGTCATGCCCGTCGTTGGGCTTTGGCTCAGGCGTTTTTTGTTACTGCTCGTCTTCTTCGCTGTCTTCGATATCTTCAGGCAGCGCTTCTTCCAGTTCATCGCGCATCGCGGTGATGGCTTCACGGCTGATTTCAGACAGCGTACGATAGAATCCGCTGGTGGCGTGCGCTTCGACCTTGCCGAGGAATTTGCCGCACCACGGCAACATAAACTCGTCAAAAAGGGCGATTTGCGCGGCGGCTTCATCTTCCTGCGACTGATCTTCAAGCCAGGAAGCGGCCAGCAGCATCGAGCCGAAGTGGTCGGCCGGTGCATCGCCAAGCGGCATGCCGCGCTGTTGCAGGAAAGTACGCACCTCAAGTTCGGAGTCTGCGCCCTCTTCCACATAGTCGCTGCGATAAGGCGACACGGCACATTCTGTACCGACAAACAGATGGTTGAATTCGGAAGACAGGGCCTGCGGATCGGCGCTCTGCTGCAAACGAATCAGCAGCGCATCCTGCTCCAGCGGCCAATGCTCACGCAGCTTGCCCTGTTGAATCAGACCAAACAGCGGAACCAGCAAGGGATCCTGCGGCTGACGGTAAAACAGAGTGCCGAGTACGCGGCAAACGATAGAAAATTCATTCATGATAAGAACCTGACTCAGGTTGGCAAAACAATAATTTGCGAGACGATGTCACAGTTCCGGCATTTCTGCAATTGCCATGCGCCCTCGCCTTGACAGAAACGCCGCAAACCGGCGAGAAAGACGCGAATGCCTTGGTTACGTCGCGGTTCACGCCGTGTTTATTATAGATTCATTTCGTTGTTAAATGATGGACGGAAACGTCTCGCTGCCTTGCCTGAACGTGGCGACGCATTTTGGAGTGAACATGAAGAGCTCATCAAGCAACGACTGGTTAAACCTGCATCGGGATAACGAAACGGGTATCGAAAGTGTCCATGCGCATTTTCGGGGCCATGCCTACGACCCTCACGACCATAACGAAATGCTGGTCGGCGTTACCCATCAAGGTTTGCAGCAATTCAGTTGTCATCGAAAACTGCACACCAGCAGTCCCGGAAAAGTCATTCTTATCGAGCCGGAGGTCATTCATGACGGCCACGCGCCGACGCCCGAAGGCTTCACCTATTCCATGCTTTATCTGCCGCAGGCGTGGCTTAACGAGATGTTGCAGCGTCGAAATCTGGGGGATGCATCGAATTTACAGTCTGCCTTTCGTGCAACGCTCACCGACGATCTCCAGTTGAATACCGCCATACAGCAGGCTTTTGCCGCCATCCATCATGATGAAGGTCGGCTGGCCCGCGATCAGTGTCTCGACAGGCTGCTCGATTTGCTGGCCCGGCATATTGCGCCGCAACCGGCCCTGCCATCGAATAAAGATTATGTTCAGATGAGTCGTATAAAAGATTATCTGCATGACTGCATGCATCAGGATATGGGGCTTGACGATATTGCCCGTTATGCCGGGATCAGCCGTTTTCGCCTGACACGACAGTTTCAAAAATTTTTTGGCCAATCGCCTCACGCCTATCTTGTAAGATTACGACTGCGCACGGCGCGCCTATTATTGTCGCAGGGCAACAGTCCGGCACGGGTTGCCGCGCAGGTCGGCTTTTCCGACCAGAGTCATTTGGGCCGCTGGTTTCAGCGCGCCTACAGAATTACGCCGATGGCCTATCAGCAACAGTGCTCAAATCTTCTATACCGCCGCCCTTCCCTTGCCGAAAATAGCTTCTCGAATTGACGAGAGGAGTGCATTTTCAATGTTTGATACAAAAGTGGCGCTGATTATCCGTGATGATTTGGCCGTCTGGCAGCGACTGAACGTTGCCGCCTTTCTGGCAACGGGCATTGCTTCCGCTGCCCCTGAAATGATGGGCGAACCTTATATCGATGCCAGAGGCAATCATTACGGGAAGATGCTGGGACAGCCCATGCTGGCTTTCGAAGCCGACCTGGATGCCCTTCAAACCGCGCACCGCAAGGGCCTTGAGCGGGAACTGACGCTAATTCCCTATGTCCACGCGATGTTTTCAACCGGCCATGACGAAGCCAATCGGCAGGCCTTTCTCGCCGAAAATGCAGACGCGATGAATCTGGTCGGTCTGGCTGTCAGGGGACCCAAAAAAGCCGTCGATAAAGTGATTAAAGGTTTGGCGCTGCACAAATAAGCGGCCCGCTGATATCAGGACTTTTATAAATTCGCGATTCTTTTTTTCGCGGCATACTTTTTATTCGCCGATGAAATATGACCACGACCAGAGGTCGCCACATGTTTCACCGGCGCATTCACTTTATTCCCGACGCGCTGATTACGCCGCGGGGTCTACTTCGGAAATTTCATACTCACGAGTGATTGCGCGCGTCTCGATGCCCCAGACGGCGTTTTGCGTTCTTGTCTGATGCGCGGCAAAGGTCTGCTTGCTGCTAAATAACTCCTCGACCTGCCAGACAAGCGGATCGGCCGTTAGCGTGACCTCGAAGGCGATGCATCCTGATTCCTGATGCGTAAGCCGCGTATGTTCCGCCAGCAGGCGCTGCACAAGATCCGATTCTTCCTGCGTTTTACAGCGCAATATTCCACTTAATTTGATCATGCTGTTCCTGATTTTTCAAAAAATACCGACTTTCCGGGGGCAAACGGGTGTTTAAAGCCGCCTGCGTGCAAAGGCTGGCGGCCGGATTGACACGCGTTAAACGGGGTATCGCGAAATTCAACTAGTAGCCGCGCGTGCGGTCGACCACACCACTGGGTTCACGCCCCGCCTCGATAGCCTGAATATTGGCGACAATGCTGTCCATCGCCTCGTCGGGCAGTGTATCGGCACCAATGTGCGGCGTAACGGTCACACGCGGGTGAGACCAGAAGGGATGCATGCGTTGCAGCGGTTCATCGTTGAATACATCGAGGGTTGCCGCAGCGATTTGTCCGCTGTCGAGCGCGCGTAACAGGTCGCCATCGACCAGATGCATGCCGCGTCCGAGGTTAATGAGATAAGCGTGCTGGCTCAGCCGGGCAAACAGGTTCCTATTGAGAATCCCGGCGGTCTGCGGCGTATTGGGCAGAAGATTAATCAACAGCTTGCAGCCGCCTGCAAAATCATGAAGTTGATCGTTGCCGTGAAAACTGTCGACGCCCTCGCGAGATTTCGGGCTGCGGCTCCAGCTGCGCACCTTGAACTTGAGGTCGATAAGTTTATCCGCCACGGCATTGCCCAGCACCCCTGCGCCAAGAAGCCCGACGGTGAACTGGCTATGTTGATGCGCCGCCAGCGGCCGCCACTGTTTCTGCTGCTGGAACAATTGATATTCGTCCAGCCGACGGAAATAGCGCAGCACGCTTGCCAGCGCGTATTCCTGCATTTGCAGGGCCATTCCGGTGTCTTCAAGACGAATCAACGGCACACCCGCAGGCAGCGTGCCCGGATTGCGCTGTTCCTGCGTCAAAATGGCATCCACACCCGCGCCAAGCACGAAAATGCCCTTCAGAGTATGGCGGGGAGCCAGCATCTCCTGAGGCGGATGCCATACCAGCGCGTAGTCGGCGGGTTGCGTGTCGCCGCGATGCCAGGCGCGCACGTTGGCTTGGGGAAGTCGGCGATGAATGCCATCAATCCATTGTTTTGAATCAAATGTAGGATGAAAGAATAAGATGTTCATGATGTTGCCTCCTTTGCTCTGCTAGATTCCCTCTAAAATCCCTGTGGATGCAACCTTTGTTTGCGAAAAATTGATTAAAAAAAGGCCCTGATCAACAGGGCCTTAATGAAGAGGAAGTTTTCGAAAACGATTAGCCGGGAACGCGCTGAATCAGTCGGCGCAGCGTGGGGATAAGCAGGACCAGCACGACACCGGTCGCGACCGAGCCCCAGCCCAGCATGCCAAAGACCTGACTGTAACCCGGATTGGTCAACGCAGGCGTACTGCCGCTGTTGGTGGGCATCAGGCCGGAGACATAGCTTGCCAGCACGGACGCGACGCCCGTGACCATCATCCAGCAGCCCATCATCACGCCCTGATAGCGCGTCGGGGCCAGCTTGCCAATCATGGCGTAGCCAATAGGCGAGATCATCAGTTCGCCGACGCTTTGCAACACATAGCTGATGACTATCCATTTCAGGGCCATCAGCCCGTCGCCGCCCGCTAAATGGATGCCAACCGGCAGCACCAGCATGCCCAGACCAATACAGAACAGCGCACCGGCAAACTGCAACGGCACGTCGATGTTCCATCCGCGCTGACGCAGACGCGTGAACCCTAGCGCCATCAGCGGGCCGCCAACCACAATCACGACGGTATTGATGTTCTGAATCCACTGGGGGCAACCCGCACGCCATAGACGGTCAGATTGATGTTGTGCTCAACGAACCAGCATCAGTCCCATAGGCGCAAGCTGATAGAGGGTCCAGAATACCAGCGACCCGGCGGCGAGCAGCAGATAGGCAACCATGCGCCCTTTTTCGTCCTGCGGGCGATGGCGCGACGTAACCAGACCCATTATCAGGAAAATCACTATGCCGAGACTCACCACAAAATAGCTGCTGAAGGCCGCGTGCGTCAGCAAGATACGAATAATCGGCACCAGCACCACAAGAATCGCGATGCCCACCAGCATGCGCTGAATAAACTGTCGCGTAGTGACCTGTTTAAGCGGCGTGTTGATATCCTTGAGGATTTTCCAGCGCGACAGGGTCACGGCAATGGCCAGCGCGTTGCCGAGCGTGGCGAACAGGAACAGCGCGCGATAGTTCTCGCTCAGCTGAAAATAGCCCGCTACCGCGAAACCGATGAAGAAGCCGAGATTCATGCCCGCATAGTTCCACAGGAATGCAGACTCGCGGCGGTCGTCGTCCGGGGCAAAGCGCTGGGTCAGCATCATGTTCAGACAGGTCACGTTAAGCCCGCTGCCGGTCAGGAACATGGCCAGCCCCCAGTAAAGTCCGGTGACGCCCGCTTCGGCAATCAGCGCGCAGCCGATGACCTGCAACACCATGCCCAATACAAACAGGTTACGGTTACTGAGATAGCGCCCGCCAAGATAGCCGCCAAACATGTGCAGCCCATAGTTGAACGCACCGAACACGCCCATGATGGCGTTGGCCTGATTTTCGCTAAACCCGAGACGTTTGGTTGCGTACAGCACCAGCGTGGAATACAGCACGGCGAAACCCAGCGTGGAGAAGGTCTGGATAAAGAACAGCGCACCGGACCCCGCCGGTACCGCCGCGCGTGGCGATAATGTTTTTTCTGAAAGACTCACGTAAAACCCCTGTACTGCCTTGTTGTGAAGCCCTGAAAGCCGGCTTGATAAGATGAATATCAATGGTGAAAAATGATGAAAAAGGCGGCGGATTTTGGTGCTCTCCCTTTTTGACCGGCTCCTGTTATACCGTTGCTTAATGCCAAATTCCCAGCATTAATTCCTTTCAAAACATAAATCGCCTTACTTTGCCGTTTTAGCCGCCAAAACGGGCATGGCGGCGAGTGACTGATATAAACGTCGACGGCCTTTACGCATCCTGCGCTGAATAAATGCCGAAATTTGCGCTATAAATCAGCAAATTGCTTTAATTTTCGCTAAACGCATCGATTAATGAAAAAGAGGGTTGACGCTGGGCCGGTATTTCCTTACATTAGCGCCGATTCCGCAGCACAGCGTGTTGACGGAATCTACGGTGAGGTGTCTGAGTGGCTGAAGGAGCACGCCTGGAAAGTGTGTATACGCGAAAGCGTATCGAGGGTTCGAACCCCTCTCTCACCGCCATATTATGCGAAAGGGTCCAGATGAAAATCTGGGCCCTTTTTCGTTATGGGACAAAAATCATTGCCTGCCGTTTTCCAATATTTCTTCCTGAATTTCCCCTGCCCACCGCATTTATGAACAATAAATCAGCACATTGATGAAGTCCTGGTCATCCAGTTTGCTCGCGCTAAATAATCCTTGACCCAACAGGCTTGTCTCCCTATAGTAGCGCCCCGTTGCACTGCTAAGCAGTGTGACGCCACGGTGAGGTGTCTGAGTGGCTGAAGGAGCACGCCTGGAAAGTGTGTATACGCGAAAGCGTATCGAGGGTTCGAACCCCTCTCTCACCGCCATATTAAACGAGAAGGCCCTGATGAAAATCAGGGCCTTTTTGTATGGATGTCTGCCTACTCCCCTGCGCTGTTCCTGCCGAGCGGGACAAATTTCAGTCCGGTAAAGTCTTCGATGATTTTCTCTCCGGCGCGCCATTCTCCAAAACCGGCAGCGGTATGAAAATGCCCCGCGCCGGGTAACATCATGATGTCACTTCCCCATTCAGCAGCCAATGCCTCGGCCCTGGCGAGTGAAAGATGCTCGTCGTTGTCACTGCAAAGCAGCAAGGTCGGCAAAGGCAGTCGGCCTGTGGGCAACGGCCTTTGCGGGCGGATGTCGTTCAGTGCCGTGGCAGCATCGACATCGGCGGGTGCCACCAGCACAGCCGCGATCACTCTCTCCTGCGCATGGCGACTTGCCCACTGCGCCACCGCGACCGCTCCGCAACTGTGGCCGACCAACACAATTTCGCCCGGCGTATGGTCGATAACGTCATTGAGGCGCGCTACCCATTTTTCTGTATGCGGGGTGTTCCAGTCATCCTGCACTACGCGCTTGACGTTGGCGTATTTTTTTCGATGTAAGACTGCCAGTGATCGGGTCCGGAATTGGTATAACCGGGAACAAGGAGATAGGTGATTTCCATTTCTGTCTCAAAAGTTGCTTGATGAGGGCGTGTGAAAGCCAATAAAAAAGGCGACCCGATGGCCGCCTTGGTCTTGATTCGTTTTATCAGACTTACTTGCTGGTATCCAGCGCCGGGAAGCTTTTCACCAGGTCGTCGATGGCTTTCATCTGCACCAGGAAAGGTTCCAGCTTGTCCAGCGGCAGCGCGGAAGGACCGTCGCACTTGGCGTGAGCCGGATCTTCGTGCGCTTCGATAAACAGGCCAGCGATGCCCACCGCCATGCCGGCACGTGCCAGTTCGGCAACCTGGGCACGACGACCGCCCGATGCCGCACCAAACGGGTCACGGGTTTGCAGCGCGTGGGTCACGTCGAAGATGACAGGATGACCGCCTGTGGCGTTAATCATCACATTCATGCCCAGCATGTCGACCACAAGGTTGTCATAGCCAAAGTTGCTGCCGCGATCGCACAGAATAACCTGATCGTTACCGCCTTCCTTGAACTTGTCGACGATGTTACCCATCTGGCCCGGGCTTACAAACTGGGGTTTCTTGACGTTGATGACCGCGCCGGTTTTGGCCATCGCTTCAACCAGGTCGGTTTGACGCGCCAGGAAGGCAGGCAGCTGAATCACATCGACCACGTCGGCAACAGGCTGTGCCTGCCAGCTTTCGTGAACGTCGGTGATGATTTTCACGCCGAACGCCGCTTTCAGGTCCTGGAAAATCTTCATGCCTTCGTCCAGACCCGGTCCACGGTAGGAGTGGATGGAAGAACGGTTGGCTTTGTCAAAAGAGGCTTTAAACACATAAGGAATGCCCAGTTTGTCAGTCACTTTCACATAGTGCTCACAAACGCGCATCGCCATGTCACGTGATTCGAGCACGTTCATGCCGCCAAACAACACAAACGGCAAATCATTTGCTACGTCGATGTCCTTAATGCTAACCACTTTATGTTTCATGCTTTGGCCTTAATCGATAATAAATCAATGGTACAGATGTTGGATAGACAGCCCGCTCGGGGCTGATTAATGTAATGTAACGCTTTTTTGTTCAATCGAATGAATCTGCATCTTGATAACTTCCGAAATCGGATCTTCGGGGCACTGTTCGACAAAGTAGTTCAGGTCGGAAATCGCGACATGATTACAGTCGAGTTGTGCGTAGATAAGCCCGCGATCGCGAATTTCGTAAGGATCGTCCGGATCGAATTCCAGCACGGCTTCGCTGGTGCTAAGTGCCAGCTCCATCTGTTTTTCTTCCATCAGTGCGGCTTTGAGCGTATCCAGCATCTTGCGGATGATCATGGTGTGATCCGCCTCTTCGAGGTCGTCATCTTCAATGACGGCGCTGACGCCAAGATTGCCTTTAAGCCATACCTGTAAAATATGCTCGCTGAGCGTTTCGCCGTTAAGCGGATTCACCAGCCACATCTCTTCGTCGAGCCAGTCGGCGCGGACGATAAGCTGAGTCGGGAAAATCACCGGCATCAGCGGCAGATCCAGCGCGTGTGCAATGTGCAGAAAAATCACCCCGAGCGACACCGGTGTACCCTGGCGCGAGGCCAGCACCTTGTCTATCCAGATAGCATCGGACAGGCGATAGACACCGCCCGCGCCGCCGAAACCCCAGGTGCGATAAAAAAGTTCGATCAAAACTTCAAGCTGCTGATCCTGATTCAGTTCTTCAGGTACCTTGCTTCTGGCTTCTTCCACCAGAGCCTGCAACTGACGATTCACATCGTCGGCTTTAAAATCAAAGCGAATTGCCTGCGTTACCAGGATGACGCCGGTGCTTAACGGCGCGGCGTTAAATTCAAAATCAGCAATGGAGCTCATAGTTATCCCATTAGCAGCGGTATTTTTGTTATGGCTAGCTTAACAATCAAATACAAACAACCCAAGGCAAGAATAAAAGCCACCCAGCGCGTTTTCTGGCTGCGTACTTTTTCCTGCCTTCTCCCAACGCCACAAATCCAAGGGCTATGTAGATGATAACGCCAAAAAGCTTTTCGGTCAGCCATGAACCTTGTGGGGAAAAGGGATAAAAATGGGTGATGACCACAAGCCAGATACCGCTAATTAGCATAAAGGTATCAATGATATGCGGCGCGATTTTTACCCAGCGCTGCTGCATGATACCCGCGTTGGCCCATTTCCAGAAAAAGCGCAGTACAAACAGAACGATACTGGCAGTAATAAACAGAATATGGAAATCTTTTACCCAAATATATGACGACATTGCTCACCCTTTTTTATCAAGGGCGCGTTAACCGCGCCTCTTTTATTGCATCATTACGGCAATTCAGGCCATCGGCCCAGCGTTACACGGTCGTTGTCGCCGTAATCCTTCAGCGTTTCCACGGCGATAAATCCGGCCGAAACCAGGATCTCCCGAACCGCTTCGCCCTGCTGCCAGCCGTGTTCGAACAATAACCAGCCATCGGCACTGAGGTGTTCCGGTGCCTGCTGCGTAATCAGCTGAATGTCTGCAAGCCCATTATTGGCGGCCACGAGGGCGCTCGCAGGCTCGAAACGCACATCGCCCTGCGCCAGATGAGGATCGGCGGCGTCGATATACGGCGGATTGCTGACAATCAGCGAGAACCGCTGCCCTTGTACCGGCGTAAACCAGCTTCCCTGCAAAAACTGCGCATTGCCCAGGCCCAGTTTGGTGCCATTGAACTGCGCAAGCGCCACGGCATCGGGATGCAGATCGACGCCAATTACCTCGCAGTCGGGGCGTCTCACTGGCGATAGCCAGCGCAATCGCGCCGGTGCCGGTGCCTAAATCCAGCACGCGTGCAGGTGCTTCGCCAAGACGTTGCAGCGCATGTTCAACCAGACATTCGGTATCGGGACGAGGGATCAGTGTGGCGGGAGAGACGGAAAGCGGTAGCGACCAGAATTCGCGCTCACCAACGAGATAGGCGACGGGTTCGCCCTTCTCGCGTCGGCCAAGCAGCGCATCAAGTCGAGCCAATGTCTGTGCATCAAGCTCGGTTTCGCCAAACGCCATAATAAAGGTGCGCGAACGGCCAGTGACGTGACCGAGCAAGATTTCTGCATCTCGCTTCGGACTTTCACTGGCCGCCAAACGCCCCACAGCCTGTTTCAGCCAGCGGGTAAAATCCATTATTCCTGCTCGGACAGCGCGGCGAGCTGGTCTGCCTGATACTCCTGCACAATCGGCTGGATAAGCATATCAAGCTTGCCTTCCATCACTTCGTCCAGACGGTAGATAGTCAGGTTGATGCGGTGGTCGGTCACCCTTCCCTGCGGGAAGTTGTAGGTCCGGTTGCGGTCGGAACGGTCGCCGGTGCCGAGCAGGTTACGGCGCGTAGAGGCCTCTTCCTGCTGACGTTTCGCCACTTCGGCGGCACGAATTCGCGCGCCGAGCACGGACAACGCCTTGGCCTTGTTCTTGTGCTGCGAACGTTCGTCCTGACACTCGACCACGATACCGGTCGGCAGGTGGGTAATACGGATAGCGGAATCCGTGGTGTTGACGTGCTGACCGCCCGCGCCGGAGGAGCGGAAGGTGTCGATGCGCAGGTCACCGGCGTTGATTTCCGGCAGTTCGGCCTCCGGTACTTCGGGCATTACCGCGACCGTACAGGCCGATGTGTGGATACGGCCCTGAGATTCGGTTTCAGGCACGCGCTGCACGCGGTGGCCGCCGGATTCGAACTTGAACTGTCCATACACGCCCTCGCCTGAAACCTTGGCGATCACTTCTTTATAGCCGCCATGCTCGCCTTCGTTGGCGCTCATGACTTCGACCCGCCAGCGGCGCGCTTCGGCGTAGCGGCTGTACATGCGGAACAGATCACCGGCAAAGATGGCCGCCTCGTCACCGCCGGTTCCGGCGCGCACTTCAATAAAGCAGCTGCGCTCGTCATCGGGATCTTTGGGCAGCAACAGGAATTGCAGCTGTTGCTCAAGCTCTTCGAGCGTGGTCTGACACTGCTTGATTTCATCCTGAGCCATCTCGCGCATTTCAGGGTCTTCAAGCATCTCTTCGGCGGCAGCCAGGTCTTCCTGCGCCTGTCGCCAGGTCAAAAAGCAGGCGGAAACATCGCTCAACTGAGCATATTCGCGGGAAAGATTGCGGAATTTTTCCTGATCGGCAATCACGGCGGCGTCGCCGAGCATCGCCTGAACTTCTTCATGGCGCTCTTGTAACACTTCCAGTTTGGCAACAATAGAAGGCTTCATGCGTAGTGTTTAACCCTGTGATAATAAAAACTATACCCGACATCCGATGGACGCAGGTGTGTTGGCCGCCTTCAGGTAACGACCTTTGGGATATCTTACTGATCTAGCCCGAGACTATCGCGTAAAATCTGCAAACGTTCAACGTCGCCATCGCTGGCAGCCTGTTGAAGTGAACGGGTAGGGGCATGAATAAGGCGGTTGGTGAGTTTATGGGCCAGGTCGTGGATAACGCTTTGTACATCGGCACCCTGTGCTATCGCCGCCATGGCTTTGGCTTCCATGTCGGCGCGAACGGTGTCGGCGCGCGTACGGTAGTCGCGAATAATTTCCACGGCGCCCTGCGAACGCAGCCAGGCCATAAAGTTGGAGCTTTCCTGCTCGACGATGGTTTCGGCCTGAATGGCCGCCGCCTTGCGTTGGGCAAGATTTTTTGAATGATGCTGTGCAGGTCGTCAACGCTGTACAGGTAGGCGTTGGCGAGTTTACCGACTTCCGGCTCGATATCACGCGGAACGGCGATATCGACCATCAGCATCGGCTGATTGCGTCGCGCCTTGAGCGCACGTTCGACCATCCCCTTGCCGATGATAGGCAGCGGACTGGCGGTGGAGCTGATAATGATGTCGGCATCGGCCAGGCGGGCGTCGATATCCTGAAGGGAAACGACTTCGGCACCGACTTCGTCGGCCAGAACCTGCGCACGTTCACGGGTTCGGTTGGCAATCATCATATGACGGACGTTGTGCTCGCGAAGATGACGCGCCACAAGCTCGATAGTCTCGCCCGCGCCGACCAGCAGCACGTTGACTTCAGAGAGGGATTCGAAGATCTGGCGGGCCAGCGTACAGGCGGCAAAGGCCACCGACACGGCGCTGGCACCGATATCCGTTTCGGTACGCACGCGTTTGGCAACCGAAAAGGACTTTTGAAACAAACGTTCAAGCTCACCCGACACCGCCTGACCATGCTGGGATTCGGCAAAGGCTTTCTTCACCTGACCCAGAATCTGCGGCTCGCCCAGCACCAGAGAGTCAAGACCGCTGGCGACGCGCATCAAATGGCTGACTGCGTCGTTGTCCTGATGCCAGTAGAGACTCTTTTTTACATCTTCGGCGCTTAACTTGTGGTAATCACACAGCCATGCCACCAGTTGATCCTGCACATCACCCTTGCCTTTCAACTGCTCCTGCTGCTCGACGCTCAGATAGAGCTCGGTACGATTACAGGTAGACAGCACGACGCCTCCCTGCACCAGCGGTTGCTGAAGCAGACTCGAGAGCGCCTGTTCGATAGTGTCTGGCGAGAACGTGACCTTTTCACGCAGAGATACCGGGGCGGTTTTGTGATTAATGCCTAATGCAAGTAGGGTCATGGGAGCGATAGTCGAATGAGACTTTTCTTTGTATGGGTTTACGTCTGGAGCGCATTCTACAAGATGCGCGAGATCAATAAAAGCCACACCGCACTATCTGTCCGGTTTTTATAAAAAGCTGTGATTTGGCACACTTGGCGCGATTTGAGTGATTATCATTTACCGATATTTCCGAATTGCCGCAGGGCGTAAAGTTCAACGGGGTTATGCTAGTATTCGCTTTAAAGCGTACAGAAGCGCTATGCTAAACTGCGTTTTAAAACGAATTCCAACGAAAGGACCCGACTCGTTATGTCTATGCATAAAGCCCATCTGCTCCGCCTGCTTCCCCTTGCCAGCCTGGTGCTGACCGCCTGTACGACGTTTTCGCCGACCACAGGCCCGTCAACCAGCCCGACTGCGCCGCAGTGGCGTCAGCACGAACAACAGGTCAGGCAGTTGCAGCATTATCAGACCCGTGGGGCCTTTGCCTATATTTCCGACAAACAGAAAGTCTACGCCCGCTTCTTCTGGCAGCAGTATTCGCCGCAAAGCTACCGCCTGCTGCTGACCAATCCATTGGGCAGCACGGAGATGGAACTCAAGGTTCAGGACGGCAATGCACAGTTGACCAACAACGAGGGTAAACAGTTTACCAGCGACAATCCTGATGAAATGATTCAAAAACTGACCGGCATGTCGATTCCGCTGGCCAATCTGCGTCAGTGGATGCTGGGCCTGCCGGGCGACAGCACCGATTTCAGCCTCGACAGCCAATATCGTCTCCGTCAGGTCAATTACAAGCAGAAAGGGTTGAACGGCAGCGTGAGCTATCAGAGCTACGACACGACCGTGACCCCGCCGCTGCCTAATCGTCTGGAAATGACCCAGGGCGATCAGCGCATCAAACTGAAAATGGACAGCTGGACACTAAACTGAGATGACGCAATTCTGGCCATCTCCGGCTAAACTCAATCTGTTCCTGTACATCACCGGTCAGCGCGCCAACGGTTATCACGATCTGCAAACGCTGTTTCAGTTCGTCGATTACGGCGATCGTCTGGCCTTTTCGCTGCGCGAAGATGACGCCATTACTCTTTCGCCGTCCATTGAAGGTGTCCCGGACGAGCAGAATCTTGTCGTGCGCGCGGCGCGTCTTTTGCAGACGCGTCTGGCACAGCAAGGCCATGTTGCGCCGTGCGGTGTCGATATCCAGCTCGAAAAAGTGCTGCCGATGGGCGGCGGGCTTGGCGGCGGTTCCTCCAATGCCGCCACGACGCTGGTGGCGCTGAATTATCTGTGGAACGGCGGCCTTCGCGATGAAGAACTCGCCGAACTGGGTGTGCGTCTCGGCGCGGATGTGCCGGTGTTCGTGATGGGCCATGCGGCGTTTGCCGAAGGGATCGGCGAGGTTTTACATCCGGTTTCACCGCTGGAAAAGTGGTATCTTGTGGCGCATCCGGGGGTGAGCATTCCGACGCCCGCCATCTTCGGTGACCCCGAACTGATTCGCGACACGCCAAAACGGCGGATTGATGAGCTATTACAGGCCCGTTTCAGCAATGATTGCGAGCCTATTGCAAGAAAACGTTTTTGCGAGGTTGAACAGCTTGTTTCATGGCTGCTAGAATACGCGCCGTCGCGCCTCACTGGAACAGGTGCCTGTGTGTTTGCCGAATTCGACACAGAGGAAGCCGCTCGCGAGGTGTTGAGTAAGGCTCCGGCATGGATTAACGGTTTTGTCGCCCGAGGCGTAAATGTCTCGCCGCTGCATAAAACCCGTGCCGAGCTGATGAGAGCCGCAGCCAAAGTATAGAGCGTCACAGTTTCCCGTTATTGTGTCTGTTCTTTGCCAGCCTCTCGGAATTTTTGTTTTAAATCTGTATACCCGTCCGATGTCGGCGCGTTTTGGCGCGCAGAGAGACGAAGGGTAAGATGTACGTATGTATATTGCTGTGGTTTCGCTCACCGCCCGGTGAAGCCATGAGCCGTATCTTCTCTGGACGCAAGCCTGAGGTTCTTCTCGTGCCTGATATGAAGCTTTTTGCTGGTAACGCCATCCCGGAACTAGCACAACGTATTGCCAACCGTTTATACACCAGCCTAGGTGACGCCGCCGTTAATCGTTTTAGTGACGGCGAAGTAAGTGTGCAAATTAACGAAAATGTACGTGGCGGAGATATTTTCATTATCCAATCCACCTGCGCGCCTACTAACGACAACCTGATGGAACTCGTGGTAATGGTCGATGCACTCCGGCGCGCCTCTGCCGGTCGCATCACGGCAGTTATCCCCTACTTCGGTTATGCACGTCAGGATCGCCGCGTGCGTTCAGCGCGTGTACCGATCACCGCCAAAGTCGTTGCCGACTTCCTCTCCAGCGTTGGCGTTGACCGCGTATTGACCGTTGACCTGCACGCAGAGCAAATTCAGGGCTTCTTCGATGTCCCGGTTGATAACGTGTTCGGCAGCCCGATCCTGCTTGAAGACATGATGCAGCAGAACCTGGAAAACCCGATTGTGGTTTCTCCGGACATCGGCGGTGTGGTTCGTGCCCGTGCCGTTGCCAAACTGCTGAACGACACCGACATGGCCATCATCGATAAACGTCGTCCTCGCGCAAACGTTTCGCAGGTGATGCACATTATCGGTGACGTGACCGGTCGCGACTGTATTCTGGTCGATGACATGATTGATACCGGCGGCACTCTGTGCAAGGCGGCCGAAGCGCTGAAAGAACGCGGCGCCAAGCGTGTATTCGCCTATGCAACTCACCCAATCTTCTCCGGCAATGCGGTTGAAAACATCAAGCACTCCGTGCTCGATGAAGTGATTGTCTGCGATACCATTCCGCTGTCTCCAGAAATTCGCGCCCTGAAAAACGTTCGTACTCTGACCCTGTCCGGCATGCTGGCTGAAGCCATCCGTCGTATCAGCAACGAAGAATCGATCTCAGCGATGTTCGAGCACTAATCCACGGCGCCTGTCGTGTTGATTAACGAAAAAAGCCCCGGCCGGGAAATCGGTCGGGGCTTTTTGTTGTGTCAAGACAGAAATCTTGTAGCGTTATGACAGAAATCATTGATTAGGGATGACGATGGTTTTTGCGACAGCGCGCGTCGTAATGACGCACCCAGTAATAGCGGTCGGCGACGGCTTCACGTCCGCCGACGCGTGCGCCTACCAGCCACAACAGCGCGCCGATGAAGATAGCCATGATGGCGCCCTGCGTCATGTTGGCCGGCAGACCCAGCTCGGGTAACTGACTGAGTATCGAGAATGCGATACCGCCTACCATCGTCACTAATCCGACGCCCATCAACACGTTACCGCAAACCGCTGCATTTTTACGTCTCATACGTCACCTCCGGTAATCCTTTAATGAAATCCCTGCGAAAAGCCGATTGCCCTTCTGCATCCTGATTAAATTATAGTCTGCGGGTCACGCGTGGGTTGCGGGGAGGATCACAGAGTGGAGAGAGATAATGACAAATCTTTACTTAAAATTTGTATATCTGGTTGAATTTTGAATAGTTAATATTTGTAACTATTCAATACTGAACGAAACCCGGTTTATTTGGCTTGTGGTTTGGCACAGCGGCAAAGCGCGGGTAAACTAGCGGCCAGATTATTTCCTCGAGAAGCGAAGAGAACCGTGAGCAGCATAAAATTAATCGTTGGCCTGGCGAATCCAGGCGCTGAATATGCCCAGACCCGCCACAACGCCGGTGCCTGGTATGTTGATTTACTGGCGCGTCAGCATAACCAACAGTTAAAGGAAGAGCCTAAATTCTTCGGCTACACCGCACGTTTGTCGTTGAATGGCAACGACGTTCGCCTGCTGGTGCCGACAACCTTTATGAATCTCAGCGGCAAGGCGGTCAGTGCGATGGCCAACTTTTATCGTATCGAACCTGAAGAAATACTGGTTGCCCATGACGAACTGGACTTTCTTCCGGGCACCGCGAAAATTAAGCTTGGCGGCGGAAACGGCGGTCATAACGGGCTGAAAGATATCCAAAGCAAACTCGGCAACAATCCGAACTTCTACCGTCTGCGCATCGGCATCGGTCATCCCGGCGATCGCAACAAAGTGGTCGGTTTCGTGCTGGGCAAACCGCCAGCCAGCGAGCAGCGTCTAATTGACGATGCCATCGACGAATCGCTGCGCTGTACCGATATCCTGATGAAAGACGGAATACTGAAGGCGATGAACCGATTGCACAGCTTCCGTGCCGAGGCTAGATAGCGCCTCTGGCAAGGCGAGGTGCGGCCTGAAAAGCGATGCGGATCGAGTTCATCAGCCAAACTGTGTATAATGAGCGGAATTATGGTCATTACATTAGGCAGAATATGTTAACTGCCTGATTATCAAGAAATTAAGGTGATATAAAACATGGGATTCAAATGCGGTATCGTCGGCCTGCCGAACGTCGGTAAATCAACTCTGTTCAATGCGCTGACCAAAGCGGGTATCGAGGCGGCCAATTTCCCGTTCTGTACCATCGAGCCAAATACCGGTGTCGTACCTATGCCTGACCCACGTCTCGACAAACTGTCCGAGATAGTCAAGCCTCAACGCGTTGTACCAACCACGATGGAATTCGTTGATATCGCCGGTCTGGTCAAAGGCGCGTCAAAAGGCGAAGGTCTGGGTAACCAGTTCCTGACCAACATCCGTGAAACCGAAGCTATCGGCCACGTTGTGCGTTGTTTCGAAAACGACAATATCATTCACGTGAACAACAAGGTTGACCCTGCCGACGACATCGACGTCATCAACACCGAACTGGCGTTGTCCGACCTCGATACCTGCGAGCGCGCCATTCACCGTGTGCAGAAGAAAGCCAAAGGCGGCGACAAAGACGCAAAAGCCGAACTGGCTGCGCTGGAAAAATGCCTGCCGCATCTCGAGCAGGCCGGTATGCTGCGCGCGTTGAACCTGAGCGATGAAGACAAGGCGGCCATCCGCTACCTGAGCTTCCTGACGCTGAAGCCAACCATGTATATCGCCAACGTCAACGAAGACGGTTTCGAAAACAACCCGTATCTCGATAAAGTTCGTGCAATTGCCGATGCCGAAGGTTCTGTGGTGGTTGCCGTGTGTGCCGCCGTCGAGTCCGACATCGCCGAGCTTGAAGATGAAGACCGCGCCGAGTTCATGGCCGAACTGGGTCTGGAAGAGCCGGGCCTTAACCGCGTGATCCGCGCGGGTTACGAGTTGCTGAACCTGCAAACCTACTTCACCGCTGGCGTGAAAGAAGTTCGCGCCTGGACCATCCCTGTTGGCGCGACCGCGCCACAAGCTGCCGGCAAGATCCACACCGACTTCGAGAAAGGCTTTATCCGTGCGCAAACCATCGGTTTCGACGACTTTGTTGCCTTCAAGGGCGAGCAAGGCGCGAAAGAAGCCGGCAAGATGCGTTCAGAAGGTAAAGACTATATCGTGAAAGACGGCGACGTAATGAACTTCCTGTTCAACGTCTAACTTGCAGGTTGCGTGTTGAGGCATGTATTCGTCAATGCCCCATCTAGAACCTCTCGTAAATCCACGTTTCGGCGTGGATTTTTATATTGACCAAACCCCACGTTTATCTCGACTCTGCACACCTCGACAAACCTCTCACTCTGCAAGAAATATTGCGATCGCGCTCACTTTTTATATAAATTTTTCCCAGACAATATTCTTTGATTGCGTCTCCCTGTCTTTCCCTTCCCTTGCGTTATTTCACTCTTTAGTCATTCTTGACTATTCGCAGAATATGTAACGATTCAGCTAATGTTTATTTGCCAACCTATTATGTATTTTTGTGATGTATAAGCGAAATTTAAACATTAAGAATTGAATAGTGACGTAATGAAAATTAATCCAGCGGCGGGAAATATATTTTTTATTGGGCGGAAATGAGTGAGTGATTAATCCATCACTTTCATTGCTCCCATTGAACTAATGAAGATTTATATATAAAAATCAAATACTTCTAATTTTTAAATTTTGTCAAGTCGGTGAAATCGCAAGTTCTTATTATTTCTAGGTGATAATTCTCCTTCGAAATATAAGGACAAGTGATTAATCCAATGATTGCTTTTAGCAATCAATCCACAGACAACCAATTGCTGTAGCCTATTTTTCAAATTGTAAGTTATACGTTAATCTCTTTTTCAATGTGTAAGCTTTCTAACCAGCTAACGTTAATGTATTAAGCGCAATCGATGTATTCCCACTTTTGTACGAGAAAAGACGTCTCTTATCTCTATCAAAGACATAAGGAATTACGCGATGAGCGGGTCAATCTGTCTTCTGATTATTCATGAGCGGAAACAGATATCCGCCGGTAGATTTCAACAATGAATAGCGGATTTCGAACGACGCAGTTATCTATAAAAATGCTTTCCTAACAACATGTTAGTTTTTCTGTCGGTGTAATGTCGACGAAATGGCAGTCATTCCTCACCAGACCAAAATTATTCAGCTAGACCAGAAAGGGTTTTATCGGAGCATGAATAACAATGTTTGCAGGAGTTCAGGCCCGCTTTCCAGGAGACCGTCAACAATAAAGACGGCTCATTTGAACGCAGGCTCGAAGATTCCACCATTGTCCGGCGTGTGTTTACCGCCTCTCTCCGAGGATTTTCAAGGCGCTGCATGTCGAGCGCTTCCCTTTACTGACTTGATACCCTTTGCGCGCTGGCGATAGCGCCCATCGGGTATCTGCGTGGCGGTTTAAAAAGGCTCGTAGCGATTTCATAGGTCAATTCTATGGGGTCGAGCAAGAGAGGAAGTGGATAGTCGTGACGACTATTTACTGTCAAAACAGTGTCTACGGATGCTAAGCGTTTTATGGATTTTAATAACTGCGCGGGATCTCGATAACATGAATAATATCTCTGTAACGCCTAAAGGTGGTTCAATTGCTTCTGAACTGAGTGGCAATCAGGTTAATTTGACCGCTCCCAGTTTGGTAAAGCTTAATCTTAACCAATCTGATATTAAGTCTTTCACACGCAATGGCAATGATTTGGTCGTCACCACAAAATCTGGTGAAACCCTTGTAATTCATGGTTTTTATGGTCCGAATGGCGAAAGCTCCCTGGTCTTGCAAGACGAACACGGTGCATTATGGTGGGTCCAGGATCCCGGCACTGAAGGTTTCCACTACGTTTCCATTGACAGTACCGATGCCCTGCTGGCGGAAGATGGCCTGAGTGACAACGCCATTATCGGTCTAGCTGCGGCGGGCGTCGGGCTGGCAGGACTGGCTGCACTGATTGGCAGTTCAAATGGTGGTCATGATTCCAATAACGACAATAACAACGGGGACGGTGACAACGGCGGTGGCAACAACGGCGGCGGTAATAACGGCGGCGGTAACAACGGCGGCGGTGACAACGGCGGTGGCGACAACGGCGGCGGTAACAACGGCGGTGGTGACAACGGCGGTGGCGACAACGGCGGTGGCGATAACGGCGGTGGTGACAACGGCGGCGGTGATAACGGCGGTGGTGACAATGGCGGTGGCGATGACACTACCCCGCCAAGTCCGGTTGCAGACCTGCTGATTACCGATGATGTCGGTGCCGTGCAAGGGGCTATCACCAATGGCACGACTACTGACGATAATACACCAACCTTGAGCGGTACCGCTGAAGCAGGCAGTACAGTCAGCATCTACGATGGTACGACATTGCTCGGTACGGTAACCGTGGGCGCTGACGGAACCTGGAGCTTTACGACCGCGGCCTTGACCGACGGACAGCACAGCCTCACAGTGACCGTGACCGACCCTGCGGGCAATACCAGCACCGCGACCGATCCTGTCGAGTTCACCGTCGATACGCTGGCACCCGATGCCATTGGTGACCTTTCCGTTATCAATAATGACGGTGCGGTGGCCCTGCCCATTACTCAAAACGGTGTGACCAATGACAGTACACCTATTCTGTCAGGTACAGCCGAAGCCGGAAGTACGGTAACCATTTCCGACGGCACAACCGTTCTCGGCACCGTTCTCGTCGGCGCTGACGGAACCTGGAATTTCACCAGCCCTGCACTGGGCGAAGGCAGCCATACTCTCAGCATTACGGCAACCGATATTGCAGGCAACGTCAGCCCTGCCACCACGCTGACCTTCACGGTCGATACCCTCGCACCTGACGCAGTCACCGGTTTGCTGGTCAGCGATGATGCCGGCGAGATTCAACCAGGTGCCGAAACCAATGACAGCACGCTGACCTTCAGCGGTCAGGCGGAAGCGGGGACCACCGTCAGCGTTTACGATGGCGACACCCTACTCGGCAGTGCGGTAGTCGATGCCGAGGGCAACTGGACCTTCACGACGCCGGAACTGACCAACGGTCCTCACAGCATTACCACTACCGTGACCGATGCCGCAGGCAATGTCAGCGTGGAATCCGATGCCTTTACGGTCAACATTGATGCCGCCCTGCCTCCTGCCACAACGTCACTGGAAATCACCGATGACACCGGCAGCACACTGGTACAGCTGAACGATGGCGACTACACACGCGACAACACCCCGACACTGAGCGGTCTGGCAGCCGCCAACGCAACGGTCGTTATCTATAACGGCGATGTCGAATTGGGCACTGTGACGGCGGATGCCGATGGACAGTGGCAGTTTGATACAACCGACCTCCCCGATGGCACCTACGTCTTCCATGCTACCGCTACGGATACCGATGGAAATATTGTCGACTCCGGCAATATCACCATCATCATCGATACGCTGGTGCCGGAACCTGCCGCCGATCTGCAACTGAGCAATGACGAAGGCAGCACAGCCGTCCCTGTTACCCCGGGCGGGGCAACCAATGACACCACGCCGGTACTGAGCGGCACCGCCGAGCCTGGCACAGTCGTTACCATCAGTGACGGCGATACCCAGCTGGGTACCGTCACCGTCGGCGACGATGGCAACTGGAGCTTTACCTCCCCTACCCTCACCGAGGGCGATCACAGCATTACCACGACCGTGACCGACCCGGCAGGCAATGTCAGTACGCCTTCAGACCCGATTACCTTCACCGTTGATACCCAGCCACCTGCGGCCGTTACCGGTCTTATCGTCACTGATGATGTCGGCGATAGCACAGGTCCACTGGCTTCCGGCGCCATCACTGATGACAATACGCCAACGCTAAGTGGTCAGGCCGAAGCCAACTCGACAGTGAATGTCTATGATGGCACCACGCTGCTTGGCACCGTTACCGTCGACGCGGACGGCAACTGGAGCTATACCCCGCCTGCGCTGAGCAATGGCGACCACAGTCTGACACTGACCGTGACCGATCCGGCGGGCAATGTCAGTACGGCCACCCCGGCGTTCGACCTGACCGTGGATGCCGATTTACCTCCGGCGACCAGTTCCCTGCAAATCACCGATGACTCCGGCAGTACGCTGGTCCTGCTGGCCGACGGCGCCTTTACCAAGGACACCACGCCAACGTTGAGCGGGCTGGCTACGCCGAACAGCACAGTGGTTATCTTTAACGGCGATGTCGAGCTGGGCACAGTCACCGCCGATGCCAGCGGACAATGGCAGTTCGATACCACCACGCTCGCCGACGGCGTTTATGTCTTCCATGCCACCGCCACGGACGCCGCGGGTAACGTTGCCGACTCCGGCAATATCACCATCACCATCGACTCGCTGGTGCCGGATGCGGCGGCGGATGTGGTGCTGAGCAATGACCAAAGCGGCACGCCTGTGCCTGTTACCGGCGGCGCAACCAATGATACTACGCCGGTATTGAGCGGTACCGCAGAGCCAGGTTCGACGGTCACCATTCTGGATGGCACCACAACACTCGGTACGGTGCCGGTGGATGCAGACGGCAACTGGAGTTTCACCACGCCGGTGCTGACCGAAGGCGACCACAGTCTGACCACCACGGTTAGCGATGCCGCCGGGAATACCAGTCCGGCATCCGACGCCATCAGTTTCTCCGTGGACACCCAGCCGCCGGCGGCGGCAGTCAGTCTTGTCTTCAACAATGATACCACCGGCACGCTGGTGCCTATCACCACGGGCGCGACCAACGATACGACGCCGGTGCTGACCGGCTGGGCAGAAACGGGCAGTACCGTAACGCTGGTTCTCGATGGCGGTACACCGGTCACAGTTCCGGTAGATGCCGAGGGTAACTGGAGCTACACCCTGCCAGAACTGGCCGAAGGCGATCACACCCTGACCACGACTGTAACGGATGCGGCGGGCAATACCAGTCCGGCGGCCGACCCACTGACCATCACCATTGACCTGACTTCCGCCGGAGGCCGCAACAGACGTTGTGCTGACCAACGATGACGGGGTGGTGATTAGCGCAGATGCGGTCATCAACGATGTCGCACCTGTGCTGAGCGGTACCGCAGAGCCAGGCAGCACCGTCACCGTTTCTGATGGCGATACCCCGCTCGGTACCGCTATCGTCGGCGATGACGGCACCTGGACTTTCAACACGCCAGAGCTTGGCGAAGGTGCGCACAGCATTACCGCCACGGTAACGGATCCTGCCGGTAACAGCAGCCCTGCCACCGACCCCATCACCTTCACCGTCGATATCACCTCTCCGGAGACGGCGACCAATATCGTTATCAGCAACGATGAAGGCGCGACCCCGACACCGGTCACAACGGGAGCCACCAACGACACGACACCGGTATTGAGCGGCACTGCGGAAGTCGGCAGCACGGTTACCGTGTCCGAAAATGGCAACGTGATTGGGACTGCCCTCGTCGATGCGGACGGCAACTGGACCTTTACCGTTACCGACCCGCTTGACGACGGTGTGCACACCTTTACTACCACGGTGACCGATCCGGCTGGCAACGTCAGTCCGGTATCCGCGCCTCTTGATCTGATCATCGATACCGTCGCGCCAACCGAAGCGACCGCCGTCTTGCTCAGCAACAATGAAGGCAACACGCTGGTGCCGATTCTCGACGGTGATTTCACCAATGACAGTACCCCGGTTTATAGCGGAGGGGCCAACAGCGCAGAAACGGGCAGTACCGTCAATGTGCTGGACAACGGCGTGGTGATAGGTACCGCCACGGTTGCCGCCGACGGCAGCTGGAGCTTTACCCTGCCGCAACTGGATGACGGCCCTCACAGCCTGACCGCCGTTGTGGTTGACCCTGCGGGCAATGAAAGTCCTGCCTCACCGGCCATTGGTTTCCAAATCGATACTATCGCGCCTGATGTCGCGCAGGATCTGGTCTTCAGCAACGACAGCGGCGCAACGCCGGTTGCGATTGCCGAAGGCGGCGTCACCAACGACAACACGCCGGTTCTGAGCGGTACGGCCGAGGCCAACAGCACCATTACCATTCTGGAAGACAATGTCGTGCTGGCAACGACAACGGCGGATGCAGACGGTAACTGGAGCTACACGCCAACGCTGAGCGATGGTACCTACGCGTTCACCGTTACCGTAACGGACCCGGTCGGTAACGTCAGTGCCGCAAGCGATCCGGTTACGCTCACCATTGATACCGTAGCGCCTACCGTCGCAGACCTTGCCCTTAGCAATAATCAGGCCGCCGATCCGGTTGCCATTGTCGATGGCGGTCTGACCAACGACAACACGCCAGTCCTCACCGGTACGGCCGAGGCGGGCAGCATCATCAATATTTATGACGGTGACGATCTCACCGCCGCGCCTCTCGGGACCATCACCGTTGATGATACCGGAATCTGGAGTTTCACCGTTCCGGACGGCACGCCACTGACCGACGGTCTGCATGCGCTGAATGTAACGGCTACAGATCCTGCCGGCAATGTCAGTGCGCCTGCGGTCATCAATGTGGAAATAGACACCGTACAGCCTGATGCCGCGGCGGACCTGACGCTCGCCAACGACAATGGCTCGGCGGTCGTCGTCATCGACGGCGTGACCTACACCAATGACAGCACGCCACTGATTTCCGGTACGGCTGCGGCGGGTAGCGTGGTCAATGTATCCAATGGCGATACCTTGCTCGGCACAGCCACCGTAGGCACCGATGGAACCTGGACGGTAACGCTGACAGAGCCTCTCGACGATGTGGCCTATACGCTGACTGTGGAGGTTGTCGATGCCGCCGGTAACGTCAGCGCACCGCAAACCCTCACCTTTACCGTCGATACCGTGGCGCCGGATGCCACGACGTTGACTCTGACCAATGACAACGTGGCACCGGGTGTACCCGTTGAAGAAAACACCACCACCAATGACAACACGCCGCTGCTGAGCGGTGCGGCGGAAGCCGGAAGCGTAGTCACCGTCTATGACGAAAATCAGCAGGTGGTCGGCACGACGGTCGCGCTGGAGGATGGCACCTGGAGTCTGGTCTCACCGGCCTTGACGGACGGCACTCATACGTTTTACGCCACGGTCACCGACGAAGTGGGCAACGTCAGCGAGAATTCGCCGACCTTCACGCTGACTGTCGATGCCACCGCGCCGGAACCTGTCACCGATCTGCTGCTGCAAAATGACGAAGGCGACGCGCCGGTGGATATCGCCAATGGCGGCATTACCAACGATGCAACGCCGGTTATCAGCGGCACGGCCGAACCTGGCAGCACCATTACACTGGTAAATACCGCCGATGGCTCGACCTTCGGTACAGTCACCGCCGATGCCACAACCGGTGTGTGGACCTTTACGCCGGATGCCCTGGCAGACGGCACGACCTATAACCTGGCGATAACGGTGACCGATGAGGCGGGCAACAGCAGTGCAGCGACCAATGTGAGCTTCACGGTCGATCTGACGCCGCCTGAACCTATCGATGTGGCTGATTTCGCCATTTACAACAACGACGGCACCTCGCTGGTGCTGATTGCCAATGGCGGTCTGACCAATGATGCCACGCCGGAACTGCTCGGCACGGGCACGCCGGGAACGACGGTCAATATTTATCAGGATGCCGTGCTGGTAGGTACGGCCGCCGTCTCGGATGCTGGCGAGTGGCGTTTCGATGTTGCAGCACTGACTGACAATACGCCGCATGTCTTCACCGTGGCCGCCGTGGATGCCGCCGGTAATCTCAGCGATCAGTCGGCCGGTTACACCATTACTGTCGATGCCGTTGTCCCTGATGCGGTAGGCAGCCTGGTGGTCACCGACAATGTGGGCGACGCGCAAGGCCCGCTGCTGACAGGCGCTGTAACCGACGACAACACGCCAACCTTCTCGGGTACGGCGGAAGCCGGTACGACGGTCAGTGTCTATGAAGGGGCGACGCTGCTGGGCACCGCAGTGGTCGGCGAGGATACCACTTGGACCATTACCCCGATTGCGCTGGGTAACGGCACTCATAACTTCAGCATTATCGTTACGGATATCGCCGGAAACGTCAGTACGGCCACGCCGTTTGTTCTGGATGTCGAAGCCGGAATTCCGCCGGCCACCTCGACGCTGGAAATCACCGACGACGCGGGCACTACGCTGGTTGCCCTGCTGGACGGCGCTTCTACCAATGACAGCACGCCGGTCTTCAGCGGTCTGTCGACGGCGGGCAGCACCATTGCCATCTATGATGGCGTGAATGCCGCACCGCTCGCAACGGTTGCCGTAGGCGCCGACGGTCAATGGAGTTTCACTCCGGCCGCTGCGATTGCCGAAGGCACCTATGGGTTCTTTATCACGACTACCGATGGCGTGGGCAACGTTACCACCTCCGATACCATCACTATCACCATTGATGTTACGGTACCGGATGCGGCCATCGACCTTCTGGTCAGCAATGATGACGTAGCGACACCTGTTCCTATCGCGGATGGCACGTCCACCAATGACAACACGCCGCTGGTAAGTGGTACCGCAGAAGCGGGTTCACTGGTTACGCTTTATGATGGCACCACCGTCATCGGTACTGTGACTGCCGATGCGGTGACCGGCGCATGGAGCCTGAATACCCCGCAACTGTCCAACGGCGACCATGCGCTGAGCGTAACGGTAACCGATGCGGCAGGCAATGTGAGCGACCCATCGCCAACATTGACCTTCACCGTGGATACCGCAGCACCAGCGGCCGTCACACTGGTGGTAACCAATGACGAAACGGGCGTTCCGGTTGCAAACGGCGGCTCGACCAATGACGCGACACCAACGCTGAGCGGTACGGCAGAAGACGGTGCGCTGGTGACCATCTTCGACGGTACGGATGCCATCGGAACGGTGACCGCCGTTGGAGGTGTCTGGGAATTTACCCCGGCCGCCGATCTCGAGCCGGGCACCCACAACTTCTCTGCCAGTGCGACCGATGCTGCGGGTAACGTGAGTGTGGCCTCCGCCACGGCTACCGTTATCATCGACATCGAAGCACCGATTGCGGCCACGATTACGGCCAGCAACGACAACGGAGCGGTAGCCATTCCAATTGCCGACAACGGCAGCACCAATGACAGCACACCGGCGCTGAGCGGTACCGCAGAAGCGGGCAGTACCGTCACCATCCTGCAGGATGGCGCACCGCTCGCCACTGTTACGGCCTCTGCCGCCGGAACCTGGAACTACAGTCCGGCAGCGTTGGCGGATGGCGCGCATACCTTCACGGTGACGGCAACGGATGCCGCAGGTAACGTCAGTCCTGCTGCCACCTTGACCTTGAACGTCGTCACTACAGGACCGGTGCCTGTGACCGATCTCGTGGTGACCGACAACGTGGGAACCCTTACCGGCGCGCTGGCAAGTGGTGCGACAACCGATGACACGACACCAACCCTGAGCGGTACGGCGGGTGCACTCGGTAATATCGTCACCGTTTATGACGGCACGGCCATTTTGGGCACCGTAACTGCCGGTGCAGGCGGCGCGTGGGAATTCACCACGGCGGCGCTCTCCAACGGCCCGCATGCATTGAGCGTGACGGTAACCGACCCGGCAGGCAACACCAGTACGGCGACCGCATTCCCAATCACGGTCGATACCATAGCCCCGACGGCGTCTACGCTGGTTATCACCAATGATGTCGCCAATACGGTGATACCAAACGGCGGCGTCACCAACGATACAACGCCAACCCTCAGCGGTGTTGCCGAAGCAAACAGCACCGTCAATATCTTTGAAGGCGCGGCGCTGCTCGGTACGGTACTGGCCGATGCCAACGGGGCCTGGAACTTCACCACTGGCGTTCTCGGGACCGGTGCCCATACGCTGACCGTATCAGTGACCGATGCGGCCGGTAACGTGAGCGGCAGCACGGCAGCGACGGTCAATATCGATACCACCGCGCCGGGCGCAGTGACCTTCACTACCAGCAACAACAATGGCACTGTCGCGACGCCAATCCTCAACAACGGTACGACCAATGACAACACACCGTTGCTCACAGGTACGGCAGAGGCGGGCAGCCGTGTCACCATTCTGGACGGCACCACGCCTCTCGGCACGGTTACGGCGGGCGCGACGGGGGCATGGAGCTTTACCTCGACCACACTGGCGGACGGGGTTCACACCCTCAACGTGACGGCGACCGATACGGCGGGTAACGTCGGCCCTGCGACCGCCATCACCTTTACGGTAGATTCGGTGGCACCGCTGGCTGTGACCGGCCTTACCGTATCCGATAACGTGGGAACCACTACCGGTACCCTGACGTCGGGTGCCTTCACCGATGACAACACCCCGACGCTTGCCGGGACGGCGGAAGCCAACGCGCTGGTCACCATTTATGACGGTGCGACCATTCTCGGGACCGTCGCGGCAGATGCGGCTGGTGCATGGACCTATACGACCACTGCACTGACCGATGGCGCACACCAGTTGAGTGTGACGGCAACCGATGCCGCAGGCAACGTGAGTCCGGCAACCACGCCTGTCGCTATCACCGTTGATACCGTGGCACCGGCGGCCGTTACGGCGCTTGCTGTCGACAACACAGGCAATACGTTGACCGGTACGGGTGAAGCCAACTCCACCGTGACGGTGAGAGATGCCGGTGGGGCCATCATTGGTACGGCAACCACCGACAGCGCAGGGGCCTTCACGGTAGCGCTGACCACAGCGCAAACCACGGGTGCCCTGCTCTCGGTTACCCAGACCGACCGTGCAGGCAATGTCTCGCCAACGGCGTCGGTAGGCAGTGCGATTCGTATCGCGGCGGTCAACGACACCAACGAGGTGGATTACACAAGCCAGGTCGTCCAGCAATCCAATGCGCTGAGCAGCATCTCCGGTACGGCTCTGCTTTCCGTCGGTGTGGGTACTATTCTGTCGGCAACGGTCATTGGCGGCAGTAATCCTCTCCTGTTGACAGTCGGCGCGGATGATTCACGTCAGGTATCGGTAAACGCGACGCTGAACGGCATCAACCTGCTCGTCAACTACTCTCTGAACGTGTATCAGGAACAGCCGAATGGCAGCTGGTCGCTCGTCCAGAGTATCCCCAACTATATTGCCGGGCTTATCGGAATTGGCCCTTACACCGGTGGCACCGTGGCCCTGAATACCTTGACCACGGGGACCTATGCGGTTGTGCTGGCCTCAAACCTGAACGTCAGCGTGTTGCCGACCACGACTATCAGAACTACCAATGACGTTACCACGCTGGCCGTGACGGTGGCTGCCACCGTGACCGGCAATCTGCTCACCAACGATACCAGTTCCGTAGATGGCGTGGTGCCTGTCGGTACCGCCGTAACCTCGGTCGGCGCGGTGGCCGTGAACGAAACAGGCAGCACGTCGATAAGTTCTGCATACGGCACGCTGAATATCGACTCGCACGGTCAATATACCTACACGCTGAAAGGCGGACTGGATATCGACACGCTTCCGGCGACCGACAGCTTCACCTACTCGGTGAGAGATGCGGCGGGCGCGGTGACGTCGGCAACATTGACCGTCACGCTGAACGAGGGTGCCGCGGCCACGCTGCTTTCGACCAACAGTCTGGTGGCCGAGTCAACCGGTACGGAGAGCGATGCCAGCGGCAGTATCTATGGGGATTCCACCGACAGTCATACTGGAACCTTGAGCATTATTAATGAAGCAGGAGATGTCACTACCGTAAATACAGCGGGTACCACGTCAATTGCGGGTGATTACGGGGTGCTGAATGTCGATGCCAGCGGTCACTATACCTATACCCTGAATGCAGAGGTCAGTGCACAAAGCCTGCTGCATAAAGAGGTGTTTAGCTACAGTCTGGCGGCAACGGACGGCACCATTACCCAGAACACCTTCACCATCGATCTGCACCCAACCATCACAGGTACTGCGGGGGCTGACACACTGACGGGAGGTGCCTACGACGACACCATTACCGCCGGTGCCGGTGCCGATACCCTGGTTTATCATCTGCTGGCCACCGCAGATGCAACCGGCGGCAACGGTCACGATACCTGGACGGACTTCAATGTCGCCCAGGGTGATAAAATCGATGTAAGCGATTTGTTAATCGGATGGAATGATTCCACAAGTAATGTTAATGATTTTGTAAAAGTGGACCATACTTCAGATGGCAATACCGTGCTTTCGATAGACCGTGATGGGACGGGTACGGCGTTCAGCAGTGCTCAACTGGTTACGCTTGAAGGCGTGAACGTTTCACTGGAGGAGTTGCTGCAACAGCCGCATCAAAACACCACGGCGTAAAGGTAGTAATAGGGCGCAGGGATGCATTACGGGCACAGGGATGTGCCCCTTTCTCTTATTGACTGGTGGATTATCGATGGATTTGATGCAATCAGGCGCAATATATCGCCGTTTTTCCAAGCTCAGCGTCTTTTGTGCGGGCATCGCTTTGTTACATAGTTCTCAACTTTTGGCCGCCAGTGATTCTCTTGTTACGGCCAGTCACATCTCTTCTTCCGGTCTGGCGCAACAGCAGGATCTTCCGTCATTAACCGGTGAAGTCACCGAACCCGCCCTCGCCCACGTTCCTGATACTCTCACCATTAATCAGGCGGTGCAGCGGGCCATTCAGTGGCATCCCGATATTGCCGAAGCCATCGGCAACATGCTCGAACAGAACAACCAGGTTGACGTGGCCAAAGCCAAATATTATCCCCAGGTCAGCGCCGGTATGAACAACGGCTACAGCAACGCCTATGTCGAAAAAGGCTTCAGCCCCTCTTTTGTCCTCTCTGTTTCCCAGATGCTCTATGACTTCGGCAAGGTCAGCAGTTCCGTGCGTTCCGCCGAAGCCGGGGTGGCAGAGGGACAGGCCAACATTCTGGTCAGCATAGACACCGTCGCGCACGACACGGCGGCAGCGCTGGTTGAAGTTCAGGGTTATCAGGAGTTGGTGAAAATAGCCCAGCAGCAGTTGACCGCGTTGAGCAAGATTGGCGATCTGGCGCGGCAGCGTAACGACGAAGGCGCGGCCTCCCTTTCCGACGCGACGCAAACCGATGCGCGTATCGAAGGCGCGCGCAGCACGTTAATACAGTATCAGGCCAGTCTGGACCGCTGGCGCGCAACGCTCGCCACCTACCTCGGCTGGCCGAATGTGAACAATGTCAGCGAGAATTTCCCCGTCAATCTGACGCGCTCCTGTCAGGTCGGCAAAGCCGATGACACCCTCAACCCGTCGGTGCTGGCAGCCTGGGCACAGGCAAATCAGGCGCGGGCCAAGCTGGATAACGCCAATGCGCAGATGCTGCCGACCGTCTCGCTCGAACCGCAGGTCACGCACTATCTCAACGACAACTATTCCGGCAGTCAGCAGCTTGACCGCACCCAGTATTCCGCCTTTGTAAAAGTCGAAATGCCGCTGTATCAGGGGGCGCGACCACCGCCACCCGCGATGCCGCAGCCAATGCCCTGAACGCCGCCAATGCGGCAGTGAATTCGGCGCGTCTCAAGGCCAGACAGCAGCTGAGCGAATCGCAGACCGAGGCGCAGAGTCTCTCACGCAGCCTCGCCATTCAGTCGCGGCAACAGCAGTTGGGCGAGAAGACCCAGCAGCTGTATCAGGATCAATACCTGCAACTCGGCACCCGTCCTCTACTGGACGTGCTGAACGCCGAGCAGGAAGTGTTCCAGACCCGATTTACTCTCCAGCAAACCATCAGCCAGTTACGCTCACTTCAGCTCGATTGCCTGTATAGCTCCGGGCAAATCAGGTCTGCGTTTGCTCTGAACAATCAGCGGATTCAATCCGTGGAGATCCAGCCATGACTCAATTGCAGATTCCCGACGAACCCAACGGTCAGCCCGATGCGGCCGAAGGGGAACATGTCCCGTTACACGGATGGGCCACGGCGATAATCCTGATTGCCACCCATTATCGCCTGCCCTGTTCACCGGGCATGATCATGGCCACCAGCGAATGGCAAGGCAACCAGCCGCGCGACAAGGCACTGCGACATCTGGCGCGGCAGGCCGGGTTATCCTTGCAACTGTTCGAAGATGACCAGTGGGAGATTACCAGCTGGCGTCTGCCGCTGGCGATTGAACTGGCCGATGGACAGGTCGGCGTGATAACAAGCTTTGATGGTCAGGACGACGTGCGGGTGCATTTTACCGGTGAAGAACAGCCCGCGCCGATTGCGCTGGCCACCCTGTTGCCGGAAATCAGCTTTGCCGCCGCGCTGCGTCCGCTGACCGCCGCCAAAGACAGCCGTGTCGACAAGTATCTGACCGCCGTCAAACCCAACTGGCTGCGTCGTCTGGTCCTGCATGACTTGCGCCCTTACAGCTATGTGATGCTCGGATCCTTCCTCATCAACCTGCTCGCGCTGGTCGGTATTATTTTCTCGATGCAGGTCTATGACAGGGTTATCCCCGCGCAATCCTATCCGACATTATATGTCCTCTATATCGGGGTCATTATTTCGGTGGTCTTTACCTATATCCTGCGCGTCGGGCGCGACCACGTGACCGACCTGCTCGGCAAACGCGCCGACATGCGGGTCTCCGACCGGGTCTTTGGTCACGCGCTGCGGCTGCGAAACAGCGCCGTGCCGCGCTCGACCGGGACATTCATCTCGCAGTTGCGCGAGCTGGAAGCCATTCGCGAGATGGTGACCTCGACGACGGTGACGGCGATTGTCGATATGCCGTTCTTCCTGCTGTTCCTGCTGGTGATGGCGATTATCGCGCCGCAGCTGGCGTGGATTGCGCCGGTCGCCGTGCTGCTGATGGTGCTGCCCGGCCTGTTTAGCCAGAAGAAGCTGGCAAAACTGGCGCAGCAGGCGCTCAAGGAGTCCACGCTGCGCAACGCAGTGTTGGTCGAGAGTGTGCAGGGGCTTGAAGACATCAAGCTGATGCAGGCGGAAGACCGTTTCCTCCAGCAGTGGAACAGCTATATTCGCATCACCGCGCAGTCCGGCGTCGAGATGCGCAAGGTGATGCATTCTCTTATCAGCTGGGGCGTCACGATTCAGGGACTGGTGTATGCCAGCGTGATCGTGGTCGGTGCGCCGATGGTTATCAACGGCGATATCACTACGGGGGCCATCGTTGCGGCCTCCCTGCTCTCTTCGCGCATGATTGCCCCGATGGCAACCCTGTGCGGCGTGCTGGCGCGCTGGCAGCAGGTCAAGGCGGCCAAAACCAGCCTCGATGCGCTGATGAATCTGCCGGTGGAAAACAGCAGGGACGAAACCCGTATTCACAGTCCGGTCCTGTTCGGACACTACCAGTTTACCGACGCGATGTTCCGCTACAACACCGACTCGCTGACCGTCGCGCTGCGCATCAAAAGCCTGACCATCAAACCGGGCGAACGTGTGGCGGTGCTGGGTCGTAACGGGTCCGGGAAATCGACGCTGCTTCAGGCGATGATTGGCGGCGTGGATTTAATGGGCGGCGAACTGCGTCTGGACAATCTCTCGCTGCCGCATATTGACCTCGCCGATGTACGGCGCAATGTCGGCCTGTTGACGCAAAACGCCCGACTGTTTCACGGCACACTGCGTGAAAATCTGACCATGGGCGCGGCACACGCGACCGATGATGCGATTTTTGCCGCACTGACTGTCAGCGGCGGTGCCGAGTTTATCCGCCGATTGCCGCTCGGCCTCGACCATCCGGTAATGGAAGGCGGCGTCGGATTGTCCGGCGGACAGCGCCAGTCGCTGCTGCTGGCGCGCATGCTGTTGCGTGATCCCAATATCGTGCTGCTGGATGAACCCACGGCGTCGCTCGACGATCACACCGAGAAAGAGTTTATCGAGCGCCTTGGCCAATGGCTGAATGGCCGCACGCTGATTGTCGCCACTCACCGCGCGGCCATCCTCGCGCTGGTCGACAGGGTATTGGTGCTCAAGGAGGGTCAGTTGGTGATGGACAGCCCGAAAGAGAACGCGTTGCCGCCTGCGCGGGCAAACGGAATTCAGCCGGAGGCAAAATCATGATGAAGCAACTCCCTGCCAAACTGCGGCTGGTGACGGCCGCAGAAGTGGACTCCTCCGACGATCTACTCGGCGAACTGCGTTCCGAAACCCACTATTCCGGTGCGGTGCGCCTGATAGTGATAAGCAGTTTGCTGATTTTCGTGGCCCTTGTCTGGGCCTGGTTCGGCATGCTGGATGAAGTCTCGACCGGCACCGGCAAAGTTATCCCAAGCTCGCGCGATCAAGTACTGCAATCTCTTGAAGGCGGCATTCTGACCGAACTGAAAGTGCATGAGGGCGATCAGGTTCAGGCCGGACAAATCGTCGCAAGGCTCGATGCCACGCGATCGGAGTCCAATGTCGGTGAAAGTGCGGCGCGTTACCGTGCGGCGCTGGCGGCAGCGTCGCGCCTCAATGCCGAGGTCAATGACCAACCACTGAGCTTCCCGGCGGAGCTGGACAAGTTTCCGGCTCTGGTCGCGTCAGAAACCCGGCTGTACAAGACCCGCCGCGCGCAGCTCAACGACGCCACGGCGCAGTTCAAACAGTCGCTGGAACTGGCAAACCGCGAGCTGGCCATCACCCAGCGGCTGGCAAAAACCGGCGCGGCGAGCAGCGTTGAGGTCCTGAGATTGCAGCGCGACAAGTCGGATCTGGAACTGAAGCTGACCGATATGCGCTCGCAGTATTATGTGCAGGCGCGGGAAGAACTGGCGAAAGCCAACGCCGAGGCCGACAGCATGTCGCAGGTGGTCAAGGGCCGCGAAGACACGGTAACCCGTTCGACCATCCGCTCGCCGATGCGCGGCATTGTGAAAAATATCAAGGTTTCGACCGTCGGCGGGGTGATTCCTCCCAATGGCGAGCTAATGAACATCGTGCCCATGAACGATCGGCTGCTGATTGAAGCCCGCCTGTCACCGCGTGACATCGCCTTTATTCATCCAGGGCAGCACGCCGTGGTGAAAATTTCGGCCTATGATTATGCGATTTACGGCGGTCTAAATGGCGTGGTGGAAGGTATTTCACCGGACACCATTCAGGACGAGGTCAAACCCGAGATTTTCTACTACCGCGTGTTTATCCGCACCGACAATGATTACGTGCAGAACAAGGCCGGCAAGCGCTTCTCGATAAGCCCGGGCATGGTCTCCACCGTGGATATCAAAACCGGCGAGAAGACGGTGATGGACTACTTGATCAAGCCGTTCAACCGGGCCAGAGAGGCACTGCGCGAACGCTAGTCCCTGTTACGGGTCAACCTGATGCAAAGCCTCCTGTCGGAGGCTTTTTTTGCCCTGTCAGGCGCTTTTCGGCCCATAAAAAAACCACGCCGGAGCGTGGTTTTCAAAAGTCCTGCTAGAGGCTCAGTTCATGACCGGAACCGGACTCTCGCTGCGCTCGCGAACGATGCGCAGAACACTTTGGCACATCTCTTCAGGCGTGGCCGCGCGTGAACAGAGTTCGCCCTCTTCCAGGCTTTCCTTGTTGAAGTACTCGGCAATAATGCACCAGCGCACGGCACCGCGGCTCCATACGTCTCTGTCCGCCGTGCCGTCGCCGATAATCAGGGCCGGACTGTTGATCTTCTTCTTTTTGCGCAACGCATCGACGATGAAGGTTTTGCTCTTTTTGGAAGACCACAGAGGCGAAGGACGCAGACCGATGACATTGTTGCGCCACCAGACAAAGCGGTTGCCAATCACATTGTCGGGCGAGATGCCCCATTCCGCCGCGAGCGGTTTAATCCACTCTTCATAACCGCCCGAGATGATGTGAATATTCACATCGGCTTTTCTGAGATCGTCGAACAATCCATGAAAAACGGGCAACAGACGACTCTTGTTACGTTCGACATATTCGCCTACGTGGGCTTTTCTGACGCGTCTTGCCATTTGGAGCATAAACAGGTTTTCTGCAAAACTTGCCTTGCCTGCCAACGCTTTCGGCGCGATATCCGCCAGTCTCTGCATCAGAATGTCGCGATCCGGCTCGGCCGCCAGCGCGAGTTTCAGAACTTCAACGGTGCTTTCTTCGGGCAGCAGCGTGAAGTCGAAATCGAAGATGACATCCATTATTTTTTACTCTCTCTACGCAGCTCGTATTTGTCTTCACGCGTCACCCGCGTGGCGGGAATCGCCAGACGATGGGCAATGCTTTGCTGGACCCGATCGGCATATTCCTGTCCTGTGCCCGATTCGGCTTCGGAAACATAGGCGGGGATCTTCTCCAGATAGTCCAGTCTGAAATGGATGCTGGGACAGGTCAATAAACGGATGAATTTAATCACGCCGGAAGAGTTCAGCGGATTGGGCGAGAGACCAAAAGGCAACTCGATAGTCAGCGCCAGCGGCACGACCGGACGGCCTCTGACCAGAAAGTCGGGGCGGAAACGAAACAGCCCGCGACCGTTGTTGATGGTGGCCTCGGGGGTAATATAAAGCGCCGTGCCGTCAGGCGACTTTTTCCAGTCACGGAAACTTTTGACCATCTGCTTGATGTCGGTAACCTGCCAGTAGGAGGAGCCGGACCCCTTGAACAGCAGCAATCCGATGATTCTGCCCGCAAAACTGTCGGTATGGTGAACCATCAGTGTGCTCAAAGGCATGGCCAGAGCGGGAAAATGGTCGAAGATGCTGACGTGGTTAGCCGCCACAATACAACCATTGGTATGAGTTTTGACTGTGTCGTAATCCAGGTTACAGCTAACCCTGATGCCGAATAAGCGAAGCAATAGACGATAGGTTTTTTTCTTTGTATTAACTGAGCACGCCTGTACCAAAACGGTATAAATAATTAGCAGAAGTATCCTGCAGAGTGCGACTAAAATACCAAAGGGAAACCAAAGAGCCCATAATACCGGATTACGTTTTTCATCCGGGAAAAGGGCTTGGTCGCAAAGAAGGATAACATCCTCATTTTTCATGTTCGAGAGCCTTTAAATGATCTTGTTATCGGCAAAGCGTTTACAGTCCACTAATTTTATGATCTTACCTTCGTTTGCTTTACGAACTTCCTGAAAGCGCTCTCGTGTATAGATAATACGTTGGTGAGGACCAAATTTCGTGTCGAAAATATCATCTTCAAGATGATCAAGCTGAAGATATTTCATATTCATATTGATGGCTTTGACATTCTTGATATTGGTCAAGGTATAGACTTCTGCCAAATTCAATACATCAAATGCGTGGGTCAATGCCAGATGTCCGGCAATAAACGGCCACGGCGTTCCCCACCAGGGATGGTCATAGCGCATGCCGAAATTGATACCGTACTCTTTCTTCTCGAAACCGGCAAAGCCCAGAAAACGGTTTTCGTCGCCAAGCGTAGCCGACCAGCGCGAGAAGCCATACTGCTCCTGAGAGGCGCGGAATCGTGCGATCTCCTGGTCGATAACCTCCTGACTGCGGGGCTGACCGGAAGATATATACTTCATGACCTCCTGATTTGCCGCCATTGCAGAATAGCCTGCAACATCTTCAGGCTCCCACATTCTTAAAGTGACATTATAATCTTTGATAATGTTCATACTTACTCCTTCATTGTGGTAACTTTAAGTAATAATAACTGTCTTAATTAAAGTGTTTATCCGAGCATCACTGACCCGTAAATAACCGGCCAGTTCAGGATAGTGACTAATCCGTATCAATTGTTTCCACAGTGCTGGAAAAAATAATGACGACCCTTTTTCTCGATAATAGAGATACGTTATCTGTACATTGTTGCAGAATGAATAAAACCCGAAAAAATTATTGCGGGTCCTTCAATTTTAATCCTCGTGATATATCATCCTCACGTCAAGTGATATTGTGGCTAAGGATAGATACTTTTCGGCATAAGAAATAGATTATCCGAAATAATATCCTGCACTTTCCCAGGGATAATATTTACGTTTTTAGTCATATTCGACAAAAAGAGTGGTAAAGAAAAATTTTTCCGAGTAAAGGATTCAGGATTAACGTTTGGGTTTGGGGTAGAATTTCCAGAATGGAAATCTGATATTTTTCTGAACGGGTCAGGCATGTTGCTGCTTACCAGGTTGCTGCTGTACCGCTTGCCATTTGAGGAGTCTTCGCGCGTCGCCTTGATAGGTGGACGAGCGAGGCGAACTGGCCCTATTTCCGCCAGCATCGAGACGTTTTAGATGCATGACGGCGGCTAGATCAAACCCGACCTGCAAAGCAACAGGAATAGGGTCAGGATTTAGCGTTGGGTTAACTTTAGCGTCCAGTAGCAGGTTGTTCATGGTATTGACCCTAATCGTCTAATATTCAAACATTAATACGTCCAAATCCTGCGGCGGCGATATTTGCACAATGCTTGCTCACTACGCTTTACTGGCAGCTAACTCAGCTATCACATAAGTTTTGTTAAACTAATACTAGATGAAATGTTGCTTTTATTCACATACTAAAAGTTGTTACCAAATCGGATTAGTTGTAAATTATTGTAAAATTATCGCTAAATAACTATATAAATCAGATTATTACACCTTTTTAATTTATGAAATTTATTTTGGCAATTCAGTTTAGATGTTCCAAAACAGTAATTTTATTTCATTTAGGCCGTTATCTTTAGGATTAAATTCTAAAAATTCACATTCACTTCATTTTCGTTAATGTTTTCTCGGCCGATTCTTAATTTACTCCCCCTTTTCCCCTTTCATACCCCAATCCCTACAGAAGTTTCTACCAAACCCACAGGCATTCCCACGCGGATGTGTTTATTAATGGCCTAAAAATCCGCCAAAGTTTTCAGTGCATCTCATAAGCTTTCCAGGTATCGCGCACAAAAGCCTGGAAGAACAGCAGGCTAGAGGCGTATTTCGATTTCTATTGCAGAGGAAAAGTTGAATGAAAGTCCAAAAGATAGCTCAGCCTGCGTCGCTCAAGACACTGGAAGCCTGGGGAAGTGTCGAAGGATTACCCGAAACCTCGCCGGTCACCCTTTCCGGAATACAGAAAGTGATCCCCGGCAAGGAAGATATCGATACCGGGATTTTTGAATGTAGCGCGGGGAGCTATCGTCGTTCGGTGAAACAGGCGGAAATCATGCATTTCCTGAATGGCAGCGGGTCATTCACGCCGGATGGAGAAGAAACGCTGACTTTCACCGCCGGGGATGCTTTCTTCTTCGAGGCGAATACCGAAGGGACCTGGGTCATTGAATCGCAGATGCGCAAACTGTACGTCATTTTCGACGCGAGCTGATGGCCCTGCGGCGCGGCCCGTGGTTTTATCGCTGAAACCTTTCAATAAGTGACATTGACGGTGACGGTGTCCGCGTAACTGCCGGGCGTATAATTCGCGCTTGGCACCGTGGCATACACATTGTAGCTGGTCGCTGTACCGATTCCGGTCCCTGCGACATAGTTAAGCGCGGTATTGCCCCACGGCGTGCCGTTCGGACCCGGCGTCGAGCTGAGCTGATAACCGACTTTGTCATTGTTCGGCGCAGTGCTGCTCATGACGCCGGCTCCCGTCGTGCTGCCGTTCGAAGGCACAAGCCCCACGGTATAGGGCGTTCTGTTTGAACAGGTCACACTGAGGCTATTGCTCGAGGTCGTGTTCAATGCCGTTGAATTCACCGATCCCAGATTGATATTGCCGCTCGCCGTCACGGTGCACTGCTTGACCACCGTCGCCGTCACGTTGAACGGGTAATTCGCCGCCACCGTACTGCCACAGGTGCCGGGCGGAATAAGCGCCGCCGTGTTGGTGGTCATGCTCGCGGTAAGCCCCGCATAAATATCCTGATAGGTGCCCGGCGCAGCGCTGGTTTGCGGCGTCACCAGCGATCCATAAACGGTCACGCTGCCGGTCGATGGGAACAGCGAGCTGAGCGATCCCAGATTGACGATGACGGGCGACGTGCCTGCCTGATACTGGCTGCCCCAGACCACACCATTGGGCGCCTGATAGAGCTGGTAGCTCAGGGTGCTGGTCGGCGGTCCGGCAAAGCTCATGCTGCGCGTCGTCACCTGGCTTGTCACCGACGACGGCCCGATGTTAAAACACAGCGTCACCGCAGAGAGCAATTCGCCGAGCGTTTTGGTGCAGCTGTAACTGAGAGTGGTCGAGGCCGAGGCTGTTCCGCTCGCCAGCGGATTAACGGTGCCGAAGTTGACGGGTTGCACACTGGTTACCGTGCAGTTAATCGCCGCAAGGCTGACGCCCGGACATAATGCCAGTCCCGCCATTATCGTCAAATATCTCAAACGCATGTTCATGACTCCTTTCCGCCTTGCCTTATCTACAGGTTAACGGGCCGATTTGCGGGATCCCTTCCACCTGCACGGGATACTCAAATTGCGCGGAGCAGACTCCGGCATCGGTGGTCACCCAAATCTGGTTATGCTGTTCCAGCGCATCGAAATAGACTACGCCATCAAAGCCCATCGGCCTACTCGCGCCCTCCCGGGTGTTGAGCTGAACCGCACTGCCCTCCGGAATAAATCGTCCCTGCGCGTCTTTCAGAATGACCTGCGCCGCACGCACGGCCTTGATACCAAAGTTCACCAGCGTGCCGGAACGGTCACTCGGCGTGGCGTTGGCCTCGATGCGATCGATACGCATATTGGCAGGTAAATCCATAGGATCGATACTGAGCAGGTTTTTCTGATAACTGTTCAACTGCGTGACCAGCAGCAGCCCGTTGTCATCACTGACCCCTATCGGATTGTTTTGCAGTTTGATCGGCACGCCGGTTATGCCATCGGTCGACACCACGGCAAATCCATTATTGATTTCACGCGCGGCGAAGACGCCTCCGCCCATCATCACAAGCGATCCGCTCGCCCCCGCATAGCCGTATTGATTCTCCGGCTGACTGTTGACCCCGCCATACACCCGGCCGTGGTCGCCAAGATAACCCACCTCGCCCTGTCCGCTCTGGCGCGATGCCTGCTGACTGGCTGCCACGTTCCAGCCCCAGCCGCCGTCGGAGGGTTGCGACTGACTGGCGTTAAGCAGATAACCGGTGCTGTCATTGTTGCGCTGCACCGAGGTGCTGGCCGTAATGCGGTTATCCAGCGTGACCGTTACCATAAAATAGACGCTGCGATCGCTGTTGGTATCGATATTCTGATTGTAACCGGCATTGAGGTAGACCCAGTCATTCAGCGATTTCGACCAGTTGGCGTTGCCGTAGCGGGTGGCACGTTCCTGCGGATAGCGAAATTGTAGATAACTCAGACTGACGTTGCCGAAATAGCCCGTGTCATAACCGATGACCGCATTACTGTTGAGCGCCGGCGGCGGCGGTCCGTAATGCGTTGCGACATCGTGATACTCGCCGACCGTGGCGGTCATGTTGGCACCAAAGCTGAATCGGGAGTCCGACCAGCGATAACCCAGACTGTAAAGCGAACCGCCCTCGCCGCGATCATTACTTAACGCCACCGAGGTCGAGATAGTGCCGCCTCGCCCGCCCGGCACCCAGTCACTGCTCACTCCCGCGTTTGCCAGCTGTTCCGTAGCTTCGGAGTGTACGCCCGCCGTAAAACCGTTGCTGACGCCATAGCGCCATGTGCCGCTCAGCGCCGGAGAGCTGCCATAATCATTGGAGACGTACCCGTAGTTTTTACGCACAACGCCAAGCTCCGCCGACCAGCTGGTCAATCCCTGACGCAGCAGCATCTGATCGTTGTAAAAAGAGAAGTTCTGCGTGGTGGTTCTTCCAAGGGCATCGGTCATCAGGATTTGCGCATTACCGGCCCCGCTGACATTCGGCATCGAGTTGATTTCGAAATTGCCCGAAGGCACGCGACCGTTGTAATACTTCATGCCATTGACAAAAAGTTCGACGTCGGAGGGCAACGTGGCGGAGCCGAGAAAGGTCGGCAGCGGCGTCGTGTGCATATAAGGCTGGAGACTGAAATCGGTGCCAATCTGCAACCCGGCAATGCGGGTCGGACGCGACCACGACAGCGCGCTGGTCAGCGTATCCCCGACGGTAACCGCCAGCATGCTGTCGGGAAACGAAGAGCGCCAGCTGGTATCCAGACGATTCACCTGATTGCGCCTTTCGTTATCGCGACTCTGTTCGGAATATTGAGTGAGCTGGGTGGAACTGAACACGCCTGCGGAATTGAAGGCGCGAAATTCGGTGAAGCTATTGGCAAGGGTGCCATTGTCCTGCGCCGCATAGATATCATAGTTGAGCAGCATGCCGGGCGAACTGTTGACCGGCGGGCGCTCTTCGGTGAAGCGGTTGACGTTGTTGGTCGCCAGATCCAGCACGCTGAGCGGTGCCGTCAGTTTCAGGGTCTGCTGGTGCGCATCGTAATCGAGTTGCAGCTGCGCGATATCATGCAGACTGACGGCGTCCCTGGCATCTTGCGGCAGGCGAATCCCTATCTTGCGAAGCGTATTGGCGCTGGCATAAAGTTTCTGATCGGCAAAACCGAAATGGGCAAGCCCCACGTGATTGCCGTTCAACGTGACATCGAGATAGAGGTCCAGCCCCGGCACGTGCCCCTCCTCCGTGATAATCCCGTCCATCGCCTGGCTGGAATCATTTACGTCTGCGCTTGCAAGGCCGGATAATAACAGTCCGTTGAGTAACAAAACTTGTGCCAGGCAGCGAGGGGTATTACAAATCCTGAAGCGTTTTTTGGCCATTTATCGTTACTTCAAGTTTGCTGCCACGAGAAATGTTGTTATCGGAAAGGGGTAATATCCAGCGCATGGTCGACCCGGGAAGCACGTAGCCCAACAACCCCGGCGTAATCACCTTTCGCGCGCCTTTCGGGCTGATATAGGTCATGGCCGAAATTTGGGCATGGCTGTTTCCCTGATTGCTGACATCGACAAAGGTATCTCTGCCGATACTTTTCAGCGACCACTGCAGTTTCAGGGAAGTCGGCGGCATGCTGGCCGGTTGAATAAAGATAGGCACGGAGTAGTGCAACACGAACTGCAATTTGTTTGACTGTAAACGGGAGGGCGGTAATTCATCGATAGACAGGCGGTAAGCGTCTTCCACACTTTTCGAAGCGGGTCCGACACGAATAATACGGATCAACTGCCTTTCGCCCGGTGCAAGCGCCAGCATGGGAGGACTCACCACCAGCCCCTGTGACGCGTTTAGCCGGTCGGCAAAATTACTCTGCTCCCAATGATAGACCCGCACCTGTGCATTGACCGGATTATCACCCTGATTGCTCAACCATAATCCACCCGCATTCTCGTTACCCGGTAGCGTCAGGGTGACAGGCGAGACCTGCAAACCAGAAGCAACAGCCTGGGAAGCCCACACCGTTGCTCCTATAACACATGCAAAAACCCACTGCCTGACAAGCAATTTCAACCTGACCTCCTTTTCGGGTTCAACATTACACCGCGTTAAATCAATAATTGACGTTAACGGTCACTGTATCTGCATAACTGTCAGGAGCAAAGTTGGTATTGGTCGCGTTGGCATAGACGTTGTAGGTTTGCGCCGCACCCGTGCCTGTTCCCGCAACCCCGTTACCGACTGCGGTGGCCGTAGCGGTATTGCCCCAGACGGGTCCGGTAGCAGAGGTCTGATATAACTGATACGGCACTTTATCGGTGTTGGTTGCGGCGTTACCCACCGAAGACATCGAACCGGCACCCGTGGTGTTGCCGCCGTTGGCGGTCGAAGGCGCCAGGCCGATATAATACGGCGTGGTCCTTGAACAGTTCACGGTAATCGTATTGTTTGCCGCCGTGCTTGCCGCACCGGCATCCACTGACCCCAGATTGATATTTGCAGCCGCACCGGCGGTTACCGCACAGGATTTCAGGATGGTAATCAATACCTGAAAGTTCGCCGTAGTCGTTACTGCATTAGCCGAGGGGATGATGGCGAATGCCATACAAGACGCAAGAGCACCGCAAGCCAGTTTCAATTTCATATCAAACCCTCGTGAAAGAAGTATTTTTTTACAAAGCGCAGCGAATGAACACATTAATGAATATAAAGTAAGCAAAGTTAATATGCTAGATTGAATTTGGCTTAAATTTATCGACCGTGGCGTTTATTGGATGGCTCTGGGATCAAAACCACATTTTTAGGTTTTCCGGTAAATGCTACTGTTCAGTTTTGCTGATTAAACGACTTGCCGTTCTGCGCATAAGCAAAGTCGTTATTGCGCAATAGATGTAGTCGGCCTCGAGATAAAATACGCCATGCAGAGGCCAGTATTGCCACGCGGGAAACGCCCTCGTCGCCCCTGTGGACTGCGAGGTTTTTGTCACTCTTTTGAATTGATTGGGGAACTATGTCCAGGAAAAAGATAGCGGTAATCGGTGCGGGAATATTGGGATTATCCGTCGCGCGTCAACTCGCCCTCAAAGGCGCAGAGGTCACGGTATTCGAGCGTGATCATATCGGGGCCGGAACCAGCACCACCACGTTTGCGTGGGTCAACTCCAACGGAAAAACGCCGGATACCTATCACAAACTGAATGCCACCGCGATAGACGAACACGTTGAACTCCAGCGGCACGCGCAAATCGGCGCGCCGTGGCTTATCCAGTCGGGCACCTACGAATGGGCGGTAGGAGAGACGCTGGAACAGCGACTTGCCGAACGTACCGACCGGCTGATCAGGCTGGCATACCCTGCCGAGCAGGTTTCACGTCAGGAAATTCAGCATCGGCTGCCCGAAATCCGTCTGGATCCGCAGGCCGGAAAACTGTGGTTTTTCCCGAGCGAATGCATTCTTTATCCGGCGATTCTGCTTGGCAAACTGTGGACCGAGGCGAAACAGCACGGCGCCGTGCTGCGTACTCACAGCGACATTGTCGCGCTTGAAGAAAGCGAACGCGGCGTCAGCCTGACCCTCGCCGACGGGGAAAACTGGCAGGGCGACGAAGTGGTGCTCGCCACCGGCCGCTGGTCGCGCGAGCTTATGGCCGAACTGGGTCTTGATCTGGCAATGCTTGATGCCAACAAGGCCGACAGGATCTCCTGCGGTTTTCTTGCCTATACCGCGCCCCTGCCGATTCAGCTCGAAGCCAACCTCATTACCCCGAGTTTGAATATCCGCCCCGATGGCGGCGGGCGTCTGCTGTTGCAGGCTCCTGATCTCGATAACTATGTCAATCCCTCGGTCCTTCCGCCCACGGACGGATTCATCGCCAAAGAGATGCTGCGCCGTCTGCGCAAAACCTTCTCGAATGTGGATCACGCCAAAATCGAGCGCATTGCCATCGGCCAGCGCGCGCGTCCGGCAGACGGCCTGCCCGCTATGGGTTACGTCACCCCGGCCAAACGGGTCTATTTAATGGTGACGCACAGCGGCATGACATTGGGTCCGTTGTTGGGACGTCTGGTTGCCGAAGAGATGGTGGAGGGGACGCGATCCGACCTGCTGCAAGATTTTGCGCCGCAGAGGCTGCTCGGCAAAAACGTCGAAGAGTTCCCGACCCTCAGTACCCTTCATTACCCTGCCGCGCAGTAATGCCTCACGCTTCTGGCCGAGCCTATTTCATCGGCCAGATATTCAGTCACTCACTTCATTTCGCGTAAAGCTATTTAGCCTCAATATTTAGCGAATATTATGATTTTACATCGTTAAAACCCTCCATCAATAATCGTGAGCCTTAAAAACTATTTCGCATGCGCCGAAATAAATCTTTCGCAGTTATTTTTCTTTCAAGAATGATTAATTGATGGATATTTTATGAAGCCACGTTTATTACAAATTACCCTCTCGGCGACCTCGCTGTTAATGCTGAGTCAGGTGCAGCCGCTCCTTGCCGCTGAAACGCCGCAGCAGGGCGGCGATTTTATCTGGGGAATTGAAACCAATCCGACCACCCTCAACCCGCAATTCAACGGGCAAACCAAGGTCGAACTGGTGCAGCGGGCGGCATTCGAGTCGCTATTGGCGCGCAAAGCCGACGGCAGCTATATTCCGTGGCTCGCGACCGGCTATGAAATTAGCAAGGATAATAAAACCTACACCTTCAAATTACGCCACGACGTCAAATTCTCCAACGGCGAGAAATTCAATGCCGAGGCGGTCGCCGAAAACTTTCGCAACCTGAAGAATCTGACCTATTGCGCAGGCTCGACGCTGTGCGTGATTGGTTCGCGTATTGCGGCGGTCACAACGCCCGATGAATATACCGTCGCCATTACTCTCAATGAGGTGTATAGCCCGTTTCTGTCTTACGCAAGCTGGCTTAAATTAATTTCGCCCTCTTCCTTCCATGCCGCAGATTTAAAATCGGGCGGAACGGATATTGCGGGAACCGGCCCCTTTATTCTCAAGCGCTGGGATAAAAATCAGCAGATTGTTTTTGTGCGCAATCCCGATTACCACTGGGCGTCGGCCAATGCGTCACATCAGGGTCCGGCCTATCTGAACAGTATTACTTACCGCATTCTGCCGGAATCTTCCGTGCGCACCGGGGCCTTGCTGTCTGGTCAGGTCGATGCCATCGAAGGGATTTCGGGTAACGACGCCGGTGAGTTTATCGACAACGAAGACTTTACCTACAAGAGCGCACCCAACACCGGTACGCCCTACTCGCTGTTTTTAAACGTCAAGCAGGGACCCACGCAGGAGCGCAATGTCCGTCTGGCGCTGCTGCAGGGACTGGATGTCTCGGGGATCCTGAAATCAATCTATCGGGGTCATCGCATTCGCAGCTGGGGGATTACCTCGCCTATCGATCCGCTGTACGACAACCGTCTCGAAGGCAAATATGGCAACAATCCCGATCTGGCCAATAAACTGCTCGATGAAGCAGGCTGGACCGCCAGAGGAGCAGACGGGATCCGCACCAAAGACGGCAACCGCCTGAGTATTCTGGTTATCCAGTCGCAGGTCACAGTCCGCGATCAGCGCGATGTGCTGCTTGAAGCGCTACAGGCGCAGGCACGTCAACGGCTGGGCATTGAACTCAAGATTCGCTATGTCGATCCGGGCACCTATTTCCAGTTTATCAAGAACGGAAACTACGGCTCGATTGCCAACTCTCACGACGACACCGACGGATTGGATCTGGAAAATCACTACCTGCCGATTTCGAACGGCGGCGCTATCAACTACAGCCGTACCGATGCGCCGGAGGTGAGCCGCTGGTTGAAACAGGCCTCCGAAACGCTGGACGAGAGCAAACGCAAGGCGCTTTATGGCGAGCTGCAAGATTACGCCATCCTGCAACAGGCGCTGGCTCTTCCGCTTTATCAACCCGATGACGAAATCGCCGCCGCGTCCTACGTTCACGGCATTGGATTCCGCGCATTCAGGCAGATCCCCGAAAATGCCTACGATATTTGGGTAAGCAAACACTAACTTTGACGATGCGCGGCGGAAATCTACTCCGCCGCCTCGGAAAGATCCTGCCCCTCGACACCGGCATAAGTAATGAGCAATTCAACCGGTTCGTCCGTGGTATAACCCCGATGCACCTCGTCCATCGATTCGTTGAATGCTTCCCCCGCCTTGACCACATGGGTTCTGCCCGTCTCTTTGTCTTCCACCGTCAAGGTGCCGGAAAGCACATACGAGCTGCTCGGCATCGGATGCGTGTGCCACGGCAGCGTAGTGTGCGGTTCGAAGCTGAGTTTCATGGTGGTGATAAGCGGTTTGCCCTCGGGATAACGCCCGTAGCCTTTTCCGTTCCACGCACTGCCGCTTTGATTAAGTACCGTCGCCTTGACGCCGTCTGTTTCAAATTCCGAATCCTGGGCCATTCAGTGTTCCTGTATTTTTGAGAAAAGTTATCGCGTAAAAAATGAGGGTGCAAACAACACCAAAAAAACGCGCTCAGTCTGTGAGTCTAGCAGCGGATAACCCGTTTTTTCTCACGGCGTGCGCGTTCGAACACAAGTTAACCCTTTTCCTCTCTCGATATCAGTCGCTTGGCTGGGTAAATACCCACAGATAAGCTAGCCTGAAAACATCTTGAATGGCTGGAGGGAGAAAGGCATGTCGGTGCGTCCGCTTGTATTGTTGACGGGATTATTGCTCGCCTGGGGGCTTCGGCCCATGACTTTGTGGTCGGCCAACCGGTGCCGGTGGTCAGCGTGATGAACAGGGGCGAACTGCTGATTGAACAGGGCAACGCGGTGTATCAGCCGTGGAGCAGCGTCCGACTCGGCGGCAAGGTGCGCGTGCTGCTGCATCTGGCCGGACGCATGGCTGCCAAAAAGGAGAATGCGCCGCTGACCGACGCGCTGCAAGCCGCCCACCTGCCCCGCGAGGGTTATCAAACCACCCTGATTGTCAACACCGACGACGCCATTCCGGGCAGCGCGATGTTTGTGCGTGCCAGCCTGCAGTCCAGCAAGGCGGAATCCCCGTGGTCGCAGTTTATCGTCGACGATGACGGCGCGGCCGCCAAAGCCTGGCACCTGCGCAAGGAAGGCTCGGCAGTAGTGGTGCTCGACCGGCAGGGTCACGTGCAGTTCGCCAAAGACGGCGCATTGACGCCCGCGGAGATTCGCCACGTCACAGACCTGCTGCATAGGCTTCTTCAGTGAGTGCGGCAAGCCTTCAGGAGAAATTTTGTTCTGCCAGTTAACGTTTTAGTGATAAATACCTATTTTTTGGCGGGGTAACAGGCAAATTTTCCATATTAATCTAGCCTTATCAATAAGGAACAAACGCTTTTCGGCCTGATGACCTGCGGATTGCAGGCTGAAATCCCCTTAATATTGCCATTAAGAGTGACCATGACAGTCTTTGCAGAAAAATCCCTTAATCAGGAAACCGAGCTGCTGGCACTGCGCGAGGCAGTGAATACTCGCCTTGACCAGCTGCTGCCGGCCGGAAGTGAGCGGGATCGAGTGAGCGCGGCGATGCGTGAAGGTACGCTGACCCCCGGTAAACGCATTCGTCCGCTTCTGCTGTTGTTGGCTGCCCAGGATCTCGGCTGTGACAAAAATCACGCCGGGCTGCTCGACCTCGCCTGCGCGGTCGAGATGATCCATGCCGCCTCGTTGATGCTCGACGATATGCCCTGCATGGATGACGCCTTGCTCCGCCGCGGCAGGCCGACCATTCACCGTCAGTTTGGCGAAGACGTGGCTATCTTGTCCTCCGTTGCGCTATTGAGCAGTGCATTCGGGATTGTCGCCTCGGCGGAAGGGCTTTCCGGTGCCAATCGGGCACAGGCCGTGGTTGAACTTTCCACCGCCGTGGGCTTGCAGGGACTGGTGAAAGGCCAGTATCAGGATTTGAGTGAAGGCCCGGCCTGTCGCAGCACCGAAGCCATTGCCAGAACCAATGATCTCAAAACCAGCATGCTGTTCGATGCCACACTGCAAATGGCCGCGCTGGCAGCCGACGCCTCGCCCGCCGTGCGTGAAAAATTGCGCTGTTTTGCGCAAGATTTAGGTCAGGCCTTTCAGCTACTGGATGATCTTGCCGACTGCCACAGCGGCACCGGCAAAGACATGAATCAGGACGACGGTAAATCAACGCTGGTTGCCTTGCTCGGCAGCGAAGAAGTTCATCAACGTCTGCGCCAGCATTTGCACAGCGCCGACCAGCATTTCGCTTTTGTCTGCAAGCAGGGTCTGGCCACCCGCCGCTTTATGCACACCTGGTTCAATCAGCAACTCGCCGCGTTCGGTTAACTGCTGCTTAAACCGACAGGATTTTTTCAACGGAGAGTCAATGAAGGACGCGGAACTGGTTCAACGCAAGAATGATCATCTGGATATCGTACTCAATCCCGATCGCGCCAGAAGCAAGGTTGCCACGGGATTTGAACGCTGGCGTTTCGAACACTGCGCCCTGCCCGAGCTGGACTTCGACAGCATCGATTTACGTACTTCCCTCTTTGGTCGCCCTCTGAATGCCCCGATCCTCATCAGCTCGATGACGGGCGGTGCACGTCGGGCCCAGGCCATCAACCGGCATCTCGCGACTGCCGCCCAGACATTGGGGCTGGCGATGGGCGTAGGATCACAGCGCGTGGCGCTGGAAAGCGACGTCAATTACGGCCTTAACGGCTCGCTGCGCGAGATTGCCCCCGATATTCCGCTGCTTGCCAATCTTGGCGCGGCGCAGATTGTGGGCCGCAATGGGCTGGACTACGCCCGCCGGGCAGTCGAGATGATTGACGCGGATGCCCTGATCGTTCATCTCAACCCTCTTCAGGAAGTGGTGCAGATAGGCGGTGATCGCGATTGGCGCGGCATTCTCGCGGCGCTGGGTCAGTTGGCGACAACGCTCGCGGTGCCTATCGTTATCAAGGAAGTGGGCGCAGGGATTTCGCCGAGCGTAGCGCGACATCTTGCCGACGCGGGCGTGGCGATGATTGACGTCGCAGGCGCAGGTGGCACCAGCTGGGCCGCTGTAGAGGGAGAGCGCGCACGCAATCCACAACAGCGCGCCGTGGCGATGGCCTTTGCCGACTGGGGCATTCCCACGGCCGAAGCCCTGAGCGGCATTCACGAAGCACTGCCGACGATGCCGCTGATTGCCTCCGGCGGCATTCGCGACGGCATCGATATCGCCAAGGCCATTGCGCTCGGCGCAGATCTGGTGGGCCTTGCCGCCGCCATTCTTCCGAGCGCGAATGCCTCGGACGACGCAGCCATCGACTATTTCCAGACCCTAATCATGCAGTTGAAAGTCGCGTGCTTCTGCACCGGCAGCGCCGACCTGCACGCGCTTCGCCGCGCTCCGCTTTATCCGGTCGGAGGCACATCATGAGCCATTTCGCCGTGATTGCCCCGCCTCTTTTCAGCCACCTGCGGGCGCTCGAAGCCCTGTCGCGCGAACTGATTGCCCGAGGTCACACGATAACCTTTATCCAGCAGGCCGAGGCGCTAGATCTGCTGCGCGAGCCTGACATTGCCAGATTCGCGGTCGGCGAAACCACGCATCCTGCGGGGTCGCTCGCCCACACTCTCAAACTGGCGTCCAGACCGGGCGGGTTATCGATTCTCGGCCTGATTGACGACATGGCGCGCACCACGGATATGCTGTGCAACGAACTGCCCGCCGCGCTCGAACACCTCGCGGTTGACGGGCTGATTGTCGACCAGATGGAACCGGCCGGTGGACTGGTTGCCGAGGCGCTCGGCATTCCGTTTGTCTCGGTGGCCTGCGCGCTGCCGGTCAATCGCGAGCCGGGCCTGCCGTTGCCCGTTATGCCCTTCGAGTATGCCGACGACGAGCGCGCCCACAAACTTTATAGCTCGAGCCAGCAGGTTTACGACTGGATGATGCGCCGCCATAACCGCGTGATTGCCCGCCACGCGCAAGCGTTTGGCCTCTCGCCGCGTCACGGCTTGCACGAATGTCTTTCACCTCTGGCCCAGATTAGCCAGACTATTCCGTCACTGGATTTCCCGCGTCATGACGTTCAGGACCGCTTTTATTCCGTCGGGCCGCTGCGCAATCCTGTGCAATCCTCTGCCGAGCGCTGGTCCGTGAACCCCGACAAGCCGTTTATTTTCGCCTCGCTGGGCACGCTGCAAGGCCACAGATTCAAGAACTTTAAAACCATCGCGCGCGCCTGCCAGAGTCTCGACCTGCAACTGCTGATTGCCCACTGCGGCGGGCTGGATGAGACGCAAGCCGAGCAACTGCGTGGCGCAGGGGCGCAGTGGGTCACCGACTTCGCCGACCAGAATGCCGTGCTGCAACAGGCGCAGGCGGTCATTACCCACGGCGGACTCAATACCGTTGCCGACGCCATCACTCACGCCACGCCGATTCTCGCGATGCCACTCGCCTTCGACCAGCCCGGCGTCGCCTCGCGCGTAGTGTGGAGCGGAATCGGTCGCAAAGTCTCGCGCTTTTGCAGCAGCGACACGCTGGCGCAAAACCTGGATCTTCTGCTTAATGAACCCAGCTATCGACAGCGCCTTGTCGGCATGCAACAGACTCTGCTTCAGGCGGGCGGCGTCACGCGTGCTGCCAGCATTGTCGAGCAGACGCTGGGCCACGAGAAATCCGACCCTGTTCGAGCCGCGTCGTGAAGTCGTTCGACCTGATTCTTCTCGGCGGCGGACTGGCCAACGGGCTTATCGCCCGACGGCTCAAGTTGCTGCGTCCTGACCTGCAGATTCTGATGCTTGAAAGCGAGGCACAGCCCGGCGGCAATCACACCTGGTCTTTTCATCAGGGTGATCTCACCGCCGAACAACACGACTGGATAGCCCCTTTCGTTGCCCACCGCTGGGACGGCTACGATGTGCAGTTCCCCGACCTGTCGCGCACCTTGCCAGGCGGTTACCTGACCGTAACTTCCGAACGTTTCGCCGAAGTGATGTACCAGACGCTCGGTGACAATCTTCTCACCCACTGCCCCGTTACCCGTTTCACGGAGCACAGCGTGCAACTCGCCGATGGGCGAAGCTTTGACGCCCCGGCGGTGATTGACGGCCGTGGCTATCAGTCTGGCGATAATCTGAAAATCGGCAGTCAGGCTTTTGTCGGCCAGCAGTGGCAACTAAAATCACCGCATGGCTTGACGCGTCCGATTCTGATGGATGCCACGGTCGATCAGCTGGCTGGCTACCGCTTCGTCTATACCCTGCCGCTCACGCCCGATGTCTTGCTGATTGAGGATACCCATTATATTGATGGCGACGCGCTGGACGCCGAAGCAGCACGGGCGCGTATCGCCGAGTATGCGCAGGCGAAAGGCTGGCAGCTCGACGTCCTGCAGCGCGAGGAACAGGGTAATCTACCCATCACCCTTGCGGGCGACAACGCGGCCTTCTGGCGGCAGAGGGGCGACCAGCCGTGCAGCGGGTTACGCGCCGGGCTGTTTCATCCGACCACGGGCTATTCCCTGCCGCTGGCGGTTCGACTGGCCGATCGGCTTGCACGCCAGCCCTCGCTCGACAGCGCCGAGCTTTCCGGGGTGATTCGCCGCTTCGCCCGGAAAGCCTGGCGGCAACAGCGATTTTTCAGAATGCTCAACCGCATGCTGTTTCTGGCCGGACCACCGGACAGGCGCTGGCGGGTGATGCAACGTTTTTACCGGCTGAGTGACGGGCTGATAGCGCGTTTCTATGCCGGACAACCTACCGTGATTGATATGGCGCGGATCCTCACGGGAAAACCGCCGGTTCCGGTCGGTGAAGCCGTGCAGGCCGTGCTGAAAAAACTCCCAGACTGCGAGACTTTTAATGGACAGAACGATTGTAATTGGTGCCGGTTTTGGCGGTCTGGCGTTGGCGATTCGCCTGCAGTCGGCAGGGATCCCGACGCTGTTGCTCGAAGGCCGCGACAAGCCCGGCGGTCGCGCTTATGTGTACCAGGAACAAGGATTTACTTTCGATGCGGGTCCCACGGTTATCACCGATCCTTCGGCTATCGAGGAGCTGTTCGCCTTGAGTGGTAAACGCCTTGAGGACTATGTCGAGCTGATGCCCGTCACGCCGTTTTATCGGTTGTGCTGGGAAGACGGAAAAGTGCTGGATTACGACAACGATCAGGCCAGACTCGAGGCGCAGATTACCCGCTTTAATCCGCGTGACGTCGAAGGGTATCGCAAATTCCTGCGCTATTCGCAGGCGGTGTTCAAAGAGGGTTATCTCAAACTCGGCACCGTGCCGTTTCTCTCCTTTCGCGACATGCTCAAAGCCGGTCCGCAACTGGCCCGTTTGCAGGCTTGGCGCAGCGTTTACAGCATGGTGGCTTCCTTTATAGAAGAAGATCATCTGCGTCAGGCATTCTCCTTCCACTCGCTGCTGGTCGGCGGCAATCCGTTTGCCACCTCGTCGATTTATACGTTGATTCATGCCCTTGAGCGCGAATGGGGCGTGTGGTTCCCACGCGGCGGCACCGGTGCGCTGGTGCAGGGCATGGTAAAACTGTTTGAAGATCTGGGCGGCAAGATTGAGCTGAATGCCAAAGTCGGCAAACTCGAAACGGCGGGTGATAAAATCATCGCCGTGCAGCTTGAAGACGGACGCCGGTTGCCGACGCCCGCCGTGGCGTCCAATGGCGACGTGGTCAATACCTATCAAAAATTGCTGGCCGATCACCCCGTCGGCAAGGCGCGCTCGACTTCGCTCAAACGTAAACGGATGAGTAACTCGCTGTTTGTGCTGTATTTCGGGCTTAACCATCATCACAGTCAGCTGGCGCACCATACCGTCTGCTTCGGACCACGCTATCAGGCGCTGATCAATGAAATTTTCAACAGCGACAAACTGGCCGACGACTTCTCCCTGTATCTGCATGCGCCCTGTGTCACCGACCCTTCGCTCGCGCCGGAAGGCGGCGGCAGCTATTACGTGCTGGCCCCCGTCCCGCATCTCGGCACGGCCGATATCGACTGGAACGTCGAAGGACCGCGACTGCGCGACCGCATTTTTGCCTATCTCGAAGAGCGCTACATGCCGGGGCTTCGCGAGCAGCTCGTGACGCACCGCATGTTTACGCCGTTTGATTTTCGCGACGAGCTGGACGCGCATCTCGGCTCTGCGTTTTCCGTCGAACCCATTTTGACCCAAAGCGCCTGGTTCAGGCCGCACAACCGCGACGACCAGATTGACAATCTCTATCTGGTCGGCGCTGGCACCCATCCCGGAGCAGGCGTGCCGGGCGTGATAGGCTCGGCGAAAGCCACAGCGGGCCTGATGCTTGAGGATTTGACCCCATGAATCAACCCTTGTTGAATCACGCCACGGAAACGATGGCGGTCGGCTCGAAGAGTTTTGCTACCGCATCAAAATTGTTTGATACCCACACGCGACGCAGCGCGTTGATGCTTTATGCCTGGTGTCGTCATTGTGACGATGTCATCGACGGACAAACGCTCGGCTTTAGCGCGCCCGCGCCTGTCGACACCCCCGAGCAACGGCTGGCGCAACTGCGTGAATCGACGCGCCGCGCCTTTGCCGGGGAGAAAATGGAAGATCCCGCCTTTGCCGCTTTTCAGGAGGTCGCGCTGACGCAGGGAATCAGCGAACGGCTGGCGTTTGATCATCTCGAAGGCTACGCGATGGACGTGCGCGAAGAGACTTACCAGACGCTCAACGACACGTTGCGTTACTGTTACCACGTGGCCGGGGTTGTGGGATTGATGATGGCGCAGGTCATGGGCGTGCGCGACGAGGCGGTGCTGGACCGCGCCTGCGATTTGGGTCTGGCGTTCCAGCTGACCAATATTGCCCGCGATATCGTCGAAGATGCGCAGGTTCATCGCTGCTACGTGCCGCTGCAATGGCTGGCCGACGAGGGGCTGGACAGAAGCAATTATGCCCTGCCTTCCCATCGGCGGCAGTTGGCGCGCATCGCCGGTCGCCTGATAGAAGAAGCCGAGCCGTATTATCAGTCTGCCAGAGCGGGATTGCAGGATTTACCGCTGCGCTCGGCCTGGGCGATTGCCACCGCGCGCGGCGTTTATCGGGAAATTGGCGTGAAGGTGCAAAAGGCCGGCATGTCAGCGTGGGATAATCGTCAGGGCACCAGCAAGGCTGAAAAATTAGCCCTGCTGGCGGCAGGTGCAGGCGTGGCGCTTACTTCTCGGATGGCGAGTTCGACGCCACGTCCGCCCGATCTGTGGCAGCGTCCTCGTTAAAGGATTTTTATGCCGCTGACGCAGCGTCTTTTGCAGCTTCGACAGCGGTGGCGCATACAGGAAACCAAAGGACACGCAGTCTTCCTTGCCCCGCACCGCGTGGTGCAGCTTATGGGCCATATACAGCCGTTTTAGATAACCTTTGCGCGGAATATAACGAAACGGCCAGCGCTGATGCACCAGCCCATCGTGAACGATAAAATACAGTGCGCCGTAGGTCGTCATACCCGCGCCTATCCACTGTAAGGGCCAGTAACCCACGCTTCCAAGATAAATCAGCAAGATTGCCAAGCCGGCAAACACCACGGCATAGAGATCATTCAACTCCAGCCCGCCCTCGTGCGGTTCGTGGTGCGAGTGGTGCCAGCCCCAGCCCCAACTGTGCATAATATATTTGTGCGCCAACGCTGCGATCACTTCCATCGCGATAACCGTCAACAGGATAATAAAAGCATTGATTAACAGCAGCATAATTATTCGCTTATCGTTTACCCGTGGGAAATTCTCTCTGTGGACAAAGCTTAATAGAAATTCTCCTTTTTAAAAGGCATCACCCGGAAAAAGCCGTGCCGGAGGCCGTAAGTTTTTCATTAAGCAGGTCCAGCAGCGCACGAACCTTAGGCTGGGCTTCACGACTTTTGAGCCACACCACGTTCATGGGCAGGCCATCCATTGCCAGTTCGGGCAGCACTTCCACCAGTTCGCCGCTATCCAGTTTTTCCTTTACCAGCCACAACGGCAACTGCGCGATGCCGTAATCCTGCAACACCGCCTGCATCTCCCCTTCGCCATCGCCGACCGAAATGCGCGAGCGCATCGTTCTCCGCTCGATGTCCGCCTTCTGCCGACCGGTAAAATACCACGGACTGATACGCCCGTCGGTGTCGCCATAACTGACGCAATGATGTTGCAGAAGATCCTCCGCCCGCTGCGGCGCACCGTGTTTGGCAAGGTAGTTTGGCGAGGCGCAGAAGATAAGCCGCTGCGCGCCAAAGAAGCGGTGGCCCAGCATTGCCGACCATGCATCGGATCCTCCGATACGCACCACGATATCGATGCCCTCCTGAATCGGGTCAACAAAGCGATCCGAAAAGGAGATGTGCGGTTCGAGCAGCGGATAGCGTTTGGCGAATTCCAGAATCAGCGGCAAGACATGCAGTCGACCATAAGAGGCCGGTAGATCGATACGCACTCTGCCGTGCGGCTCCTTGTCTTCGGTCAGCAGCGCCAGCTCGGTTTCTTCCAGCTCGGCGAGCACGGCGGCGCAGGTACGATAATAGCGCTCGCCTGCTTCGGTCAGTGCCAGTGTGCGCGTGGTGCGGGTGAACAGTTTTTTGCCCAGTCGCGCCTCAAGCCGGGCGACGTTTTTACTGACTGCCGAATTGGTCAGTTTGAGCTTGTCGGCCGCCGCCGAGAAACTGCCTGCATCCGCTACGCTGACAAAAACGCTGATGCCCTTAAGACTGTCCGCAGAAAACATTGCCTCTCCATTTGTGAATTAATTTCCAGCCATTCGGTACTGAATAGAAATTATATGCGCAAAATTCTCTAATACACTTAATGGAAGCAAAAACGATTCATCCCAACATAAAAGGACGACAGTTATGACTGACTTATTTGGCAAATTTACGCTGGGCGACATTGAACTGGCCAACCGTATTGTGATGGCTCCGATGACCCGCTCCCGCGCGCCGGACGATATCGCCAACGAACAGATTGCGCTGTATTACACGCAGCGTGCCACCGCAGGCCTTATTGTTTCAGAAGGTACACCGGTGTCCCGCGAAGGTCAGGGTTATTTATTCAACCCAGGTATTTTCGGCAAGAAGCAGATAGCTGGCTGGAAACTCACTACCGATTCCGTACACAGCGTCGGCGGCAAGATTTTTGCCCAGCTGTGGCACGTGGGCCGCGTTTCTCATACGTCGCTGCAAATCGACGGCGCGGCGCCTGTGAGTTCTTCCGATAAACCGGCCGCCAAAGCCACCGCATTTGCCTATAAAGAAGATGGCGAACCGGGCTTCGTTGAAACATCCAAACCTCGTCCGCTCTCTACCGAAGAAGTCGGACGCGTGGTCAATGATTTTGCCCAGGCGGCGGAAAACGCCATCACTGCGGGCTTCGACGGCGTGGAAATCCACGGTGCCAACGGCTACCTCTTCGAGCAGTTTATTAATCCGAAGGTCAACGATCGCAGTGACAAATACGGCGCGCAAAACATTGAAGATCGTCTGCGTTTTGTGTTTGAGGTCGTCGATGCCGTCTGTGCTCGAATCGGCAAGGGGCGTGTCGGCATCCGCATCTCGCCTTACGGCCAACTGTTTGATATGCCGCTCTATGACGACATTGACGAAACCTACTCCGCACTATGCAAAGGTTTGGGTGAACGCGGCATTGCCTATGTGCATGTCATGGACCAGACCAACTTCTTCTTTAGCGCAGATGATGCGCAATCAAAAGACGAGGCCATCAAGAATCTGTTGAAAATCTGTCGTGACGGGCTGAAAGAGACGGCGCTGATTCTGGCAGGCGACTTGACCCGCGAGCGGGCGCAGGATTACCTCGACTCCGGTCTGATTGACCTGGCCGCCTTTGGTCAGCCGTTTATTGCCAATCCTGACCTGGTTTATCGGCTGGAGAATGCGTTGCCGCTGAACAAGCCCGACCGCGATACCTATTACGGCGGTTCTGCCGAGGGTTATATTGACTATCCTCCTTACGAATCCGCCTAACGCATTGAGAAGGGATGCCCCCGTGTCGGGCACTCGACGCAAGGCGGGAATGGCCGATATCTACACTATGCAATACGGCTGAAAGCGGGATAACTTTCTCTTTGCATAAAAAAAGCCCCGAGATTTATACTCGGGGCTTTGCGACATTTGTCGGATTAGATATTAACGCCGTGCTGGGAAGCCAGCGCAGACAGGCCGCCTGCAAAGCCCTGACCTACGGCCTTGAATTTCCATTCGGTGATGTGACGATACAGCTCGCCGAATACCATCGCCGTTTCGGTAGAGGCATCTTCGGACAGATCAAAACGGGCGATTTCAGTGCCGTTGTCATTGTTGAACACGCGCATGAAGCTGTTGCTCACCATACCGAAGTTCTGCTTGCGCGTTTCGGCATCATAGATGGTAACGGCAAACACCAGTTTTTTGACGTCGGCAGGGACTTTTGCCAGATCAATCTTGACCTGCTCATCATCGCCGTCGCCTTCGCCGGTGCGGTTGTCACCCATGTGATTCACCGAACCGCAGGCGCTGGTTTTGTTGTTAAAGAAAATAAAACCGGCATCGGAAAGCACTTTGCCGTTTTCGCCTACCATGAAGACGGAAGCATCGAGGTCGAACTCTGCGCCGTCGGTGACGCGCGAATCCCAGCCCAGACCGACCATCGCGATATTCATCGTAGGTGCTTCTTTCGTTAACGAGACGTTGCCGCCTTTAGTCAGAGAAACTGCCATTTATTACTCCTGTCGTATTCGCAATTTATGGGGCAGACGGACAACCCGCCTGCCGATTAGCCAAGGTAGGACTCAAGACGCGTTGATGCCGTACTGCGCGCATACCGAATTCAGACCGCCTGCATAACCCTGACCTACCGCACGGAATTTCCATTCCGCATTGTGGCGGTAAAGCTCGCCGAACAGCATCGCCGTTTCCGTCGAGGCATCTTCAGTTAGGTCGTAACGCGCCACTTCCTGCTGGTTCTCATCATTGACCAGACGGATAAACGCGCCGGAAACCTGCCCAAAACTCTGACGACGGGTTGCGCCATCGTGGATAGTGACCACAAAAACGATTTTATCGACGTCGGCAGGAATGGCGTCGAGCTTGATTTTCAATGCTTCGTCATCGCCATCGCCCGCGCCGGTGCGGTTGTCGCCGGTATGTTGTACGGAGCCTTCCGCCGATTTCAGGTTGTTGTAGAAAATGAAGTCGGCATCGCTGCGCACCTTGCCATTGCTGGCCAGCAGGAATGCGGAGGCATCAAGGTCAAAGTCCTGCCCATCGGTAGAGCGGGCATCCCACCCCAGACCAACCAGCACATTTTTCATGGTCGGTGCTTCTTTGCTTAAAGAAACATTGCCGCCTTTAGAAAGAGAAACGCCCATAGTGATATCCTTAATTGTGTCGTTGAATTGAAAATCTCAGGCAAGGGCCTTAGCCCTGTTTACCTTGTTCGGCATCGCCTTTACCCGGGAACATCACGCTGATGATGGTTCCCACAGCCAGCACACCCAGTACGACCAGCAGGCTGGCGTTGGCCGAAATATTGTATCCGTGGTGCCACAGGTGATCGGTCGCGTTCAGACCCAGTTTTACCGCGATGAAGAACAGCAGCACGATGACCGCTTTCTCGAGATGAACCAGATATTGCTTCAAGGCTTCGAGCACAAAATACATGGTACGCAGGCCAAGAATCGCAAACATCATGGCGCTGTAGACGATAAGCGGTTCACGGCTAACCGCGATGACCGCCGGTACGGAGTCAAATGCGAACATGACGTCAGACAGTTCGACCACCGCCAGGCACAGCATCAGCGGCGTGGCGTAGCGTGCTGCCTTGCCGACACGGCCGATAGTGACATCTTTGTTTTCGGGCTTGGCCAGTTCCACGTCGACCTCTTTCTGGCTCAGCAGGAACGAATGTCCGCGCAGTTTCGGCCAGATAGGGAAGAAACGTTTCACCATGCGATAGGCGATATGTTGCGAATAGTCTTCGATTTCATCGTCGTCATCGCCGCTTTTGAGCATCATCACGGCGGTCCAGCCGACAATCAGCGCAAAGACAATCTCCACCCACGGCCCGAGCATCAGCAGGCTGGCACCGATAGCCACGAAGATGCCGCGGAACACGATGGCGCCGATAACGCCCCAATACAGCACGCGGTGGCGATAGTTGTCGGGCACGGCGAACCACGAGAAAATGGCCATCATGACAAACAGGTTATCGACCGACAGCACCTTCTCAAGCGCATAACCGGTAATAAACAGGCTGGCCACTTCGGCACCGTGATGAATATAAAGGAAGCCCGCAAAGGCCATCGCGACGACTATCCAGAACACGGTCCAGAGCGAGGCACTTTTCAGCGAGATAGCTTCGTCGTGACGGTGCATGAACAGGTCAATCAGAATGGCCCCGACGGCCAGTACCACAAACACGATAACGGTTTCGATAGGAAAGCCGATATGAGTAGATTCCATAGTTGACCCTTAAGCCAGAGTGATGCTGTTAATGTGACGAATCCTAAAGACCAAATTCGGCAGGCGTGAAGCCCAGCGCTAGCGCGATTTCACGCACGGCGTTTTGCTCGTCCTGATCGAAATCTCCGTCGCTTTTCGCCACGGCAATCCCGACGCGTACAGCAAGCTGCGCCGCCTCTGGCTGGTCTTTCAGTGCCAGAATGTATTTCATGGTTTCGCCTTTACCGATTTCGTAATCGAAAGCGAAATTGCCCACCAGCTGATTGAAGAAATCGATAACTTCTTGTGTATCGAATACTTTCAGCTCGGGCGAAGACTGAAGAAAACCAATCATCTTCTGCTTTTCTTCGCTGCTCACGCCGTTGCTGGAAACCGCAATCCGCGCGCAGACCGCGACGGTGCCGTGCATGAACTTCTTGTTCTTGAAGCGCCCGACCTGTTTAGTCAGTTCGCTTCGGCCCGAGGTAATGGCGTCTTTGACTCTGTCGAAAATACTCATGTTATGCCCCTGATTTTTAGTATTATTTAGATCCAGCTGTCCATCGAAAGCCCCATCCCAGCGCGTTGTCCATCTCCTTATGGCCGGTGAAGAACTGGTTGATGCGCTCAACCTTGATGGCACCGTTTTCATTGACCAGACGGGCAATGGCGCACATGTTGTGGCGGTTGGAGCCTTCCGTTAAACGCGTTTCAATTGGCGGCTGGTCGGGCACGTGCAGCGTGACGACGCCGTCGGTTTTATCCCAGCTTGCAGCCCCTTCATAAATAAAGGCGAAGATCAGTACCTGACGAAGGTTTTTCCATTCGCGACCGTTGATGTGCATCCATTCGCCGCCGCTGACCTGCCCCGTGCGGTCATCGCCTTTCAGTTCGACGAAGGGTTCACGGTTATAGTTGCCAAAGCGATTGCCCAGCGCCTGAATTACGTCCTTGACGCCGTCCTGCTGCTCGACAAACGCGCCTAAATCGAGGTCGATGCCCCTGGATTTTCCGAACATACCGAGCATGCCCGTCGACCCGCTGCTGTTCTGATTCCAGTTGAGATTGATGCGGATTTCGCCGAAGTTGTCTCGCTTGGTCAGGCTGATGGCCGGTTTATCCTTGGTCAGCGTCACTTTGCTCAGATTGATTTTGGCAGGCGGCGGTGTCGGCGGCGCGGCGGGTGGCGGCGCTGGAGAAGTCGTCGGCGTCGGCGCTGGAGAGTCGGAAATATCCACCCCGAAATGTTCCGCCAGCGGTTTAAGTCCGCCGTTGAAACCCTGCGCAATAAAGCGGAATTTCCACTCGGCGTTGCGGCGATAGATTTCTCCGAGGATAAGCGCGGCTTCCTGACGGCCCGTGATGTCCACGTTGCCGGTCAGCAGCACGCTGCCGTTTTGCTCCACCTGAATCGCCAGCCGCTGCAACCCGGCAAGGGTTCCGCTGCCGTCGCAGGTTGCGGTAAATGCCAGCTTTTGCACGTCGGCACCCAGGCGAGCGACGTCGACCGTAAACGCCGTATCGGTGCCCGCACCAACCAGCTTGATGGATGCATCGTCGTTAACCGGCTGGCCGTAAAACACCATATCGGCATCGCCCTGCACTTTGCCGGAGGCATAAAGACGAAAGGCGGAAGCATCGACCGGAACGCCCGACAGCACGCGCACCGTCAGGGTCTGAGCAGGAATGGCAGCATTGCTGCCCGGCGTCATGGTCATTAGCGCACCACCGTAGCGACAATGTCGCTATTCATGTCATCAATGGTTCGGCCGCTTGAAGCCTTGCCGTGCGCCGTGAAATCCCAGCTGCCGCCGTTGCGGGCCAGAGAGGCGATGATGATGCCGGTATGCGAACCCTGCTCGGTCAGCTTGTAGCGGGCAAGCTCGGAATGACTAGCTTGATCGACCACGCGGCAAAAGGCGTTGTCGACTTCGTTAAACGTCTGGCCACGGAAGCTGTTTACCGTGAAAGCCAGGTATTCGACCTGCGTAGGCAGACGCGCCAGATCGACGGTAATGACCTCGTCATCGCCCTCGCCTTCACCGGTTAAATTATCACCCAGATGCACAACGGAGCCGCAATTTGACTTTAATTTGCGAAACCAGATGGTGTCGATTGTTTTACCGTTTTTATCCAGCAAAACACAACCCGCATCCAGATCAATGGAATCTTTACCGCCGCCGAACAGGCCACCAAATAATCCTTTCTTTTTTAACGGGTCCCATCCCAATCCAAATTGAAGATGGTTTAAAGAAGAAGTTTGCTTGCTAAGTGAAACGGTTTGGTTTTTGGTTAAAGAAACCATTTTTAAATTCCCTCAGAGATGATGTCGGGTTATTTTTATGAAATATAATCCATGTTTAAAAAATCATATCATGAGGTAGTATTCTCACAACCTGAATTTTTTCGTAATAGTCGGAAATATACTTAACTTGCTGTTTTAAAAGAACTGTTATGCAAATACTTTACATCAGCTGACAATACTATACATTTAAAAAGCCAGCTTTACCTTTCCTCGAAACTTGCATTTTTTTAAATCATAATATGATTGACATGCACAAAGCGCCCACCTAGACTCGATTTAATCCCTCCTTCGCTTGTCATTATTGGAAAATTAAAACAATGAGTCTAACCATTTGGCTAATGGAAGGTTTGTCATCGCAACGTGACATTATTTTGAGCATTAAAACTTTTTCTGAAAAAATAAACAAACCTTTAACTTTAATTGCCTCTCACCGTAATAAAAGAAATGAAATTCTTTCTCTGGCCGATATTTCCCTGATCGAACCAAAAGAAAATGAACAGCGTTTTCAATTTATTGCCGAGACAATTGAAGAATATGCCGTCAAGGTGATTCACGCCGGACGTCACCCGTTGTGGTATGAAGCCCACCGCACAGAAATAGAGGCGCTGGGGGTGAAACTGGTGACGGGCGCACTGTCCGCGAACCCTTTCTCTCTGGCCGACGACAAGGTCGCATTCGCAACCGCCATGCAGCAGCTGGGTTTGCCGGTGGTGCCTTCTGTCCGGGTGAATAACGCCGAGGCCCTGCGGGAACTTGTGGCGCAAAATCGCCTTTCCGCACATCCGAAGACGCTGTGCGTCAAACCGGTTGTCGGTATTTATGGCATGGGTTTTTGGCGTTTTGATGACAACGCACCGCCGATGGCGGCTTTTACTCATCCTGACAATCGCAAGGTTCACCCCGAACTTTACCTGCACGCGCTTGCGCAGCAGGCGGAGTTCGAGCCGCTGGTCTTGATGCCCTATTTGCCGGGGCCGGAATACTCCGTGGACATGCTGGTCAGTCAAGGCAAGGTGCTGGCTGCCGTGGCGCGTCGCAAGGAGGGGTCATTGCAGTATCTGGAGCAGTCCGGCGAAGCCTACGAGCTTGCCCTGCGCTGCGCCGAACTGATGCAGGCCGATGGTCTGGTCAACGTCCAGACTCGCCATAACGACGAAGGTCGGCCCGTGCTGCTCGAGATCAATATGCGTCCTTCCGGCGGCATAGGGTATACCCGTCACAGCGGCGTCAATCTGCCCGGGCTGTTTGCGATGTTTGCGCTGGGCGTCATGACTGCATCCGAGGTCACAACGTTGGCGCGCAGTGCCTTTACGCCTGCCATCGTGCGCCCGCTTACCGAAGCCGTGCTCTATGACCTGACGCTGCAAACTATGCCTTCCGCCGAGGTGAAAGCATGATTACGCCCACTGCCGCCATTTATCGTCGCGAACTCGCGGGCGGCACCCTGACGGTCACGCCCACCGGCGGCACGCTGGCGCTCGATGCGCTGTTTGATATCGCCGAGCGGCAAAACCCCAAGCGCGCCTTCCTGTTTGTCAGCAAAGTGCTGGGCCGCCATATTCCCGTGTCACCCGCGATTATGCGCGCCGCCTATCGACAGCTGGCTCAACAAATCCCCGCCGATTTACCGCAACCGGTGGTGTTTGTCGGCATGGCCGAAACTGCCGTCGGGCTGGGAGCGGGCGTGTATGACGAGGCAAAGTCACTTTTTCAGGACGCCGTTTATCTGACCTCGACCCGCCATCCGGTTGAAGGGCAGTTGCTGTGCGAGTTCAAGGAAAACCACAGCCACGCCACCGATCACCTGCTGTATCTGCCAAACGACGCCACGTTACGGGCGCGGGTGCTCAATGCGCGAAGCATCGTGATGGTCGATGATGAAGCCACCACCGGCAATACCTTTGTCAATCTGCTGGAGGCGCTGCGGGTCGAGGGCAATCTCGGGCATCTCGAGCGCGTGGTGGCCGTGACGCTGACCGACTGGAGCGGCAAGGCAATTGCAACTCACTGCCCGCTTCCCGTTACCGCCGTTTCACTGATTCAGGGCAATTGGCACTGGGAGAAAAACCCGCGCGCCCCCGTGCCCGTGATGCCCCATGTCAATGTCACCGGCAGCGGCAATGTGAAAATCATCGGCAAACAGAGCTGGGGCCGCCTCGGCATGGCAAATTCGGCCGCCGATTTGGGCAAACTGGTCACCGCCTCACCCGACGAAAAGATTCTGGTGCTGGGTTCCGGCGAGTTTGTCTGGGAACCCCTGCTGCTCGCCGAACGGCTCGAATTGCTGGGGGCCGAGGTCAAATTCAGCTGCACCACCCGCTCTCCTATCGCCACCGGCTTTGCCATCGAATCGGCGCTGGCCTTCAAGGACAACTACGGGCTGGGCATTCCGAATTTCGTCTATAACGTCGCGCATCAGAAGTTCGACCGCATTCTTCTTTGCATCGAAACGGAAGCCAGCAGCGTCGATCCTTTATTCATCGAGGCGCTTGAGTGCGTGGCGCCGGTTGTCGAGGTCATTTGCTATGAATAATCCCGTGGTTTTTCCGATCTCGACGACACGCTATTTCAGACCCGTCGCAAAATGGTCGACGAACTGGCGCTTGAGCCTTTTCGCACCGGCGCGTTTGACCGCTCGCTGTCGCCGCGCAGTTTCATGACGGAAGAACAGTCAATGCTGGTCGACTGGCTGCTGCAACACGCTGATTTAATTCCGGTCACGGCGCGCGGTACGGAAGAGATATCGCGCGTGGTCATTCCTTTCACTTCCTGGGCGGTGACGACGCACGGCGCGGTCATCCTTACGCCGCAGGGGCAGCCCGATGCCGTGTGGCAGGCGCAGATGCTCGACCGGCTCGCGCCTTATCGCGAACGTTTGCTTCAGTTGCAGCAAGACATCACTGAATTAATGCGCGAACGCGACATCAACGCCTGGGCGCGCATCAATTATGAATACGGCGATACGCCGATTTATCTGGTGATGAAGCACACCGACAGCACGCGGCTCGACGAACTCAACGCCATTGGCGACGAAATCGAAGCCCGGTTTTCAACGGACGGATTCTATATCCACCGTAACAGCAACAATATTGCCTGGTTGCCCGACCCCGTGGAAAAAGGCCTCGCTACGCGCTATCTGCTGGATAAACTGCGGGCCGAACGCGGCGTCTTTCCGGTCATCGGCCTCGGCGACAGCCTGAGCGATTACCGGTTCATGAAGTTATGCACCTGGTATGGCATCCCGCAGCAAAGCCAGTTTGCGCAGCACATCGGCGCACGCCTGTTCGGAGAAAAATAATATGACCGCGTTTGTGCCTTTTTCCGGTTCCTATCTGCCAGATGACGTGCATTTCCTGCTGCAACCCGTCGAACTCGAGATGACGCCCGTGGCGGTGAAAGAGCAGTTGATTCAATCCGGCGCGCGACATTATTCCGAGATGCTGAGTCAGGAGCCGGAACCGACGGCGTGGCATCTTGATCTTTTTGCCCGCGCGCTCGAAAGTGGCGCAACCCGTCTGGCACGAGAAGGCGTCATGCTCGCGAAAGCGCTGGCGGCGCGGTTTGGCGACACGCCTATCGTGCTGGTGAGTCTGGTGCGCGCTGGCGTGCCGCTCGGGGTCATGCTCCAGCAAACGCTGCGCGAAATGGGCGTGGCCTCTTCACATTACGGCATCAGTATTATTCGCGATCGCGGCATCGACGAAACGGCACTGGCATGGATTGAAGCGCGCCACGGCACGGCGGGCATCGTGTTTGTCGATGGCTGGACCGGAAAAGGCGCCATCACCGGCCAGCTGCAGCGCTCGCTCGCCGGACGTGCGGGTTATCCCGCCCAGCCACGGCTGGTAGTGCTTGCCGACCCCTGCGGATGTTCCTGGCTTGCCGCCAGTGACGACGACTGGCTTATCCCCTTCGGCATCATGGGCGCACCGGTATCCGGGCTGATTTCGCGCTCGATCTGGTCCGCCGACGGCTTGCACGGCTGTGTGCAGTGCGATCATCTGCGTGAATTCGAATGCAGCCGCCTGCTGGTCGATACGGTCGGAGAATGCCGTCAACAACTTGACCTCGACGCCATCGAAGCCAGTGCATGGCAGCCTGCGCAGCACGCCTCTCTCAAGGCGCTGAGCGAAAAGGTCATCACGTCTCTGGCCGAACATTACGACGTTTCCAGCATTAATCGAATCAAACCGGGCATTGCCGAAGCGACCCGCGCCGTTTTGCGCCGTGTGCCGGAACATATTCTGGTGCGATCAAGACAGGACCCCGATGTGGCGCTGCTGGTTTATCTGGCGCAGGAAAAGGGCATCGCCATTGCCGAAGTCGGCGATAGGCTGGGGCAATATCGCGCCGTCACCATTATTAAAAAGGTGCATTGATGACAAAGAGACTTTCGCCATACCGGCTGGGCGCTACCCTCTATATGCCGGCCACGCGTCATGACATCGCCGACATCGTGCTGAAAAACCGCATCGAAGGCCTGCGCTCTATCGTTATCGATCTCGAAGACGCCATTGCCGATGCCGAGGTACCCATCGCCCTGACCCATCTGCGAAGAGTGCTGCAAAATCTTTCTGCCGCGAGACTGCTGGAAACCGGCAACGAACGACCGCTGGTTTTTATCCGCCCCCGTCATCTGGCGATGTGCAAAAAACTGGTCGAGCGCGAAGATCTGGCGTCGATTGACGGCCTCGTACTGCCCAAGTTTACGCTCGCCTCGCTGCCGGAATGGTGGGCTATCCTCGAAAATACCCATCTTGGCATCATGCCGACGCTCGAAACCGAAGAGGTGTTCGACGTCGCGAAAATGCGCGAGCTGGCCGTGGCACTGGCGGAGCATCCCTGCCATGAGCGCGTCGTGGCGCTGCGCATCGGCGGCAATGACCTGATGAACGTTATTTCGCTAAGACGCCCGCGTAATCTGACGCTGTATGACAGCCCCATGGGTTACGTTATCAAGATGCTGGTGGCGGTATTTGGATCCCGTGATTTTGCGCTGACATCCCCCGTGTGTGAACACATCGACGAGCAGGGTGTGCTGGAGAAGGAACTGGCGCTGGACATGGCGCATGGGCTGGTCGGCAAAACGGCCATCCACCCCAGTCAGATAGCCAAAATCGAGCAGGCACTCCGCGTCTCGTCGGCAGACCATGAAGATGCCCTGCGCATTCTCAATTCACGTCAGGCGGTGTTTAAATCGCAGGGCGCGATGTGCGAACCCGCGACCCATCGTCGCTGGGCATTGAGAATTCTTGAACAGGCACAGATTTACGGAATTTCGCCTGACGGTGGGCAAGATGGCGTCCGGCTTGTCACGCTGACAGGTCAAAGTTGATTTAGATAAGGTTGAAGTTAACTTTGTTAGAATTTTGCGCGTTATTGGAAAAGTTAAGTCTCAAATGCAGAAATCATCATGAAAGCGGTGAGCTTTATCTTTTCCAACCTCTGTTTCCGTGCAAAAGCGCCATTCACCTTTTTTCGGGCCATGATTAACTATGCAAATCAGTACAAGACAAGCCCGAATATTTCGCCTGGCGCTTTTGCTGTCTTCCGGACAGCCGGTTTCTTCGGAAAAGATCATCTCGCAGCTTGCCTGCTCCGAGCCGACGTTGACGCGCGCCTTGAAAGAACTTCGAGACAGTTATAGCGCCGAAATAAAATACAGCAAGGCGGCGCATACCTATCAACTGGTGGAGAATGGTCAACTGGATAAAAAGGCGCTGCGCTGGATGACCGAAGCGCTCAACGCCAGCGTCTCGCCCATCTCGCCCGCCGAGAAAGGCGTTTCCCTGAGCAAAGTCAGAAAGAAAGCCGTTTCCCTTTCCCTTAGAACCTCTGTTTTGAGAAAAATCGATCAACTCGCCCAGCTTGCCAATACCACACGCAGCGACGCCGTTGAACTGCTCGCCGACCGCTATATCGCGGAACTGGCCGAGGCAATAAAAGCCCAGTCAGGCACCGCACGAAAGTAGCTCTGCCGATAACGCGCCCGCTACCGTCATTTCCGGTTGTCATCCATTAACGCACGGTGACATCCTGCTTTTAATCCCTGCCTTTCAGGAATACACTCTCGCAACACCCTCAGATTCTTACACATTTCGTTGTTTCATCGGAGACAGCGAACCAGCGTTTACGGCGAGGCAAGGGAATGATGACGTCTAGGAAAGCCACACTGATTGGTCTTGTGGCGATTGTTTTGTGGAGCGCCATTGTCGGCCTGATAAGAGTCGTGAGCGAAGGATTGGGGCCGGTTGGCGGCGCGGCGGCAATCTACTCCCTAAGTTCACTGCTGTTGTTGTTCACCGTCGGTTTTCCAAAGATAAAAACCTTCCCAAAAGCCTATCTGCTGTGCGCAAGCCTGCTGTTTGTCTGCTACGAACTCTGCCTGTCTCTTTCGCTCGGATTTGCCACGACCCGTTCGCAGGCCATAGAGGTGGGCATGGTCAATTATCTCTGGCCGAGCATGACCATTGTCCTTACCGTGCTGGTTTATCGGCAGAAAGCCCGCTGGCTGATTGTGCCGGGCATCATTCTTGCCCTCGCCGGAATCAGCCGGGTGCTGGGCGGCAGTCAGGGCTTTTCATTGACGCAGATAGGCAACAATCTGCTCTCCAACCCGCTCAGTTACGGGCTTGCTTTCGGCGGGGCGATCATCTGGTCGGTTTACTGTGTCATCACTAAAAAAATGGCGCGGGGCAGCAACGGCATTACGCTGGTTCTTTATGCTGACGGCCCTAACGCTCTGGATTAAATATCTTGCCGGTCCACAGCCTGCCTTTCATGTTGACCTGCACGTTATTCTCTACCTTGCGCTGGCCGCCGCCGCGATGGGCTTTGGCTATGCCGCCTGGAACGTCGGCATTCTGCACGGCAATGTGACCTTGCTTGCCACGGCGTCCTATTTTATTCCGGTCATCTCGGCCATGCTTGCCGCCTTCATTCTTGATTCGTCTCTAACGCTGTTTTTCTGGCAAGGGGCCGCCATGGTCAGCGCCGGTTCGCTACTGTGCTGGTGGTCAACGCGGACCTAAGGCTTTTCCTGATGGCAAACGCCTCACGCTCACTCAACTACACTGAATGCATAAGGTGTACAGGCCGAGGGAAAGCATGAGAGAGGGAGCACTATGAAGGAATTTGATTACGAGCAGGATTTCGACACCATCGATTTTCGCAAGCATCCAGAGTTGTATCAGGTGGGACGCGGGGAACAGGGGGTGCTGATGGTAGAGCCCTACAAGTCCGAAATTTTGCCGCATTGGCGTTTCAAAACGCCCGCCATCGCGGAGGTGTCGGCCAAGGCTATCATGGCGCTTTTTGAAGAGTACCGCAAAAAAGACGATTTTGTCGGCATGGATATGGCAAGAAAGTTCATTCAGATGGGCTATACCCGTGCACGTCGCTATGCCAATTATCCCGGCGGACGAAAATACGCCGAAGACCGCAGCCTGCACCCGCGCAATATCAATGAAGAGAAAGCCGCCTCCGCCGCTATCTTCAAAGAATACTGGGACCGCCTGCGCGCCGATGATGATTATCTGAAACGCAAAAAAGCGCACCAGAAAGCCTATGGTTGAAAAAAACCCCGCAAACGCGGGGTTTTGGTGTGGGTTAACCCCTAAGTTTACGGCAGTGCGTAGGCGATGACATAGTCGCCGCGATTGTCATTGGTGCCGGTGCGCGTTGCGCCGCCTGCAACGACAACGATGTACTGCTTGCCATCTTTGTCGAGGTACGACATCGGTGCGCCCTGCCCGCCGACCGGCAGGCGACCACGCCACAGCTCTTCACCAGTGGTGTTGTCCAATGCGCGGACATAGTAGTCCAGCGTGCCGTGGAAGAAGGTCAGATTGCCCTTGGTGACCAGCGGACCGCCCATTGTCGGCATGCCGAGAGGAATGCGCATGCCCGGGACAATGCCGGCTACCGGTGCATCCTGAATGCTGCCCATCGGCACCTGCCAGCGGGTTTTCCCGGTCGTCAGGTCAATGGCGGTCAGTGATCCAAACGGAGGCTTGAAGCAAGGGACGCCCATCGGCGAGACAAACATCGAGCGCTCAACGCCCCACGGCGTGCCGTTCTGGGTCGAGTATTCGCCTTCGGTGCTCGGCTTCAGTCCTACACGCACCGCTTCTTCACGTTTGATGAAGCGGCCCCACTGCGCCATACGAATATCGTTGACGATAAGCGTGCCGGTAGAGGCATCGATTGCGCCGCCGCCCCAGTTAAAGCCACCGTAATACCCCGGATAAATCAGGGTGCGTTTCTTGTCTGAAAGCGGCGTGAATTCGCCTTCCCAGCGCATTTCCTTGAACTGGATGCGGCAGTAAAGCTGATCGAAAATCGATGCGCCCCACATATCCGACTCTTTCAACGCCGTGGTTCCCACGGAAAGTGAAGAATACGGCTGTGTCGGAGAAACCTTCATGCCCGGCATCGCATCGGTGGAGACCTTGCGATTTTCGACCGGGAACACAGGTTGACCCGTGCGGCGATCCAGCACGAAAATCTGCCCGCGTTTGGTCAACTGAATAAGCACCGGCGTGATGGTTCCGTCTTTGCCCGGCAAATCGTAGAGGATAGGCTGGGAAGAGACGTCATAGTCGAACTGATCCTGATTGGCGGTACGGAAATGCCACCGCTCTTTACCGGTTTTCAATTCGATAGCGACAACGGAATCATTGTATTCATCGGAATACGCATGGCGGTTGCCGGTCCAGAAGTCAGGCGTCTGGTTGCCGGTAGGGAAATAGGCCAGACCGAGTTTGCTGTCATAGGCCGCCGTTCCCCAGAAGTTTGGCGACTCGATGGCATAGGTTTCACCGTCCGGCAGCGGCGAGCTGTCGCGTGGGCCACGTGAAGGATCCCATGCCCACAGCAGTTTGCCTGTACGGACATCAAAACCGCGCACCACGCCGGACGCTTCACCGGTAGTCAGGTTGTCATTGAGTTTGCCGCCGACCATGATGACGCCATCGGCCACCAGCGGTGCCGAAGTCAGATAGTAGGAGTCCGGAGCCGTTGGACCCAGGCCCTTGAGCAAATCGACATAGCCGTTGTCGCCAAAATCGCTACAGACTTTGCCGGTCTCGGCATCCAGCGCAAACAGACGGGCATCGATGGTGGTGCTGATGATGCGTTTGCGGCAGGAAGCCGCGGCCGTGTCAACCGCAGCGGTATTCTGCTCGACAGGAAGCGTGTCCAGATTCGCATAACTCACGCCGCGACAGCGCTTCCAGTTTTTATTGGCCGGTGTCTGTTTAACGTTGGGATCGTATTTCCACTTCTCTTTACCGGTGGTCGGGTCGAGCGCGATAACCTTGTTGATTGGCGTACAGAGATACATCGTGTCGTCGATTTTCAACGGCGTCACCTGATATTCCGCGCCGTTGGTCGCGAGATCGCCGGTGCGATAGGTCCACGCAACTTTCAATCCCTTCACGTTGGAAGTATTGATCTGGCTGAACTGCGCGAAACGTTGCCCCATGGCATTACGCCCCCAGGCGGGCCAATCACTGCCGCTGTCCTCGCCTGCCGATTTTTCGATAACCGGTGCCGCGTGGGTATCGGTCGCCTCGACCTCAGCATGCGGACGGAACATATTGGCGAAAATCGCAACGATGGCGGCCACCAGCACGACCGAAAGCGCCGCAGAAGGCTTGCAGCCCAGCGCTTTTCCACCCGCGGCTTTTCGCAGCAGCGGTGCGCACAGCGTCACGACAAGCGCAACGACCAAAAAGGCCACGGTGCGCGGCACTAATTGCCAGAAATCGGTGCCCACTTCATAAAAGGCCCACAGCAAACTGAAGATTAGCAAGCCCCATGCCAGCGGCAATGCCCAGGCACGCTTCTTGATTAATCCTGCGCCGCAGCCTGCCATTGCCAAACCGGCAATAAGATAAAACCAGGAACCGCCCAATGTTATTAAATAAAGTCCTCCTCCCGCTAATATTAACCCCAGCAAGATTAAGACTACCCCGATTATATTAACCACAATACTTGTACTTCTTTTCATTATTGAAAAATATCCTTAGCGCATTTTTCGCCATTAAACGAAATAGCCTTGCGGAAATAACGCTCATTTGCGCTCTTCCCTCATTCGTTTATGAGAAAAATTGAGGAAAACAGAAAATAACAGTTAACAATTCGGCACAATAGCAGATACATTTAGACAACAATAGAAACAGACAACCTCAAAAAAACCTCAAATGAAATTCTCCATCAAGCAGATCGCCCAGCAGGCAGGGGTCAGCAAGGCGACGGTAGACAGAGCGCTGCACAGTCGTGGCGCGGTTCATGCGCAGACACAGCGCCGTATCGAACAGGCGATAAAAGATTTGGAAACGCAGCAACGCAATGCCCTTGCCAGCGGCCGAACGATTACGGTGGATGTCATCATGCACACCCCTGCCCGATTTAGTCAGATGGTTACCGACGCCCTGCTCGCCGAGATGGGCAATTTCGCGCCGTTCAGGATTGCCCTGCGGCTGCATATTTTCGAGGAAATCGACGTCAAAGAGATAAAAAAACTGCTGTTGCGCTGCGCCAGCGACAGTTACGGCATTGTGCTCAAGGCGTTGGATAGCCCCGAATTAAAGCAGGTTATCGACCTTCTTCATCAACAGCGTGTCCCGGTCATTACGCTCGTCAGCGACCAGTATCAAAGCGAACGTTTTCGCTATATCGGCATTGAAAATCGCTCGGCGGGCAGCACGGCGGCCTACATGATGGCGCGCTGGCTGAAAGACGAAAACGTGTCGATTGCGGCCGTCATCGGCGCGGAAAATTTTCACGGTGAAGAGGAACGCGTGGTCGGATTTTGTGAAACGTTGAGTCATATGGCGCCCCGGCTTGAAACCGTGCGTCTTTATGGCGGCTATGGCATTGATGCCATGACCTATAACGTTGTTAAAAATGCGTTAAAAAATAATTCGGCATTAAACGCCGTTTACAGTGTCGGCGGTGCCAACAACGCTATTTTAAGAGCTTTCAGCGATATGGATCGACCGGTGAAAATGTTTATTGGTCACGATTTAGATAGCGATAACCGTATTTTACTTGAGCAGGGAAAACTGGATTTAATAATCCAGCACGATTTACGGCAGGATGCGCGAAATATATTCAAAAGCATTCTTGAATATCACGCCTTTATTCCCGCCGTTAATCCTGATCTCCCTGTGGTATTTTCCAGCGTGAGTGTCGTTACGCCGTTTAATATGTCGCCAGCGTCCTGATAGGCGCAAAAATATCAGCAGGTGACATCAATCCACCGAGCACCGGTAATGGTCGCGAGTTTGTCGGGCGCGATTCTGACGCCGGAATTCACGCTGCCTCCGGCGGGAAGCACCTCTTCGTAACGGGTCAGGCTGTGGTCACAGAAGATTTTAACGGTTTCGGCAGGCGCGAAGGGACACACGCCGCCCGGCGGATACCCGGTCAAGGCTTCGACCTCTTCGAAAGGCAACATGCGCGCTTTAACGCCGAAACCAGCTGCTTGTATTTCTTGTTGTCGATCCTTGCGGTCCCGGCCATGACCAGCAAAACCACATCATCATTCACTCGAAACGACAGCGTTTTGGCAATCTGCCCGCTTTCGACCTCAAAGGCTTCTGCGGCTTCGGCGACGGTTGCGGTACTTTTCTCAAGTACCGTCACGGTCGTTTCAGGCGCATGCTCGGCCAGAAATTGCTGGACGCGTTCAACGCTCATACATTCTCCTCAGATAGATTTGATAAATACCTTATCTTTCCATCATATACATAAGGTATTCGCCGAGGAAAACGTTTTTGCAGGTTTTAACGCGCGCAGGGTCTGCTGCGCGAAACGCCGCAGACGGGGGTTAGCCCTGCACTCTTTGGCGTAGATAATGGAGATATTTGGCCATTCCTTCGCGCAAGGTGGTGAAGTTATGGGTATAACCCGCCGCACGTATTTTGGTGATATCGGCCTGGGTAAAATCTTGAGTGCTGTTTTTGAAAATATCGGGAGTAGGGGCGAAATTAATTTTCTGGCTTTTACGAGAGAGTTCAAAAGCGGTCTGGGCAATGGTCAGAAAGGTCGTCGATTCACCGGTGCCCACATTATATAATCCCGACTTGGGTTTATGGGTTAATAACCACTTGATCACTTCTGTGACGTCATCGATATAAATAAAATCTCGCGACTGCTCGCCGTCATCATATTCCGGTGAGGCTGACTTAAACAGAGTCACGGGTTTATCCTGCAAGACGGAATAACAAATTTTGCCGACTGAACTCTTCAATGTCCCGGCACGAAATTCACCCGGCCCGTAGACATTAAATAGTTTTAAGCCATACCAGTGAGGCGGGGTCTTGACCTCGGGATTTTCGACGTCGCGCGCCACCCGCAGATCAAAGATATTCTTGCTCCAGCTATAAAGATTCTGCGGGTTGAGCTGGTTGAGAAAGCGCGGGGACTGATGGTCTTTGAAGCCGCGGGATCCATCGCCATAAGTTGACGAAGAGGAGGCGTAAATAAAAGTGACGCCCTGTCTGGCGCAAAATTGCCACAGTTTGAGCGAACGCGAGACATTATTGACCAGAACTTCATCGGCATCGACGGCGGTCGTGGAGGATTTCGCGCCAAGATGAATAACGGCATCGAGTTCGGGGCTTTTTTCCAGCCAAGCTTCAAGGTTATCGAGAGGAATAAAATCGCTGAATTCACAGTCGATAATATTTCGCCATTTTTCACCGCGCCCCAGCGTGTCGCAAATTACCACATCATTTATGCCGGCTTTATTCAACGCCAATAATACATTAGAGCCGATAAATCCTGCCGCACCGGTTAATAAAATCATGCTAATTCCACTTCACTGATAATGTTATATCAGGCATAGACGTCTTAATAATGGCGCAGAAGATAACATGGCACGTCAGGGGAAAAAATCAGCTATTTCTTAGAGTCAGTCATAAATTATGCTATCTCCTGATGTCATTGACCTAGATCAATGTTTAGCGCGTTACTCTCATGGGTCGGCAGGCCACCAACGTCACGGCCTCACGCTCGCGTGTTCCGGGGCTGGCAGCGCCTTCCACTTTTCTCACGCACTGCAAGAAACAGACAGAAATTTCCTTATCCGCCGACCCAGATCACAAACTGGTAACAATTAACAATCAAGACATTGCCCTTCCCTGATTTTCTACCCTATACCTCTCATAGACATAGCGTCCAGCCAACAAAAATTTCAATTTCACCTCCCGCTGTTTATCCCTTTGTTCGCTGCACCTGTGGCGGTCGGGCCGGGCACGCCCAGACGGATAGCGGCGACGGGAGGAAGCAAAGGGAGCATTCAGTGGACAACATCACTTCGCAACGCGCCGATAAAATCAGGCGCATGGAATCACTGACCGAAACGCCGGTGCTGATTGTCGGCGGCGGTATCAACGGCATCAGCACCTTTCGCGAGCTGGCATTGCAGGGTATTCCGGTGATTATGGTGGAACAGGGTGACTGGTGTCAGGCCGCGAGCGGTGCGTTGTCGCGGATGATCCACGGCGGTCTGCGCTACCTTGAAACCGGCGAATTTTCGCTGGTCAAAGAGTCGGTGCAGGAGCGCGACAGGCTGCTGAAAAATGCCCCGCATTATGTTGCCCCGCTGCGCACCACTGTGCCCATCGATAGCTGGAGCGGTGGGCTGGTCAACGCCGGTAAACGCTTTCTACGCCTCAGCGAACGCCCGTCACGCCGTGGCGCATTGATCATTAAAACCGGGCTGTCGATGTATGACCTCTACACGCGGCAATATGGCTCGATGCCACGCCACCAGCTGAACGGCGACACGGCAACCCGCCAGCGCTGGCCCGATTTTGCCGACTGGGTAAAGTGCAGCGCGACCTATTATGATGGCTGGATAAGCGCGCCCGAGCGATTGGGCGTCGAGTTGGTCAATGATGCCGAACAGGCCAACCCGCAGGCACTGGCCCTCAATTATGTCCAACTGGTCGCAAGCGACGGGGAAACCCTTACCCTCAGGGACAAGCTCGGCGGACACACCTTTACCCTGCGTCCTCATGTCGTGGTCAATGCGACGGGCGCGTGGATAGACCGCCTCAATTCCACACTCAGACAACCCGCAAAAAGTAAAAATCTGATTGGCGGCACCAAGGGATCGCATCTGATTATCCGCCATCCGCTTCTGCTGGCGGCGCTCAACGGCGAGATGGTCTATTACGAGAACAAGGAAGGCCGCGTGTGCATCATGTTCCCGTGGTACGGCAATGTGCTGGTCGGCTCGACGGATATTCGCATCGATAATCCCGACGACGTGGCCTGCAGCGCCGACGAACAACGCTATATCTTGCAGTCGCTGAAGTTCGTCTTCCCACATATTGCGGTGAAAGACGAAGACGTGCTTTATACGTTCAGCGGCGTGCGCCCGCTTCCGGCGAGCGATACGGAAGTCAACGGGCGCATTTCCCGCAATCATACGCTGGTATTGTTGCCGCCCGATGCCACTCGCTACTATTCCACCCTCTGTCTGGTGGGCGGCAAGTGGACGACGTTTCGCAAATTTGGCGAACAGGCGGCCGACAAGGTCCTGAAGCTGCTGGGCAGAACGCGCAACGTCTCTACCGGCGATCTAGCCATCGGCGGCGGCAGGGATTACCCGCTTCCCGAACGCAAAACCGCGTGGATCCAGCTTGTGAGTAGACAGAGCGGCCTGACTGCCGAGCGCGTCGGCCAACTTCTGACCCGTTACGGCACGGCGGCTGCGCCCATCGCCGCCTTTATGGTCAGTGAGCCGGACAGTCCCCTGATGCATTTCGCCGACTACAGCCGCAACGAGCTGCGCTATCTGATTCATCATGAGCAGGTGCAGACGCTGGAGGATCTGCTGGTCCGCCGCACCCCCATGGCAATTGGCGGCATGCTTACCGCCGAACGCGTGCAGGAGCTGGCTGACCTTGTCGCAAGCGAGCTAGGCTGGGACGCCACCCAGCGTGCGCAACAGCTTGATACCACCCTTTCCCGCCTCGCCAGCCTGCACGGGCTGACCGGGCTTTATCCATTGCATGTCCAAGAGGGATCCCGTCATGCCAGTCAGTCATAAAGTCAGACTTAACCGCCTGTTCAACAACGGAAAATGCCTCGATGTGGCTATCGATCACGGCATAGCCAATGAACCCGACTTCCTGATAGGACTGGAGGATATCGCCGGTGTCATGAATAGCCTGATTGCCGCTCGGCCCGACGCCATTCAGGTCAACTATGGTCAGGCCGATCTATTGCAGGAACAGACGCAGAACAAACCGGCGCTGGTGCTGCGTACCGATGTGGGGAATGCCTATAACGCCGCGCGGCACCGCGAAATGTGGGCGGTGCTGCACAACCCCGATGAACCGCTGCTTGCCGCCCTGCAAATGGACGCCGCCGCCGTTGTCGTCAATCTGTATATGATCCCCGATGAACCGGGAATTTTCCGCCAGTGCGTCGAGAATATCGGTCGCCTGCGCCATGCCTGCGAAAAATACGCCATGCCGCTGATGATTGAACCGCTGGTGATGGCTCCTGCCGGACAGGGAGCCGCTTACGGGTCGCTTGGCGATGTCGGCAAGATAGTTCCGCTGGTGCGACTGGCGCGTGAGCTGGGTGCCGACATCATCAAGGCGGACCCTACCGACCATGTCGAAGATTTTCACCGCGTTGTCGAGGCGGCACGCTGCCCGACGCTGGTGCGCGGCGGCGGCAAGGGCGAGCTGTCTGCGGTACTCGACAAAACGGCGGCACTGATGGCGCAAGGCGCTTCCGGCATGGTGTATGGCCGCAACGTGTACCAGCACAGCAATCCGTCGCAGGTCGTCAGAGCGCTGATGGCGATTATCCATCAAGGCGTCAGCGGGCGCGACGCACTGGAAATTTATCAGCAATATCAACGGCATTGATAAAGACGTTCATGCCTCTACAATCGCCACACCTCGCTTTCTTCACGAAGGCCACAGGGGGTTTAGATGAGCCGATGCTTGCTGGGCATTGATGCGGGCAACACGATGATTAAAGCGGTGCTGTTTGATTTGGCAGGCACCGTGCTTGCCGTGGCCGAATGCGCCGGAGAGACGCATCAGCCGCAGCCGGGCTATGCCGAGCGACCCATTGAAGACATTTATCAGGGGGTTACCCAGGCGGTTCGCGCCTGTCTGGCACAGGTTTCTCAGAGGAATGTGCAGGTGCTCGCGGTAGGCGCGGCGGGTCATGGCAACGGCGTGTATGCGCTCGATAAACAGGGACGACCGCTGCTGGGCATTCAGTCTATCGACAATCGTGCGCACGAACGAGTACAGCAGCTTGAACTTGAAGGACGCGACCTTGTTATCTACCAGCGCTCGCTGCAAAAACCGTGGCCGGCCGCCACGCCGGTTCTTGTTAGCTGGCTCAAGCGCCATCAGCCGGAGGTTTATGCCCATATCGGCCATTTTCTGCTGGCGAAAGACGTTATCGCCTATTTCCTCTCCGGTGTGATTTCATCCGACTACTCGGACGCCGCCGGTGCAGGCCTGCTGTATTACGCCTCGCGCGACTATGACCGCGAACTGATGGCGCTCTACGACATTGAAGATGCCCTGCCGCTGCTTGCTCCGCTTAACGAATCCTGTGACGTCGTGGGCCACATTACCGCGCAGGCTGCCGCGCTTACGGGACTGCCTGTCGGCATTCCGGTGGTTGCAGGCATCTTCGACGTGGTGGCAAGCGCAGTCGGATCCGGCGTCGTCAATACCGGCGAAGCTTCGATTGTGGCAGGCACCTGGAGCATCAATCAGGTGGTCGTCGATAAACCTGACTATTTGCGCCCGGTATTCATGAATTCGATTATCGAACGCGACCGCTATATGGCAATAGAAGCCAGCGCGACCTCGGCGGCCAACCTCGACTGGTTCCTGCGCGAGTTCGACGATGGCCGCGCCGGTCAGGGTGCGGCGCGCAGCAGCGATATCGTCGCGCACGTCACCGCCAACAAAGCCCTGCCTCTCTATCATCCCTATCTCTATTCCGGTCGCAAGGAGGGACTTTCGAAGGCCGGTTTCTATGGACTTGGCGGCTGGCACACGCGAGCCGACATGCTTTACGCGCTGTTTGAAGGCGTGACCTTCGCCCATCGCGCGCACATCGACAGACTGCGTGCGGCCGGGATCCCCTTCGAGAAGGCTACGCTTTCGGGCGGCGCGGCGCGCAGCTGTATCTGGCCGCAGATGTTTGCCGACGTGCTCGGCATCCCGATTAACGTGACCGAATGCAAAGAGACCGGTGCGCTGGGCGCGGCTATCTGCGCGGGGGTCGGCGTCGGAATCTGGCAAGACTTGTCGGCAGGGGTGGCGCAGGCGGTAAAGGTGACCGCCCGGCCTCTGTTGCCGAATCCTGAGCAATTTGCCTTCCACGAGCCGCGCTATCGGCTGTTTAAAAAGCTGGAAACCGTCATGGCCGGGGTCTGGCAGGAAGACGAAGAAATTCTCTGATTCTCAATCGTGCTCGGCTACGTTGTGCGGAATATAGGGCGCTTCCAGCCGGGCTATCTCCTCGGCGCTCAGCACCAGTTCGCTGGCGGCGACGGCATCATCGAGATGCGCGAATCGGGTTGCGCCAACCACGGGGGCAACCACCGATTTATGTCGATAAACCCAGGCCAGTGCTATCTGCGCCTGACTCACCCCGCGCTCGGCAGCTACCTCTGTGACCGCGTCAATCACACGACGATCGGCGTCTTCGGTGGCGGCATAGAGTTGTCTGGCAAAACGGTCATGCCCGTGGCGCAGTGAATCGGTCGGTTGCTGCCAAGGACGCGCCAGCAAGCCGCGCGCCAGAGGACTCCACGGCGTAACACCCACCCCCTCGCTTTCACACAGGCCCAGCATTTCGCGCTCTTCCTCGCGATACAGCAGATTCAAGTGGTTCTGCATGCAGATAAACCGCGTCCAGCCATTGTATTTCGCCACCTGCAAAGCCTTGGAAAATTGCCAGGCAAACATCGACGAGGCACCCAGATAGCGAACCTTGCCCGCTTTGACCAGGTCGTGCAACGCTTCCAGTGTCTCCTCGAGGGGCGTTTCATAATCCCAGCGATGAATCTGGTAGAGGTCGATATAATCCGTGCCGAGACGGCGCAGGCTGGCATCGCATTCGGTCATGATAGCCTTGCGGGACAACCCTTTGCTGTTCGGGCCGCTACGCAGGGGATTATACAGTTTGGTGGCGACCACCACGTTGTCGCGATGGGCATAGTCCTTGAGCGCGCGGCCCAGAATCTCTTCGCTGACGCCGTTGGAGTAGGAGTTGGCGGTATCAAAAAAGTTGATGCCAAGTTCCAGCGCCCGACGAATAAAGGGGCGGCTTTCGGCCTCATCCAGCGACCAGGTATATCCGCTCGCCTCTTTCGGCGCATAGGTGAGACAGCCCAGACACACCGCAGAGACTTCAAGGCCCGAATGGCCAAGCTTCAACGTTCTCATTCCTTATCCCTTTCATTCATCAATGATTACTGCGCGAAATCCCCTCTTGTTTTTAATCTATACAACCCCCTGCCTTTTCACAAGTTGCGCTGCCCCGGTGCAGGCTGGCGAAGTCCCTGATCAATTTGGGGCATTGACACAGCCGAACCTTCTCTGATTGATTCATGAATTTACAAAAATTATCTAACTGAAAAATATACTAATTAAAATAATTACCCTGATATTTTTCTGAACCAAACCAATATTGGTTCGATTTGTGCAATGCCGTGTTTATCTCTTTTCGACACAAAGCGTAACGAACCATGCCAGAGACGCCACACACGCAGACATCGTCCCTTCAACCCGTTGGCCCGCAGGCGACGGGAAACTCGCATTCGGCGCTGGAACAGCTGCGCCTGCTTATCGAGCAGCATCCGCATGAAGGCCAGCCCCTGCCGCCGGAGCGGGATCTGGCTCAGCGTTTTGGCGCGGGTCGTCGCGAGATCCGCCGCGCGCTTGACGTGTTGGTTGAAGAAGGCCGTATCTGGCGCAAACAGGGCAAGGGGACGTTTATCGGCCCGAAAGCTCCGGCCCAGCCGCTCAGCCTGCAGGCACTGCCGAAACAATCGAACCTGCTGGAAGTCATGGAAGCGCGGCTGCAAATCGAGCCGGGTCTGGCGAAATACGCCGCCTTGCGCGCCACGCCTGAACAGATACAGCTGATGTGGCGACTGCTCGACAGAATGACGCAGCTTGCAGCCGACGATGCCGACCAGATTGAACTGTGGGACAGCGCCTTTCACCGCGCCATCGCCGATGCCGCAGGCAATCGTCTGCTGCTCGGGCTGTTCGACGCGGTCGACGCCATCCGCCGCGACCCGAGCTGGCAGGCGGTGCGCGACCGTGCGCGCAATCAGGAACGTCTCGACATCTACGACCATCACCATCGCCGCCTCATCGAACATATCGCCGCGCGTGAACCGCTCGAGGCGGCCCGGGTAATGCGCGAACACCTGCTGTTTTTGCAAAACGCATTGATCGCCACGCTACATCATGACGATGAGGAGTCCCTCTGATGACGACCCCAGAACATGCGGCACCGTCCGTACTGGAAATTAACAACCTCAAGGTGCAGTTTCGCGGCAGTCCGGCCAGCGTGCTGGATGGCATCTCCCTGCGCATCGAGGCCGGTAAAACGCTGGCGCTGGTCGGTGAGTCGGGCTGCGGAAAAAGTGTAACCTCGCTGGCATTGATGGGCCTGCTGCCGCAGAGCGCACAGGTGTTGGAGGGCCACGTCAATTTCAGCGGTCAATCCCTGCTTGCACTGTCGGAGCGCCAGTATGCCGACCTGCGCGGACGGGATATCGCGATGATTTTTCAGGAGCCGATGACCTCGCTCAATCCTGCCTTGACGCTGGGTGAGCAGATAGCCGAAGCGGTGATGCGCCATCAGGGCGTCGATAAACAGCAGGCGCAGGATCAGGCATTGTCGATTCTGCAACAGGTGCAGATACCCGCCCCGGAACTTCGCATGAAAGCCTATCCGCATCAGCTTTCCGGCGGCATGCGCCAGCGAATCATGATTGCGATGGCGCTGGTCAACCTCCCGAAACTGCTGATTGCCGACGAGCCGACGACCGCGCTCGACGTGACGATTCAGGCGCAGATTCTGGCGCTGCTCAACCGCCTGCAAGAGCAGAGCGATACTGCCATGCTGCTTATCACGCACGACCTCGGCGTGGTGGCCGAAGTCGCCGACAGCGTGGCCGTGATGTATGCCGGGCAGATCGTCGAACAGGGCGAGGTAGCCGATCTGTTCAACGATCCGCAGCATCCCTACACCATCGGACTGATGGGATCGATGCCGTCACTGGCTTCGCGTCAGGGCGCACTCTCGACTATTCCCGGTGCCGTGCCGCTGCCTGCCGACATGCCCGCAGGCTGCCGTTTCGCCACGCGCTGCCCGTTCGCCGACCTGAAATGTCATCAGCAGCGCCCGGCGCTTGCCACACTCGGCCGCAGTGGTCATCAGGTTGCCTGCTTCAAGGCACCGCTCGAGCAACACTTTTCCCTGCAATCCTCACTGGAGGCGATGCCGTGAATACTCCCCCGCGCCCTATTCTCGAGGCCGTCGGCCTCAGCAAAGTGTTCAAGGGTCCCCCCTCGCTATTTCGTAAAACGCCGGGCGTGCAGGCCGTCGACCGCGTGTCGCTGCGCGTCTATCAGGGGGAAACACTGGCGATTGTCGGCGAATCCGGTTCCGGTAAATCGACTCTGGGCCGTTTGCTGCTGCAACTGCTGCGCGCCTCCGAAGGAGACGTCTTTTATCAGGGGCAGAATATCAGCCGCCTGACCCCGGCCGAGATGAAACCGCTGCGCCGCGAGCTGCAAATCATCTTTCAGGATCCGTTCGCCTCGCTGAACCCGCGCATGACCGTCGAGCAGATCGTCGGTGAACCGCTGTGGCTGCACAATATCGTGCCCGATGCCGCCGCACGGCGCGATCGGGTCAGGGAACTCCTGACCACCGTCGGCCTGCCCGCCGCCTTCAGCCAGCGCTATCCGCACGAGTTTTCCGGCGGTCAGCGCCAGCGTATCGGCATCGCCCGCGCGCTGGCCTCGGAGCCGAAACTGCTGCTGGGCGACGAACCCGTCTCGGCGCTGGACGTCTCCGTGCAGGCGCAGGTGGTCAATCTGCTGGAAAGCCTCAAGCAGCAATTCGGGCTGACGATGATTGTCGTGGCGCATGGGCTGGCGGTTATTCGCCATATGAGCGACCGCGTGGCCGTCATGTATCTCGGGCAAATCGTCGAGCTGGCAAAAGTCGATGATATTTTCGACGCGCCGCTGCACCCCTACACGCAGGCGCTGATTGCCTCGGCTCCGCTGCTGACGCCCGGCGTAAAACGTCCGGTGGATATGCTGCAGGGCGACATGCCCAATCCGGCCAACATGCCGAGCGGCTGTCGTTTCCACACGCGCTGCGCCTACGCCAACGACCATTGCCGCCAAGTGGAACCGCGCCTCGAAAATGTTGACGATTCGCGTCAGGTGGCCTGCCATCGCTGGTCCGAGCTGCTGCGTTCGCGCACTGCCGTGCTTATCCCGCCGCCGTCTGCCGCCTTTACCCTGCGCCGCGCCCTATTCGAACAGGCCAGCACTCAGCTGGCGACTTCACACAACGCCAATACCACTGAAGGAACCACACCATGAAATTTCGCCCTCGGCTCTCCGCCTCGCTAAGTGCCCTGCTGCTGCTGGGCAGCGCCGGTCTTGCCCATGCCGAAAGCACCCTGCGCATCGGATTGGGTGCCGATCCGGATCAGCTGGATCCGGCAACGGCCCGCACCTATTACGGCCGTTTCGTGTTCAGCGCAATGTGCGATCGTCTGGTGGATGTCGATCAGCATCTGTCGATAGTCCCCGGCCTTGCAACCGACTGGTCCTACAGCGACGACGGTAAAACGCTGACCCTGAATCTGCGTCAGGGCGTGGTGTTCCACGACGGTGAAAAGTTTGACGCCGAGGCGGTCAAATACAATCTTGACCGCTATCTCACCTTGCCCGCCTCGCTGCGCAAGAGTGAAATTTCTTCCATCGAATCGGTCGAAGTCGCCGGTCCCTACAGCGTCAAGCTGCACCTGAAAAATCCCGACGCCGCGCTGCTGATGCAGTTGACCGACCGCGCGGGGGCGATGATGGCTCCACAGGCGACTGCCAAAGGCAATGTCGCCGCGCACCCGGTCTGCTCGGGTCCCTATGAGTTCGTCAGCCGCGTGCAGCAGGACCGCATTGTGCTCAAGCGCTTCGAACAGTACTGGAACAAGTCGGCCTACCATTTCGACAAAGTGGTGTTCCTGCCTATTCCCGATGCGTCTGTGCGCCTTGCCAATCTTCAGGCGGGCGACCTTGATCTGACCGAAGGGATTGCCCCGACCGATGTCAACACGGTGAAAAACAATGCCAAACTCGCGCTCGCCAAGGTGACGGGGCTGGGATATATGGGGCTGACGGTCAATACCGGCAACGGCAGCGCCAACACCGGTACGTTGCTTGCCAAAGAGGCCAAGGTCCGGCAGGCGCTGTCGCTGGCGATTGACCGCGAAGCGCTGAATCAGGTGGTGTTCGAAGGCCAGTTTACGCCCGCCAACCAGCCGTTCTCGCCGGTCAGCCCTTATCACGTCAATCTGCCCATCGCCGCGCGAAACGTCGACAAGGCAAAAGCCCTGCTGGCCGAAGCCGGAGTGAAAACGCCGCTGAATATCTCCCTGCTGGTCGCCAACAATCCGACCTCGCAGCAGGTGGCGCAGGTGTTGCAGGCGATGGTGAGCGAAGCAGGCATCAACCTGAATCTGCAAATGACCGAGTTTGCCACCCTGCTCGACAAACAGCAGCGCGGCGATTTCCAGCTGAGTATGTCAGGCTGGTCCGGTCGTCCGGATCCCGATGGCAGCATCTACTCTTTCCTCGCCAGCAAAGGCGCGCTCAACGATGGCAAATACAGTAATCCACAGGTCGACGCGTGGCTGCTGAGCGCGCGTCAGACCAGCGACGTCGAGCAACGCAAGGCGCTGTACAAGAAAATCGTCGATCAGGAGAACATCGATCAACCGCTGGTGTATCTCTATTTTGAACCGCGCATCTTTGGCATGAGCAAGAAAGTCACGGGCTTTACGCCGTATCCGGACGGGCTTATCCGCTTGCAGGGCGTGCAGTTGACGCAGTGATCCGCCAGCCGGAACGAGAGGGACTTATATGCTTGAGTTGATAGTAAAACGTCTGGTTTCCGCCGTGCCCACCCTGTTTCTGGTCACGCTGATGGTGTTCTCGCTGCAAAAACTGCTGCCGGGGGATCCGGTTACCGCGATGGCCGGTGAAGAGCGGGATCCGGCGGTGATCGCGCAATTACGCGCGCAATACCATCTCGACGATCCGATCCCGAGCCAGTATTTCCACTGGGTCGGCAATGCGCTGCACGGCGATTTCGGCATTTCGCTGCGCACGCAGGAACCGGTATTGCAGCTTATCGCCAGCAAGCTGCCGGTCACGCTGGAGTTGTCGCTGTGGGCCATGCTGATTGCGCTACTTATCGGGATTGGCATGGGCATTACGGCGGCGGTAAACAAAGGCACCTGGATAGACAACGGGGCCAATTTTATCGCGCTCTCGGGCATTTCGGTCCCGCATTTCTGGCTGGGTGTGCTGCTTATCATGTTCTTTTCCGTGAAGTTGCAGTGGCTTCCCGCCTCGGGTTACGTGCCCTTTTCGGAAGATCCCCTGCAAAATCTGCGGACCATGATCCTGCCTGCGGCGGTGCTCGGCACCGGCCTGTCGGCCACGCTGATGCGCCACACACGGGCAGCGATGATAGCCGTGCTCAAGGCGGACTATATCCGCACCGCGCGCGCCAAGGGATTATTGCCGAAGAAAGTTATTTTCAAGCATGCCCTGCGCAATGCGCTGGTACCCATCATCACCCTGACCACGCTGCTGTTCGGCGAATTGCTGGGTGGTGCGGTGCTCTGCGAGCAGGTGTTTACGGTGCCCGGTTTCGGCAAGATGATTGTCGACTCCGTCTTCAACCGCGATTACGCCGTAGTTCAGGGCGTAGTGATGGTGGTCGCGGTCGGCTTCCTTATCATGAATCTGGTGGCCGACGTGCTGTATGTCATGGTCAACCCACGTATGCGGAGGGGATAACATGAGCCAGGCCGTTTTACCCACAGTAAAACCCGTTGCCGTTAGACAATCCCGTCGCGTGCTTAGCAAATTTTTGCGTAACAAAAGCGCGGTGATTGGCGCCGCGATTGTGATAGTTTTTGCCATGCTCGCGCTGCTTGCGCCGTGGATTTCACCGTTTGATCCCGTCAAGGCTGACTTCATGGCGGTGCGCAAGGCCCCGTCGGCCCTGCACTGGCTCGGCACCGACGAGTTGGGCCGCGATATTCTCTCGCGCCTGTTCTGGGGCGCTCGCACTTCGCTGATGGCGGGCTGCGTGTCGGTGATTATCGCGATTGTCATCGGTGTGCCGCTGGGTCTGCTCGCCGGTTACTGGCAGGGATGGATAGACAGCATGATTTCGCGGGTGATTGAAGCCATGCTCTCCTGCCCGTTTCTGGTGCTGGCGATAGCGCTTGGCGCTTTCCTCGGCCCCAGCCTCGGCAATGCGATGATAGCCATCGGCCTGTCGGCGATGCCGATTTTTGCCCGCCTCACGCGGGCGCAGGTGATGAACATTCGCAACGAAGAGTATATCGAAGGCGCGCGGGCCATTGGCTTGCCCGACCGCTGGATTATCATCAAATACGTGTTACCGAACGTGATGTCGCCCATCGTGGTTCAGGCCACGCTGGCTATTGCTTCGGCGATTATTACCGAGGCCAGCCTGTCGTTTCTCGGGCTGGGTCAGCAGCCGCCCTTTGCCTCTTGGGGCGCGATGCTCAACACGGCGCGCAGCTTCCTCGAGCAATCGCCGTGGATGTCACTGTTTCCCGGTCTGGCCATTTTTCTGGCCGTACAGGGCTTTAATTTATTGGGTGATGGCCTGCGCGATGCGCTGGACCCTCGTGCCGACTAAGGCTGCGCCACTCTTCACTCTGCCTTGCAATGAACTACCCGGTTTCTATTACAGGAGTCAATATGTCCGAGTCTTACGATTTTAACGTCGGTTATCCGACCTTGCGCCCGAGCATGATGGGCGCGAATGCGGTTTGCGCCTCACAGCCACTGGCGGCCCAGGCTGGCATGAAGATGCTGATGCTGGGCGGCAACGCCGTGGATGCCGCAGTCGCGGCCGCGATGGCGCTGACCGTGGTCGAGCCGAGCGGCAATGGCGTCGGCAGTGACGCCTTTGCGATTCTGTGGGACGGCAAGAAGATGCACGCCCTCAATGCCTCGGGCCGTTCTCCCGCCGCGTGGACCGCGGACTATTTTGCCGGAAAAGACGCCGTGCCGACCTACGGCTGGGACTCCGTCAGCGTACCGGGCGCGGTGTCGGCGTGGGTCGAACTCGCGAAGAAATTCGGTAGCCTGCCGCTGACGACGCTGGCTCAACCCGCTATCGACTATGCGCGCCACGGTTTTCCCGTCTCGCCGTTGATTGGCCGACTGTGGAAGATTGCCGCCGCCAAACTCAAGGATCAACCCGGTTTCAGCGAGTGTTTTACGCCGGGCGGCGTTGCCCCTGAAATCGGCGAAATCTTCCGTAATCCGGCGCTGGCCGATACGCTGGAACTTATCGCCAAAACCGAAGGCGAAGCTTTTTATCGCGGCGAACTGGCCGAGAAAATCATTGCCCACTGTCAGGAGCACGGCGGTGCCATGACGCTGGATGACCTCGCCAATCATAAAGTGGACTGGATAGACACCATGACCCAGTCCTTTGCCGGCGGCACCGTCCATGAACTGCCCCCGAACGGTCAGGGTATTGCCACGCTTATCGCGCTCGGCATTCTCGAAAAACTCGATATTGGCTCGCAGCCGGTGGATTCGGTGCACACCCTGCACCTGTCTATCGAAGCCATGAAGCTGGCGCTGGCCGACCTTGACCAGCATATCGCCGACGTCGACCACATGCATTTCAGCCCTGAACTGCTGCTTAGCGACGAATATCTGCAACAGCGTGCGGACCTGATTGACCCGAAACGCGCCAGCGATGTCACTTACGGCTCGCCCAAACCGGGCGGCACGGTCTATCTGACCACTGCCGATGCCAACGGTATGATGGTGTCGTTTATCCAGTCCAACTACATGGGCTTCGGGTCGGGCGTTGTCGTGCCGGGAACGGGCATCAGCATGCAGAACCGGGGTTGTGGATTTGTGCTTGACCCTGCGCACGCCAACTGTGTTGCGCCGAACAAACGCCCGCTGCACACCATTATTCCGGCCTTTGCGACCGATGCGGACGGCAAGCCGCTGATGTCATTCGGCCTGATGGGCGGCCCGATGCAGGCACAGGGACACCTGCAGCTGGCCCTTCGTGTCATGCTCTATGGTCAGAATCCGCAGGCGGCCATTGATGCGCCACGCTGGCGAGTAATTGCCGGACGTCAGGTGGCGATTGAATCGACGCTGGACACCAATACGCTTGCCGCGCTGCGCGCGATGGGCCATGAACTGCTGGTGGAAGACCCGTTACAGGGTCACAACTTCGGCGGCGCGCAGGTCATTGTGCGTCATCCGGACGGTCATTACCTGGCAGGGACCGAATCCCGCAAAGACGGTCAGGCGCTGGTCATGTAAGCGCGGGATGTGACAGGGCTTCAACTTCTACAGTTAATGTCCTGTAATTCCTCTACGGCTATTTATAAAAATGAAACGTCGTTCTATAAATGAACGACGTTCTTTTTATCATCGTGCCAAACGGCATGTCTGCCAAATACGGAGAACACCCATGACCGCTCCCCTGTTTCACGGCATCATTCCGCCGGTCCCCACGCTTTTCACTGCCGACGAACAACTCGACAAGGAAGGCATGAAAAGGCTTATCGATTTCACGATTGAGGGCGGCGTCAACGGCCTGTTCTTTCTCGGCAGCGCAGGCGAGTTTGCCCATATGTCTGAGGCACTGCGCCACGAGGTCGCGAGTTTCTGCACCGCCTATGTCGACAAACGGGTTCCGGTACTGATTGGCGCGGCACATTCCGGTACCGAAGCCACCTTGAGTTTTGCCAGACATGCCAAAAGCGTGGGTGCCGACGGCGTGGTCATCGTCAATCCGTTCTACAATCCGCTCTCGGAAGAAAATATTTATCTGCACTACAGCTATCTGGCCGAAAATCTCGCCCTGCCGATTGTTATCTATAATTTTCCGGCCCTGACCGGTCAGTCAATTCCGGTAGAGGTCATCAAACGGCTGGCTGAGAATTACACCAACATCGTCGGCCTCAAAGATACCGTCGACAGTCTGAATCACATTCGCGAGACGATTCAGGCGGTCAAACCCGTGCGCCCCGACTTTGCGGTATTCGCAGGGTATGACGAATATCTGTTTGGTACGCTTATCCTCGGCGGTGCCGGGTCGATTCCCGCCAGCGCCAACTTTGCTCCTTCGCTGACCTGCGGTATCTATCAGGCGTGGCAGGAAGGCCGTCTCGACAGGGCGGTGGCCTTGCAGCAGCGACTGTCGTGGTTGCCGCCGCTGTATGCGCTGGATACGCCTTTCTATAACGTCATCAAATATGCGATTCAGCAGGTCGGCGTCGAGGTGTCCGTGCATTCGCTGCGCCCTGCCCAAACCTTGTCCGAAGCCCGACAAGCCAAAGTCAGAGAGATTCTGCATCAGGCCAATCTGCTTTAAGCTGGTTCCTGCCGGTGCGGGCCGAACATGGCGCGCACCGCCTGCCCGTCTCTCGCCTATCTTCGCCGAACGTTTAACAATCCATGCCAATACAAATAGAAATCATTATTATTTCCCTGCGAATTTGCTACCCTATTCGTCCTCCAAATCGGGCCGAATGACGTTATTCAATGATGCAAAGACAACAGAAATGATGCAGACACTCTTCGACAGTTTCCGCGATGGTCCCATTCCCTGGGTTGCCGACCAGTTTCGCCCGATGACTTCCGAAGTCAAAGACGCTCTGCCGTTGAGCATGCTGGCGACAGAAGACGGCTGCGCAAGCCTGCTTTCGCATTATTTGCGCGTTCATGCCGATGACGCGAGCCACCCCGACAAGCGCCGTGCGCGCATTTCGATGTGGTCACAGTGGTATTTCGCCAACCTGCTGCCAAGCTGGGTAATTATCTCTCTTCGGCACAACTGGCAACTGCCCATTAATCCGCAGCAGCTTTTCCTGACGCTACAGGAAGAGGGATTGCCGTGTCAGATTTATCTGCAGGGCGAAGGCGAGGCCTACGTGCCGCAGCCGCAAGTGCCTTTTTATCGTTTTGAGGAGATGATAGAGCAGCATCTGCGCCCGGTCTGTCAGGCGATGGCGGCGGTATCTCACCTCAAGCCCGGCATTTACTGGGGGAATGCGGCGGTGCGGGTGAACTGGGGCATTCAGCAGGCCGAACTGGTCAACGCCGATATTCGCGAAGGCACTGCACTCATCGAAGCCCGGGAGTTGTCTGCCGGTCGCAAGAATCCGCTGTTCCAGCCGCTGCGTCCCGAAAATCCGCGAGACCCCGAAAGCCCGCTGTTTCGCCGCCAATGCTGTCTGCGCTATGAGCTACCCGACATCGCGATGTGTCCATCCTGCCCTCTTTTACTCGCCGAGAAACGCCGCCGTATTCCGACGCAATCACAGTGAGCCTGCTAATCATCGGCCGTTTGATGCGGTTTGGCTTAACTTAGTCGAAAAAAGATTGGACCTCGCCAACAGAAAAATATAGTTATAAAGGGGAGAGACCAACGAGACTGCCATGAGGTACAAACATGACAACACGTAAAACTGACGATCGCACTGCCTGGTATTCAACCGCCGCGTTGAAGACCCAGCTTGGCGATTTGAACTCGCTGGCCGCAGGCGTGCTGAACACCCTGTCGCAACCCGTCAATCTGGTATGGAACCACATTACCGGCAAACAGCAGCCACTCAGAGCCAAAATTGTCCATCGCTATGCCCTGCCTTCTTCGCGCACCATTTGCGTCGCCGAGGGTTTCTTCGGTTTTATTCCGATTGAATCCTATGAGAATGAAAAATACATTCTCGAAGTGGCCTACGGAGACCAGCAGTATCAGGTTGAAGTGCCTCGCGCCTATTATCAGACAAGTCATATCGGTGACGGCATCGATATCCATACCCTTTAATCTGATGGTTATTGGCTGCCAGGGAATGGCAGTAATAATATGCCGACACTTCATTGTTATTACGCAGATTTCATACAACCACGGCGCGTTATCCCCTTCGCAGATGCTCGATTTCTTTTAACTGATCGCTGACTTTTCTAAACGCCTGAATATCGATTTTTGCGCGGTTAAGCGTGCGGGTATTATTCGGGTCATTGGCTATCTTTCTTCCTACCAGATGATAGGCCGACTTTTTCATTGAAAAACCGCGCCGAAAACCGAAATCCACGCGCCCCTGACGCGAGGCAAAATAGTGGCTGCGGCCTGATTTGGGTAAGGTTTTCACGGGCGGTGCAGCGGATGTCGCCTTCAAAGGCTGCGAACCCGACGGGGAAAAAGTGCGGGTTGATGGGCCAGTGAGGTGCTCGTCGCCGGTGACGACAATGACCATGTCGCCGCGCAGCCTCCGAGCGCGAACATGCCCAACCCCGCCATCATGCCGATTTTTTGCCATGACATGCCGGAAGCGGGCAGGACGGAAGGCGTAACCTGCGACTCGGGATTAACCGCTATATATACGGCGTCCTGCATCCAGCGTTTATTATTATTTTTAATGTCTTTCATGGCAGATGAAATATCGTCTGCAGGTTTCAGCGGCATTAATTCCTTGCTGCTGTTATTTATCTCATTCATTGAATTAACGACTGTCGCGCGCTCCGCCTTTTGACTTTCACCGCTGTACATCCAGCCGCATAATACGGTACTGACCCCTGCAATTATTGGCATGCCACTACTCCCTTAATAGATGGCAGCAGGGTAACATCGCGCCTCACGGCTTTTCTTGACTTAAATCATTTATCATTATCAAGAAACGATCATTACTGTCAGCAATATAAGCGCCCTATTTTATATTTTTATTGCGCTTAATTTTTCGATTCGATTCAGGGCATCGCGCAATTGGCTTTCGGTCACTTCGACAGGCATATTGGCGATATCCGCCGTTTTCAGACTTTGCCGAATAATCAAATTCACATCGTCTTCACTTAACGAAGCCGCAAGCTGGCTGAGTTGCACGGGAATGCCGCAGGATTTCGCCAGCGCCTGCGCGGCCAGCAACTCCTCGTCGGAACGCTGTTCCAGCGCCAGCAGGCAAAGATTGCCATAACCCACCAGCAGACCATGTGCGACGTGACGGGTCTTTTCACAGGCGGTGAAGCCGCCATATAGGGCATGCGCCGCGGCGGTATGCGCGCCACTGCTCATGATGGAGGTCAGGCCCGCATAGAGAAATATCGCGTCCAGCACTTGTTCCAGCGCCATGTTGGCCTGACCCTGGCGCACCGCTTCGCAGGCCTCGTCGGCATAATGATTAATCAGCGTATAACACAGCTCACTGTTGGTGCGCGCAACGCCGGACAGCCCCGAAAGCTGGGTTAAATCGCTGATGGCGCGATACTCATACCATTTGGCAAGCGTATCGCCAAGACCGGCCGCAAGCCCGTCGAGCGGGGCCGTGACCAGCAGATCTGCATCGATAACCGCGGCGGCGGGTCCATAGGCCAGCGGAAACATATCGCGAAACTGGCCGTTTTGATGATAGCGAAAGGTCAGCGGAGTAACCGCCGAACAGGTGCTGGCGATGCTGGGCAATGTCACGACAGGAATATTGCACAGCACACCGGCGGCTTTGGCGGTGTCGATAGCCTTGCCGCCGCCCGTGGCAATCAATACTTCGACGCCGTGGCGCTTCAACCGGTCGGCCAGCTTTTTAATGGCCTCTTCGCAGCAGGGCCCCGTAAGCCGCTCGTGGCCGAGAAAGCTGACCATCTGGCTATCAAGCTGTTCGGCGACCTTCTCCTTCACGGCGTCAATACCCCGGTTCGCCTCCCACAAGCAACGCGCGCTGTCCGAGACGGCCACACATCGCTCCCAGATGATTGATGGCACCCCGCCCCCGCAGCACGCTCGCGGGAAAGACCAGTCGATGAGTGAACATAGCGCTCCAACCCGTAAATAACCCCTGATTCAGTATGGTTGATGGCCGGTTTTATGCCAAATGCGCGCAAGAAGATCATGGCCTGCGAGGTCTGTTTTTTTACTACGCCTTTCGGGGTATAGGGATCTGCCGACAGATGCGAAAGAATGCGTTCACCTTAATGACGCGAAAAAACAATGATTAACACGGCACGGATACGAATTTCACTGGTTAGACAAATTACGCTGCTGATGCTGCTGGCAGGATTGGTCGGCATTGGCGGCATGAGCATTGCCTTGTGGATGGCAGAAAGCATACAGGGCAATGCCCATGCGATTAACAAGGCTGGCTCGTTGCGCATGCAGAGTTACCGGCTTTTGCTGGAAGTGCCGATTACGCCTGCCAATGCCCGCTTGCTTCGGCAGATCGATGCGGATCAAGGCAGTCAGGATCTTCTGAACGCCGTGAAGCGCGAAGGGCTGCAATCCCAGTATCGCGCCCTGCATGAAGACTGGCAGCACACCCTGAAACCGCAGTTGCTACTGGCCTCTAACCCGCAGCAGGCCAAGGCCGAGGTGGCAGAATTTGTCCGCTGCATCGACCGGCTGGTGGCCGCCCTGGATCAAAAAACCGAGCGCTATCTGTCCCTGATAAGCGCCATTCAGACCACCGGCGTGATGCTCACGATAATCATGCTGCTGCTGACGGTGTATTTCCTCTGGCTGAGGCTGCATAAACCCTGGCGGCTGCTGCTTTCACAGGCCAATGCGATTACGCAGGGCGATTTCAGCCAGCGTTATCATCCGCCCGCAAAAGGCTGCAACGAGATGGACAGGCTCGGCGACTCGCTGGATAGCCTCTCTCTCGCCCTGTCGAAGCGAGTAGAAGACCTTGCACGCAGTGTGGAAGAGAAAACCGCGCGTCTTACCGACAAGCATCAGACACTGGATTTTCTCTATCGCGCCAGTCAGCAATTGCATACGCAGGAACCCCTGGGCCAGAAACTGCCGCCGGTCTTGCAGGAGTTACAGCGCCTGACGCCGCTGCGAGACGTGCAGCTTCGCCTGTACGAGCCGCAATGCGACGCGGTATTCGATGAGATTGTGAGCCTGCCGATGACGGGCACGAAAGAGGACAACACCGGAGAAACGCAGTCGGTCAGCTGGCGACTGCGCGACGGCGATGAGCATTATGGCTTGCTGCTGGCCCAGTGCCCTGTGGATGAACCGCTGTCGCCGGACCACCGGCAGCTGGTGGGCATGCTGCTCGAACAACTTGCCAGCGCCTTGACACAGGAGCGGCAAACGGACAATCAGCAGCAATTGATGCTCATGGAAGAACGTTCAACCATCGCCCGTGAGTTACATGACTCGCTGGCACAGTCGCTCTCCTGCCTCAAGATTCAGGTGGCCTGTCTGCAAATGCAGAACCCGCCGCTTGGTGAAGAAAATATGCTGCTCATCAAACAGATGCGCGAAGAACTTAACACGGCGTATCGCCAGTTGCGTGAGCTTTTGACCACCTTTCGCCTCAAACTCGACGCGCCGGGGCTGCATGCGGCGCTTCAAAATACCGTCGACGAGTTTTCGCGGCGTATCGGCGTGTGTATTCAGTTCGAGTATCTGTTGCCCCCGCGCTGGGTCGCGGCCGATCAGGGCGTGCATCTCCTGCAGATTGCCCGCGAAGCACTGAACAACATCTATAAACATGCGCAGGCCACCAAAATCGGCTTCAGCCTGTTTTGCGTAGAGGGCGAGGTGCGGATGGAAATTACCGATAACGGCTGCGGATTGCCGGACAAGGCGCTGCGCCACAACCATTATGGCCTGATGATCATGCAGGATCGCGCGCAGAGTCTGCACGGCGAGTGCCAGATAACCGCAGGCGACAAGGGCGGCACGCGTGTCAGCGTGCGCTTCGATCCTCTGAAAACATCAGAAAAAAATCAGCAATTACTCAGGTCCGTTATCAGACCCGTCGGGAGAACTGAAGCTGAGTGAAACCTGCCGAGGCTCGGCATCAAGCGGCGCGGCGACCGTCAGCGTTATCCAGTTGGAGGTGACGCGCTGCTGTTTGCTGTCTACGGCGGTCACCGACAGACGATAACTGTTGGTGGCGCCCGGACTGTCGTCCCATTTAGGTACAATCACCGTCCAGCCATCAGGATCGCTGTTGGTTTTGGCGGACGTCAGGCTGAGTGCCTGTGTGTCGCCCTGCCAGCTGAGCGCCTGAAGCTTGTTGACCGCCCGCACATCAAGTTTTAAAGGAAGACTCTCGCCGGGTTGCAGCGTCCACGGCGGCGTGGCGAGGAAAACGGACAGCGTTTTGCGCTGACGGAATTCCAGCACCGGAATATTGTTGCGGTCAACGGCATCCATTCGGCTGCCGCGCAGCGAGTGGCTGTCGGCCACATAGTCGGGGGAAAGCTGCTGACTGAGCGGCACACCCAGCTTGTAGGTCAAGGAGAGTTGTACCACGTCCTGATTATCCCCGCTCTGCCCCTGCTGGCGCTCGGCGCTGACGGTAAAAAGCGGCACGGGCGTATAGTTCACCCCCAATGACAGCGCAGATGGATTACTCTGGTAGTTGCCGTCGCCAAACAGGTCTACGCGATCGCCGCGATACTGCTCATAGCTCAGGGTTGCGCCAATCTGGCGATAGAACGGCAGATAGGCGCGGGTGCGAATATCGTAGCCTGCCGCCATACGATGCAGGGTTGCGGAGCCTTCCGACTGCGGATGGAAACCGGAGATAGGCTGATAATAGTTGGCCGAAAAGTGCATATAATCGGTCCATGCTTCCGCCCCTACGCTGCCGCGTTTCAATTCGCTGACAAAATCGTCATCAAGAAAGGCGTTATAGCCGAGCATCCAGGCACCGCGTGACCAGCGCTGGCCAAGCCCGAAATTCCCTACATCCGCGTTACTGAGGTGCTGAATACCAATCTGGGTATACGTCAGCCAGGAGGGCGTGGTGTAGAGCGGGCTCAACAATGCCGCCGAACTGCCGTCGAGATTACGGCCCGTGACATCGAAATTCATGGTTGTGGTGCCGAGCGGCGACAGCAAGGTCGAGGTTTTCTGTTTGACCAGCCCGGCCGCCTGTTTGAGCGCCAACTCCTCCGCCTGTTCACGCAGAGGATCGTCGCTGCCGCTGGCGATGCTGCTCTCGCCAAACTGCTTGAGCGTCGTCGCCACTTTGGTTTCCAGAGCCTGCGCCTGGGCATTTTGCCCACTGGCGAGCGAACTGCCAAGATCGGGAAGCGCATTGGGATTTGCAGTGGCCGGTGGCGTGTTGAAAAGCGAAGTACTGGCCGAGGCGCGCGTGGCGTAATCGGGATTCAGGAGCAGCGCCGAATCGGTTACCATAGCACTAACCAGCGGGGAATAACTGACACAGCCAAGCGCGACGCTCAGGGCCAAAGCCGAAAAGCGAAGAGTTTGCTTGCTTAAAATGGAAAATTTTTCTGTGACGTTCGTCATAATCCACACATTTTGCCATTGAAATGTGATCTTACCGAACGAGATCAGAATTTCAAGTTTTGAAGCACTCCGGGCCACCCCGCGCGCCAATTAATGCCGTTTATTGCCCTTTCCAGAACGGTGGGCGCTTTTCCTGCAGGGCGCGATCGGCTTCCTGATAATCGTCACTTTGCTGCAACTGGGCGAGTTCCTTTTCAACCTCGGCGGGCAATAACGCCGCTGGACCATGAACGGCCAGGTCGATAAGCGCATTGGCGGCCTGTACCGCAAGAGGCGCATTGCGGTTGAGGCGAGCCGCCAGATCCTGCGCGGCGGGCAGCAATACCGCACCTTCGACCACCTGATTAATCAGCCCCAGACGCTCGGCACGGCTTGCCTCGAGCGGCATTCCGGCAAGCACCATCTCTCTGACAATCGGCGCAGGAAGCAGGCGGGAAAGCTGACTTATTCCTCCCCCGACGGGCAACAGACTGTGGCGCGTTTCGGGCAGTGAAAGCTGAACGTGACTGGCGGCAATAATCAGGTCGCAGTGGAGAGCCAGTTCCAGCCCGCCGCCGTAGGCATGACCATTCAACGCGGCAATCCAGACTTTGCGGCGCGGCATACGGTGCAGCGGATTAAAACCCTCCTGCGCGTTCAGCAGCCCTTTGCCGCCGTCGATAAAGGCCTCGCGCAAGTCTGCGCCTGCACAAAAGGTTTTTTCGCCTGCGCCCGTCAGAATCACGACGCGCAGGTCAGCACGCTGCTCTACCTGCTCCAGCACCTGCCCCAACTCGGCAACCATCTGCGCGTTGTAGGCATTGTGCGCCTGCGGTCGGTTCAGGGTTACCTGAACCACGCCGTCCTCGCATTCCTTGAGCAGTAGCGTATGAAAGGCGTGACTAAAGAGATTTTGGGGAGAATTCATGGTTTATCCTGAACATCGACCTGACGGCCCTGTGGCGATTCGACAAAGACGCCCGCAAGCCAGGCGCAGAGTGAAAATACCGTCAGCAGCCCGAATGCGCAAGTGATGCCCGCCGCCTGCGGATAAAGGCGTTGAACCACAGGGACGAGAGCCAAAGACAGCGCCACGCCTGTAAACAGCATCACGAAACACAGGTGAATCGCCTGCTGCCGCGTGTGACGACGGCTGACAAGGGGCAGGATTCGCCCGCCCATGCAAGGCAGCAAGCCATAGCCGAGGCCCAATAATCCTGTCGCGACAAGAGAGGTCGCCGCCCCGTCAAGATACAGCCAGCCCATACCGATGACGCCGCACAACGACCCCGCGTTCATCAATCGATGCGAGTGTTGTGCGCCTGTGCGCCTACCTACCCAGAAACCTGTCGCGGTGGCGAATAGCATGACCAGTAAAGCGAGCCACTGCCGCTGCAAAATCAGAAGCAGGAATCCGCCGCCTGCGCCTGCGCCATAAAAGGTCGCCACCCAACCCAACGCCAGCACCGGCGATTGAGCGCGCAAGACGCGTGGCAGCCACGGCCTCGGGCTTATCTTTTCGTTAATTAAAAACACAACCAGCAGGATGGCGGCGACGCCGTTACTGCCGTGGGTAAGCGGGGTATTCAAGCCATATTTCGCGAAGCTTGTTAAAGCCAATAATAAACTCGCCAGCGCCAGACTGCCGAGAACCCAAGAAAGCCGGTGCAGCCGCGTTAAATAGGCAGGCGGGATAGCAGGTGAAGCAGCGTTGGCATCAGAGAAAAAGGTCATTATCGACTCCCAATAGTGACAGGTGCCGAACTCGGACAAGTTATATTCATCTTATCGGCGTGATAAAGTGAGCTTAACCCCACTTATCAGCGGCTGACAAAGTCATAGATTTCAGCCAGGGATGAAAATATCTCATCATGCGCAATAAACGTCTGCCCCCTCTCGGCTCGCTGAAAGCCTTTGACGCCGTCGCCCGGCTCGGCAGTTTTAAACGCGCCGCCGAAGAGATTGGCGTCACGCCGACGGCCATCAGTCATCAAATCCGCGTGCTGGAAGACTCGCTGCAAACGCCGATGTTTGTGCGCAGCGCGCGCGAAGTTACGCTGACTCAGGCGGGGTTGCGGCTTCAACAGTCAACGCGGCGGGCCTTTGACGATTTACAGGAAGCCGTCAACGACATCCATCACGCCCAGTTGCCGTCGGCGCTCACGCTGACCACCACCTCGAACTTTCTTACGCACTGGCTGGTTCCACGTCTTGCCGCGCTGAAAGCCGCAATTCCGACCCTGGATTTACGGCTGCATACCAGTGTCGATCGGGTTGATCTGACCCGCAGTTCGGTCGATGTTGCCCTGCGTTACAGCATGCAGGCAGATAAAGATCTGGATTCGACGCTGCTGTATGAAGACAGTTTCGTGCTGGTCGCAAGCCCGTCTCTCAACCTCGTGACATGGCAAGACCTGACACGCGCCACGCTGTTTCACGTCGAGAACCGCCACGTGCCGGAGCCCTCTCCCGACTGGGAATATTGGCGAGCCTGCCACGGCCCCGCGACGCTGGCTATCGAGGCCGGACTGCGTTTTACCGATGAAACACATGCCATTCAGGCGGCGATTGCGGGGCAAGGCGTGGCGATCGTCAGCCGCCTGCTGGCGCAGGACTTTATCGACAAGGGCATTTTGGTTGTGCCCTTCGAGCAGACCTTGCCGGGCGGCAACTACTATTTCGTGACCCGACACGATAAAGCAGGCCGCGACGATGTGCAGGCGTTGAAAAGCTGGTTGCAGCAGGCAATAACGCCCGCTTAAAAAGGCCGGGCCTTGTGTCGCAACGTGAAAAGCAACCACAGTCCCGTCAGGATTTGCCAGAAGGTGATGGGGTAAACAGAGGCGCGTTCGATAAGACCGACAGGGAAGTACCCGGACGTAATGAGCGCCATGCACACCAGGCCAAAAACGCCCGCCAGCATACTGCCCAATCCGTAAAATCGTCTGCGACGCAAGAGCCAGCCGGCGCAGACAAGACACAGATTTCCGCCTGCAATCGCCATGACCGCGCCTATCTGATGCGCCGTGACGCCCGAGACGGCGGTGCCGCTGTGATAAACGGCGATCAGCACGCCGCCTGCGGCATGAACAAGGCCTGTGGCGAGGAAGAAACCCCGCAGACGCCCGCAGAACACCGATCGCAGCAGCCAGCAGGCGATAAAAAACAGCACGCCCTCCACCGCAAATCCAACGTTCATGACGTCATGCAGCGGCGAACAAATATCGCGTCCGTCGGCGGTCGGCCCGCATAGCGGGATGCCGAGATCACTGATGTAATTTTGACGGTAACGATAGGCCGGGGCATGCCAGCCGGTCGAGGCAATTTTTTCGGCCAGCAGATATTGCAGGCCGCCGAGGCTGAAACACGCGGCCCCCACTCTTTGCAAGCCCGCAGGCCTCGGCGTCGTCATCAATCAGGCCGCCTTTTCGGCGACAGGCGGATCGTTTTCCAGCCTCTGACGACGGCGCAGCCCAGGGAACATCTTCATCCACAGCGCCACCACCACCAAGGTGCCGACGCCGCCGAGTGCCGCAGCCGGAACGGCACCGAGCCACGCGGCCAGCATGCCGGATTCAAATTCGCCAAGCTGATTGGAGGTGTTGATAAAGATGGAGTTCACCGCGCTGACTCGCCCGCGCATGTCGTCAGGGGTGTCGAGCTGCACCAGCGAGCCGCGAATCACCATACTGACCATATCAAAACCGCCGAGCGCGAACAGCGCCAGAATCGACAGCCATAGCGTGCTGGAGAAGGCAAACACCAGTGTCGCCACGCCAAAACCGGCCACCGAAGCAAACATGATTTTCCCGACATTGCGGGTCAAGGCGCGGCGGCTCAGCCAGAAACCGACCAGCAGCGCCCCCACGGCAGGCGCACCGCGCAAAATGCCCAATCCCCAGGGACCGGTGTGCAGAATATCATGGGCAAAGATTGGCAGCAGTGCCGTCGCGCCGCCGAGCAGCACGGCAAACAGGTCGAGCGAGATAACGCCGAGCACATCGGGGCGATGGCGGATAAAACTGATTCCGGCAAACAAGGCTTTAAACGTGGCAGGCACACGGCGTGGCGGCGCCTGTTCATAGCGCAGACGACTGACCATCAGCAGGGAAATGACATAAAGCGCCGCGCAGACGGCATACACCACCTCGGCACCGGCGATATACAGCACGCCGCCGAGTGCCGGGCCGACCATGCCCGCCGCCTGTCCGGCGACGCTGTTTGCCGCCATCGCGCGCGGTAGCACCTTTGGCGGCACCAGCGCGGGTAACATGGAAAGCAGCGACGGACCTTCCATCGCCTTGGCGACAGAAGTTATAAACACCAGCCCCAGCACGACCACTTCATCGACGTGATGCGTCAAGGTCAATACCGCCAGCGCGGCGATGGCCAGCGCCTCGACAATCTGCGCCAGCACCACGATACGGCGGCGATCGAACTGGTCGGCGACGTGTCCGGCGACTAACGCGAGAGTAACGGAGGGAAGAAACTGCACCAGCCCTATCAGGCCGAGGTCGAAGGCACGGCCGGTGAGCGAGTAAATCTGCCAGCTCACCGCGATGGTTATCATCTGAAAACCAAAACTTGATGCGGCGCGGGCAATCCAGAAGGCGACAAATGAGCGATGCTGCAGCAGCGAATCCGTGCTGCTAGCGGAAGAAGACGGCATAAAAATCCCTGAAGATCGTTCTATGTATTAATTGTTACTTAACTATACAAAACGGCATGGGCGCAATAAAGCGATACCCCCGCCATTAACATACGGTAAACATTTAACCTCAACAAGCAGCGACGAGCGGCTTGCGAGGCTCAAAAAGCGGACTGCACGGCGCTATCCCACGGCGTCGAGCTGCGCCGCTGCTTTGCCTCGCCCCGGAATATGACTGAGCAGTTGACGGGTATATTCCGTTTGCGGCGCATCAAACAGGACATTGACGGCGGCCTGCTCGACCACTTTCCCCTGCTGCATTACGACTACGTAATCCGAAATCTGCCTGACCACGGCCAAATCGTGGGAGATAAACAGGTAGCTTAATCCCAGCTCGCGTTGCAGGCGGTCAAGCAGAGTCAAAATCTGCGACTGCACTGCGGCATCGAGGGCTGACACCGGCTCGTCCAGCACCACCAGCTCGGGAGCAATCGCCAACGCCCGCGCAATGGCGACCCGCTGCCGCTGCCCGCCCGAGAGCGCGCCGGGACGCACCGCCAGTAAACGGCGCGGCAGCTCGACGCTGTCCATCAGCCATTCCGCCCGCTCGCGCCGACTCTGGCGATTGCCGATAGCAAATGCCACCAGCGGTTCGGTAATGATGGCCTCAAGCGTCATTTTCGGATTCAGCGAGGCATAGGGGTTTTGATACACCACCTGCACCCGACGGCGAAATGCCTGCCGCTCGGCACGGTCCGGCGCGGTAAAGTCGCGCCCGTCGAAGGTTATCTCGCCGCCATCCGGCGACTCCAGCCCCAGCAGCATTCGCACCGTCGTGGATTTACCGGAACCGGATTCCCCGACCAGACTGGTCGTGGCACCGCGAATCACCGGAAATGACACGCGGTCAACGGCAAGAAAAGAGTCGCCACGGCTCGAGGTAAACTGTTTGCTGAGCTGTCGGGCCTCGAGCAGCACCTCGGGCGCGACGATTTCCGCACGGCGCGGCACGTCGAAAAAGGCCGGAGAGGCGTGCAGCAACTGGCGGGTATACGGATGACGCGGTTGGCTAAACAGCGCGGCGGCCGGCCCTGTCTCGACCCCTTTGCCGTGCTGCATGACCAGCACGCGATCGGCGCGTTCCAGCGCGACCTGCAAGTCATGCGTGATGAGGATAAGCGCAATGCCCTTGCTGCGCACAATGCCGTCGAGGGCATCGAGCACCTGCTTTTGAACCGTCACATCGAGCGCGCTGGTCGGCTCGTCGGCGATGATAAGTCTGGGATGATGGCTCATCGCCATCGCCAGCAACACCCGTTGGCGCATACCACCGGAAAGCTGATGCGGATAACTGTTCAGCACCCGCTGCGCGTCATTCAGGCCTACCTCGGCGAGCAGCGTTTCTACCCGCAGCGCGGCCTGTTTCCTGTTTACGCCGTGCAGCGTGAGCGCTTCGAGCATCTGTTTGCCGATACTCTGAATCGGATTCAGCGCCTGCCCCGGATCCTGCGGCACGAAGCCGATATCCAGCCCGCGTAACTGCTGCCAGCGGCGCTGACCGGCGTTTTCCAGTGCTTCACCCGCGAGATGAATCGTCCCCGACACCCGCCGCGCCTGCTTGCCGAGCATGCCGACCAGCGCCGATGCCGTCGTGGATTTCCCCGAACCGGAGCCGCCCACAATCGCGAGCACCTCACCTGCGGCAATGTGCAGGTCAAGATTATCGACGGCGCGCAGCGGTTGCCCGTCTTTTTGCCCATACTCGATGCTGAGCTGTTCGACCGACAGCAACCGGTTTGTAGATATCTGGCTCATGCTTCCTCCGCTCGGTCTTGAATGAATCCGGCTACGCGATTGGTTGCCAGCACTGCCAGCACAATCATCAGCCCCGGCAATGTGGTGTACCACCAGGCTGCGGCGATATAGTTGCGCCCTTCCGACACCAGCAGCCCCCATTCCGGCTGCGGCGGCGGTGCGCCGAATCCGAGAAAGCTCAGCGCAGACACGGAAAGCAGCGCAAAGCCGAGTTCCAGCGCCGCCAGCGACAGCACCGGTGCCAGGGCATGCGGAATAATATGACGGCGGATGATGCTCAAATGACTGACGCCACTCGCCCGCGCGGCCTCGACAAACAGATTGACCTTGCTGCGCAGCACCTCGCCTCGCGACAGCCGTGCGAACGTGGCAATCGACGACAGCCCGACGGCAATCGCAATATGCAGTGTGCCAAAGCCCAGCACGGTGACAATCGCCATTGCCAGCAGCAGGTTCGGTATTGCCATCAACACGTCAATCACGCGCATAAAGCCGTGATCGGTCCGACCGCCGACATAACCCGCGACAACGCCGATAGACGCGCCAGTCACCAGCGCAATGGCGACCGAAAACAGCGTTGCCTTCAGCGTCAGGGCGGTGCCGAATACCGTGCGCGAGTAGATATCACGCCCCAGGTGATCCGTGCCGAACCAGTGTGCGGTCGACGGCGGCTGAAGCGCCAGCAGCGGATTGCCGACCAGCGGATCCTGATGGGCAAACCATTGAGGAACGATGGCCCAGAGCGCAACAATCAGCAGAATAGCCACGCTAAGCCAGAAGGTGAAAGCCACACGCGGCCGAACGGCGGCATGCCTTTCAACGGGCAGGATCAGGCTCATTGTTTGCCTCCGAAGACTGCGCCAAGACGCGGGTCGAGCAGCGGATACAACAGGTCGACTACAAAGTTAACCAGCACAAACACCGCCGCCGCCGTCAGCACGACGCCTTGCACCACCGGAATATCCTGCGTCGAGACCGCGCCCTGCGCCAGTCGACCCAGTCCTTCGCGCGAGAATATGGTTTCCGTTACCACCGCACCGGCCAGCAGATGTCCAAATATCATGCCGGTCAGCGTCAGCAGCGGAATGGCGGCGTTGGGCAGCACATGACGCCACAGCAGGTGCGCCGTGCCGGCCCCCTTTAACCGCAGCGCATCGATAAACGGCCGCCGCCAGACTTCGGCAAGCGAACGGCTCATGACCTGTGCCAGCGTAGCCGCCGTCGGCACCGCCAGCGTCAGCGTCGGCAGCACCAGTGACTGCCAGCCCTGATTGCCCATCGCCGGAAACCATGCGTGGCTGAACGAAAAGGCCTGCAACAGCAGCAGACCCAGCCAGAACGTCGGCAATGCCGCGCCGAGAGAAGGCAACGCGAGGAATGCCGATTTCACACGGCCCGCAGGCAGCACGCTCACCCCTGCAGCCAGACCCGCGCCCACCACAATGGCGACCAGCAAGGCGCAAACCGCCAGCAGCAGCGTGGGCGGCAGCGCCTGCAACACCAGCCGGGTGACCGGGTCGCCGCTGACAATGGATTTCCCGAGCGAGCCGTTCAGCAGATCCCAAAGCGACCAGGCGTACTGTATATAAAACGGTTGATCAAGATGGTACAGCGCCTTCAGGGCGTTGACCTGCGCGATGTCGACGGTACTCTGCTCGCCCTGATTCAGCATGATGGTGACCGGATCCGACGGCAGGATATAGAGGATGACAAAGGTCAGCGTATAGGCCGCCCACAGCACAGCCACACTCATCAGTATCCGCTTCGCAAGCCAGTGCAGACGTGGCGTGGAGGGAGTTATCTTGTCGATCGGATTATCGGAAATCCAGGCCTTGTCGCTCATCGCGCCCTTCTCTTGTGTTATGACTTGGGAGCAAGCCAGGTGTCGTAAAGCTGGAACCGCGACGAGGCGTCGTAACGGAAACCGTGCACGTTGTTGCCTGTGGCTATCACCGTCGCCAGTTCCACCAGCGGAATAGCGTCGCCGTCGGCAATCAGCCCTTTCGCGGCTTCGGTTACCAGTTGCTGACGTTTTGCGTTGTCCAGCGTCTGGCTCGACTGTTGCAGCGCCGTATCTACCTGATTGGCCGCGCGCTTGTTGACGTTGCGTCCGCCCGGACCTGCATCGAACACAGTGCGCAGCACGTCGGGATCGGAACGGGTCAGGTTATAGAACTCCGCCTCCTGCGTGCCGCTCGACTGACGGGCAATCACCTGCCCTATCGGCGCTTTCTCGAGCTGCATATCGACACCCACCTTTTTGAACTGCTGCTGCACCAGCTCGATAAACGGCGCGGACTGCCAGTAGGTCAGCGTAAAGCTCAGGCGCTTGCCGTTCTTGACGCGCACGCCATCCGGCCCCGCTATCCAGCCATCTTGCTGCAGCAGATTTTCTGCCGCCTGCGGGTCATATTTCAGCGCGCTGCCGAGGTCCTGATACAGCGGCGTGGTTTTCGCCAGCACCGAACTGGCCGGAGACTGATAACGCGACAAGATGGGCTGCAACGCGGCGCGATCCACCGCCAGATTGAGCGCCTGCCGCACAGACGGGTCGGCCATCAGCGCCATCGACTGATTCGGATACAGGCTGTACACCAGACCGGGATTGCTGCGGGCGATAATCGGCAGCTTTTTGGCCAGGATCAGCGGCTCGTCCTGCGGCGTGACGCCTGCATTGAGATCCAGTTGTCCCGATACCAGACTGCCAAAGCGCACGCCGGATTCGGGAATAACGCGATACTCGATGCCGTCGAGATAACTGTCGCCCTGATGTTTCGCCAGAGAAGAAGGCCATTGGTAGCCCGTTCGCCGCGAGAGAACGACTTTCTGATTGTGTACGAAGCTCGAGAGCACAAACGGGCCGGTGCCCACCAACGCGCCCTGACAACGCGCATCGGCGCTGGTCTTCACCGTCTTGTCGGCAAAAAAGCCCAGACTCATGGTCGACGTGGCCTGTAGAAACTGGGCGTTGGGCTGTGCAAAGACAATCGTTACGTGCTGCGCGTCCGGCGTGTCTATTTCGGTCAACCCTTTCAGATAGGTCGAAGCCAGCGACGCGCGTGCGCCCATCGCCACAATGGCCTGCAAGTTGTCCTTGACCGACTGCGCGTTGAACGCGGTGCCGTCGCTGAACGTCACGCCCTCGCGCAGCGTAAAGGTAAAGCGGCGATTGTCGTCGCTGATTTGCCAGTCCGTGGCCAGCCACGGCACGATTTTACCGGTGGCCGGGTCCTGATCGGTAAGGGAATCGGTCATCTGCCGACCGATGTTCAGCGAGTTATTGTTGCCGACCTGCTGCGGATCGAGGCAGTTGGGATCGGTATCGATAGCTACCACCAGCTTGCCGCCAGAATGCGGCGCATCGGAGGCGGGCTGACTGGCGCTCGCCGTCGCTTCGGGTTTGTCGCAGGCCGTCAACGCCGACGCCATCAGCAACGGCAAAACCAGCCGACGCAGTGGCGCGCCGGTTATCACTTTGCGGGTATATCCTTGCACGTGCCTTTCCTTATTATTGTTCTGATTATTTGGCCGCGACGCCTGCCAACACGTCTTTTGCCTTCTGCCTGTCGGCATACCGGTTGCTTTTGAAAGGAATATCCAGACGTTCGCGCAGGGTTCGGGCCTGCGTGTTCGGCTGCCAGTAACCGCGCTCGGCCAGAATCGGCAGAACCAGCCGGGTGATATCGTCGAGCGCTTCGGTGAGCACCGGGCCGCTGATGATAAAGCCGCTGGCGCCGCCCTCTTCAACCCAGCGAATAAAGGTGTCGGCCACCTGCTCCGGCGTGCCGAAAAATTCGCCTTTCGGCAAGGTGGTCTGGAAGGCGATATCACGCAGCGTCAGGTTTTCTTCTCTGGCGCGGCGCTTGATTTGATCGGTGGTGGAACGGAAGGTGTTCTGGCCCAAATCGCCCACGTCGGGGAAAGGCCCGTCCAGCGGATACTGCGAGAAGTCGTGGTGGTCGAAGAAACGTCCCAGATAGGCCAGCGCATCTTCAACCGACAGCAGAGACAGCAGATACTGGTATTTGGCTTCGGCTTCTTCCTGGGTGCGGCCAACAATCGGGCTGATACCCGGGAAAATACCGACCGGATGACGATGATTTTTCGCCACCTCGCGTTGCAGCTTGGCTGAGTATTCCTGCGCCTCTTCCAGCGTGCGGGCATTGGTAAACACCGCATCGGCGGATTTTCCGGCCAGACCGATGCCCGTATCCGACGCGCCTGCCTGGAAGATAACCGGTTGGCCCTGCGGCGAACGTTGAATGTTCAGCGGGCCCGCGACGGAGAAGAACTCGCCCTCGTGATTGAGTTTATGCAGCTTGGCGGCATCGAAAAATACACCGCTTTCGCGATCGCGAATAAAAGCGTCGTCTTCCCATGAGTCCCACAGCCCCTGCACCACGTTGATGTACTCCTCGGCAATCTGGTAGCGCAGTGAATGCTCGGGATGCTGCTTGCCGAAATTCTTCGCCGAACCGGCCAGCGGCGAGGTCACGACGTTCCAGCCTGCGCGACCGCCGCTGATGTTATCGACCGAGGCCAACTGGCGCGCGACGGTAAAGGGATCGCTGTAGGAGGTGGAAATGGTGCCTGCCAGACCGATGTGCTGCGTCGCCGACGCCAGCGCAGAAAGCAGCGCGATAGGCTCGAAACGATTCAGAAAGTGCGGCAGTGATTTTTCGTTGATATGCAAACCGTCGGCGACAAACAGAAAGTCGAAGTGGGCCGCTTCCGCGCGCAGGGCCAAATCGCGGAAATACGGGAAATTGACGCTGGCATCGGCCGGTGCCTTTTCATGACGCCATGCGTTCATGTGTCCGCCTGCGCCGTGCAGCATCAGGCCCAACTTAATACTTTTCTTTGACTGGCTCATGGTAAGCATCCTTATACAGAGAGGTTTTATCTGATATTTCCATAAAACCGGATGCACGCTAAATACAAAAACGTCCTTTCTTATCCCTCTAATTAGCTTAAGCACAATGCCGCGCCCGTCGGGCTATTCCCGCCATTTTCAATTAATCAATTTAGATAGTTAATTTTGTTGTTTTACTTCGAGTTAGGGCTCGGGAATAGTGCCATTCATAGCCCAATAAGCCATTCACAGGATAAATAATAACAATGAAGCATCGCGCAAAATTAACCGCCGTCGCCGCGCTCTTGAGTCTTTCATCACACGCCTTTGCCGCGAATACAGGCATTGACCTGGTTGCCAACGAAACGCCGATCGACACGCCGAAAAGCGCCGAAGCCGCGGCGAAAATACCGGCCAATTTTAAATTCGTTAATCCGGGCTACCTCACCGTTGCGGTTGCCGTGCTGGGCAGTTCGCCGCCGTTTGGCCTGTTCGCTCGCGATAATAAAACCGTGATCGGCAGTGAAGCCGACATCGCCCGCCTGGTCGCCGACGGGCTGGGCCTGAAAGTCAAACTGGTTCCCGCCTCGTGGGAAGACTGGCCGCTTGGGGTTTCTTCCGGTAAATACGATGCCGCCGCCTACAACATCACCGTCACCAAGGAACGTAAAACCAAATTCGATTTCGCGACCTATCGTCAAGACACGCTGGGCTTTTATGTGAAATCCACCAGCAATATTACCGCCATCAAGGCCGCGCCGGATATCGCCGGCAAACGCATTATCGTGACGTCGGGCACCAATCAGGAATCCGTATTGCTGGCCTGGGACAAAGAGAATCAGGCCAAGGGGCTGAAGCCGTTTACGCCGGTCTATGTCACCGATGATGCCGCCGCGACGCTGGCGCTGCAATCGGGTCGCGCCGATGCCACCTTTGGCCCGAACGTCGCTGCCGCCTATAAATCCAAACTTACCGGCACGACCAAGCTGGTGGGGATAGTTCCGGGCGGCTGGCCGAAAACTGCCAACATCGCCTTTACCCTGAAAAAAGGCAATGGACTGGTCGACGCGGTGCAGACGTCAATCGACAGCGCCATCGCCAACGGCAGCTACCTGAAAGTGCTCGATCGCTGGGGTGAAAGCGTGGAAAAAATCGATCATTCAGAAATAAATCCGCCGGGCCTCGGCGACTGATTGTAGGAAACTCCCTATGAGCCAGGATAAATTTATTCACACGCAACCTGATGATCCTCTTGTCGTGCCGATTATCGAAGGCCTGTTTGGCGAATACCGCGCCCGTTACGGCGACTATTTTGGCAAACAGAAAGAAGAGGATCCTTTAAGCGCGTATGCCCCGCCGGACGGCGATTTTATCGTGCTCCTGCGAGACGGTCGTCCCATCGCGATGGGTGCTTACAAGCGGTATGACGAAAGCACCGCCGAACTGAAACGTATCTGGACCGATACCTCGCTGCGCAGGCAGGGACTGGCACAAAAAGTGGTGAAAGAGCTGGAAGCGCTGGCGCTGAAAAGCGGGTATTCCCGTGTCTTTCTGACCACGGGGTTTCGTCAGCCGGAGGCAGTCAATCTGTATCTGTCCCAGGGCTATGAACCTCAGTTCGATATCCATGCCGATCGCGAGACGCTGGCCCTGCCACCGCATGACGGCCGTCTGCCGTTTATCAAGCACCTCTCGCCCGTCGCTGCGGCGGTCGAGTCGGCGGTGAATGAAACCGCCGAAGATGACAATATATCACTGGCGGAGAAAGCCTATGACTGACGTTAGCGCCCGCTCGAATCCGGCATCGCCGTTGAAGGTAGTGCCCGCCCGTTACCCGCTGCGCCTGCTCGGCGCGGTGTTTGCCCTGTTTATCCTGCTGGCGATTGTACAGTCCATCGCCACGAATCCGCGCTGGGAATGGAGCGTATTCCGCCAATACTTCTTCGAGCCGGTGATCCTTTCCGGACTGGGCAGAACCCTGCTGCTTACTCTGCTTGGTACGGTATTCGGCGTGATTTTCGGCACGCTGCTGGCGCTGGCGCGGCTGTCGAAATCCTATCTGCTGAACTCGCTGGCATGGGGTTATATCTGGCTGTTCCGTTCGTTGCCTTTGCTGCTGGTTCTCATCGTGCTGTATAACTTTTCCTATCTCTACGACAGCCTGTCGCTCGGCATTCCGTTTACCCAGCTGGAGTTTTTCAAGCATCCCACAGTGGATCTGCTGGATCAATTCACCGTAGCGGTGCTCGGGCTTTCGCTGGTGCAGTCCGCCTATACCGCCGAAATTATTCGTGGCGGCATCAATGGCGTAGAACAGGGACAGCATGAAGCCGCCGCCGCGCTGGGATTACCGGCTTATCGTCGCACTTTCCGCATTATCTTGCCGCAGGCGCTGCGCGCGATTATTCCAACCGGTTTCAATGAAGTGATCGGTCTTGCGAAAGGTACCGCCATTGTCTATGTCATCTCGATGCCCGAGCTGTTTTATACCGTGCAGATCCTCTATAACCGCACCCAGCAGGTGATTCCGCTGCTGATGGTCGCCACTGTCTGGTATCTGGTCATCACCACCGTGCTGTCCGTGCTGCAATATTATGTCGAGCGCTATTTCGCGCGCGGTACGACACGTCAGGTTGCCCTGACTCCGCTGCAACGCCTGCTGCAATGGCGCGCGGCCCGACCTTAACTGGAGCATCGTATTATGTCAGAAGCCTTTGATCTCTTTGTCAATCGTCCGACGGACGCTGCTCAACCGGCTTATCATCGCCCCCAGCGGCTGCCCATTGGCGGACGCATTGAAATCAGCAATCTCAGCAAATCCTACGGCACCTTCAAGGCGCTGGACGATGTGAGTCTGACCATTGAATCCGGCACCGTCACGGTTATTCTCGGCCCTTCCGGCTCCGGGAAATCGACGCTTTTGCGTACCATCAATCATCTTGAAAGTGTCGATGAAGGTTTTATTCAGATAGATGGCGACTACATTGGTTATCGTCGTAAAGGCGACAAACTGTATGAGCTGAAAGAGAAAGCGATTCTGAAACAACGCATCCACTGCGGTTATGTGTTTCAGAATTTCAATCTGTTCCCGCATATGACGGTCCTCGACAACATCATCGAAGCGCCCATCGTGCATGGTCTGTATAACCGCAAGCAGGCCATCGAACGGGCCTATGAGTTGCTCGATACCGTTGGACTGCGCGACAAGGCCCACGCCTGGCCGCGCCATCTTTCGGGCGGGCAGCAGCAGCGGATTGCTATCGCGCGCGCGCTGGCGCTCAATCCAAAAGTGATGCTGTTTGACGAGCCCACGTCAGCGCTCGATCCGGAATTGGTTGGCGAAGTGCTGGACGTTATCAGGAAGTTGGCCGAATCAGGCGTTACGCTGGTCGTTGTCACTCATGAAATCGGCTTTGCACGACAGGTGGCTGACCGCGTGGTGTTTATGGTTGACGGCGCCATTGTTGAAACCGGCAAGGCTTCGCAGGTGCTGGATAATCCTCGTCATCAGCGCACACGCCGTTTTCTGGAAAAAGTGCTGTAAGTATTGGCGACCGGTCGGCGGTTTCCCCCTCCGACCGGTTTATACACGTTCTCCTGCCCCGCTTCCCCCGCATGTATTCTGCTCATTTATATATTTTCAACAAATAGAGAGGAAGGTGTATTTATATTATCGATGGTCTATAGTTTGAGCCTTCACGATCATGGATAGGGATGTGCAATGACCTCCTCATTTTTTAAAAATGAATCTATCAACGCCGTTATTAAAGATTTTTTAGATAAAAAACTGCGCGAATTCAGCGGCATTAATTATGCCTATGCCATTATCAATAAAAAAGACCCTTCGGAAACCACAATAATCACCAATAAAAGTGACTGGGCGGAAATTTATATAGAAAATAAATGTCAGCTTACGGACCCTGTGGTGATCACCGGTGCAAATAGAATTCTGCCTTTTACCTGGGATGAAAACATTGTGATCACCTCCGGATTAAAACTCCCTAAAGTCTTTAATATGGCCAGAGACTACAATATTGTCAGTGGCTATACGTTTGTGGTGCATGATGCCACCCACAACTTTGGCCTGCTCTCGATAATGACCCACGAATTTTGCGATTATGATCTTGAGGCCAGAATTGAACGTCAACAGGACAAACTGCAAATGTTATTATTGCTGGTGCATGACAAACTCCTGTCGCTATACAGTGAAATGCGCCGTATTGGCGAAAAACCCGAACTTCCCCCCGAATTTTCTCTAAAAGAGAAAGTGAGGTTTCTGTATTTCGCCAGTCTAGGCAAAACCTATAAAGAGATTGCTGTCTTGCTGGGCATCAAATTAACGACCGTAAAATTTCACTCGCGCAATGCCCTCACAAAACTCGGCGTCAGCAATATTCGCCAGGGGATAAAAATTGCCCATGAGCTACAGCTTATCAAGCCGGTCCCGCTGTGAGGCAAACGCCAGCGGCCATCCGATAAAATCGGGTGTGTCCATCTGGCTTTTGCCGTGTATGCCGTCAAAAAGCACATGCTGATTTTTACAGTCAACGGGCAGATGAACAAGATAGACCCGCTGGCGCTTTTCCGAAATTCCCTGTTCAATGATTGAAATCTCCCAGCCCGACCTTTTGATTATTGTGTACATTGCATGACTGACAATCGCATATATGCCCTTATAGCGCATTGACAGGCAATAATTGATAACGGCGAGATACAGCATGCTGGTGACAGGTTGCCGAATAAGCTCGAACGCTTTTATTTTGTTTTTATCCACAAAAAAGCGGCTTGCTTCGATGAAATTTCCTTCAGGTAAATCGATTTTTTCAAAAAAGGGAAGAAAAGTGCCAATAATCATGGTGGGATAACGCGTTTCAATGAGCCGAAGACTGCATACCACCTGTTCATTGCACACGCCCATAATATAGGTCGTATGTTCGTTGTCATAGGCATCGAACTCCATATTATTTTTGCAATTTACCTCCCAATTTAAACGGTCTTTAAATACTTTTTTCTTAATGAGTAAATCTCCGTCGATTTGTCTTCCGATAAATCGCGATAATTAATGGCAGTAAGCTCTAGCATAATGTCTTCCATTCCGTGGTGACGTCATAGTGTGCGAGAAGACAATATCCGAGTCTCTCTAAAACAGCCAGTAAAAATATTCTTTATAAATATTCGATATTTATTTAAGCTCATCTATTTAAGTGACGAATAGCTCAAATATAAATATTATTTAATTCATAGAGGCAATAAAAAAAATTAAATATAATCAATCATAAAAAAAGCCAGTTAATGAGTCATAATGCTCATTAACTGGCCTTTTCAAGACAGACATCTCTCTTTCGCGATTAACTGACTGCCAGCAGCGGACGCACCTCTTCGCGTTCACGGCTGTTGGCGACCAGCGCCAGCAAGATTTTCTGCACCGCCTGAGCAGGCTGCGAGAGCGGTAAATGATCCGACACACACAGCGAAAGCGGTGCCTGAATAGACGGACTGCCGATACAGGACATCCAGGCATTGGCTGGCCCGACGATGGCCCTTGCGGCAGACTCGGGCAAAATCGTGGCGCCCAGTCCGCTGGCAATGGCCGCCGTCAGCGTGGTGGCCGACTCAATCTCGCCGATAACTTTCGCCGAGAGTCTGCGCAACGCCATCGCATCATCCACCAGCTTGCGCAGCACATCGTTGGTGCGCGGCAGGAACAGATTGAGTTTGGCGACGTCGGTCAATTCAATATATTTGCCCGGATTGGGCACGGAATGGGTTGCGACGAGATAAAGATCCTCTTTCATCAATGGCACAAACGACAGGCCCGGAATCGCTTTATTTCCGTACAGCACGGCCATATCCATGCGGCCATTCACCGTTTGCTCGGTTAATTCACTGCCGAAGTTTTCATTGAGATACAGCAGAATACCCGGATGCTGTTCACGTACGGCCTGCAGCAACGGAAGTGCCAGCATGGAGGCGGCCGTGCCGGGCGCCATACCCACGGAGACCTGCCCGTTCAGCGCCAGACCCGCGCAGTTGACTGCGCTATGGGCCTGCTCGCATTGGCGGAGAATGGTCTGCGCATGGGCATAGAGAATATTGCCCGCTTCCGTTGGCGTAACGCCGCGTTTGGTGCGCACCAGAAGCTGTTGTTTCAGTTCCCCTTCAAGCGTAGCCAACTGCTGACTCAGGGCCGGCTGGGCGATATGCAGCACATCTGCGGCCTGCGTGAGACTGCCGATATCGACGATTTTCACGAAGTACTTCAAGCGTCTGAGATTCATCTCTGTCTCCATCGAACCTGGTAGCGATAAACTTGAAAAGGGTTGCCCCTAATTGAAGCGAACGTTCTTTATCATAATTTCCGCGAATACTTGATTCGTCGGACCCTGTCATTTTATGAAGCAAGATCAGGGCCAATTAAGGTCATGAGTCATTAATACTCATGAAAAAATCAGCTAATACTCTATTTTTTAAGCAAAAATCAGATTGAGCCAAGCGACATTAAAAAAGCGGGCCGAAAGTTGCAGAAAATTTCTGCAACGGCTATGCACCAACATAATGCAAACTTATGGATGAAGAAAAGAGAAAGGTGTCGAGAGAGGCTGTCGCAGGAAGCTATTCCTGCGACAGAGAAGGCGTTAAATCGAAGGGATCATGCCGCCATCGACGCGGATGACAGAACCGGTCATGTAAGACGCCTGACGGCTCGCGAGGAAGGCCGCGACAGCGCCATATTCTTCGGGTTCGCCATAGCGGCCAACCGGGATGGTCGCCGCACTCTTCTCGGCAACCTGTTCGACCGACAGCCCTTCGCGCCCTGCGCGGGCTTCATCCAACTGCCCCAGACGCTTGGTCGAAATACGGCCCGGCAGAATCACGTTTACCGTAATGCCGTCACCGGCGACTTCACCGGCCAGCGTTTTCGACCAGCCCACCAGCGCCATTCGCAGCGTGTTGGACATGCCCAGATTGGGAATCGGCGTCACGATACCTGACGACGTACTGGTGATGATGCGCCCCCACTTGAGGCTGCGCATGTCCGGCAGCACCTTGTCGGTCAGCAGAATCAGGGAACTCACCATCGTCGAGAATTGGGCCGCCCAGGTTTCCGGCGCAACGCCACTGGCTTTCGACGGCGGCGGCCCGCCGGAGTTGTTGACCAGAATGCCGACAGGACCCAGATATTGATGGATCCCGGCCAGTACGTCATCGAATGTTTCCGGCTGGGTCAAATCCATCACAAAAGCCTTGGCACGTCCGCCGTTGGCCTTGATAATCTCGGCCGTTTCAATCAGCGAAGACTCGGTGCGGCCACACACCGCCACCACTGCTCCTTCTGCGGCCAGCGAGAGCGCCATCGCCCGTCCCAGACCACTTCCCGCACCGCTTACCAGTGCCACACGTCCCGTAATACCAAAATCCATCACATACCTCTGTCGTTTGATTTACTGACCTTGTTCAAAACCATTTGATAAGCCGACTGGAGATGTTTGCGCATCATGTCGGCCGCATCGCTCATCCGTTCTTCCAGCACCGCGTCAATAATCGCCACGTGCTCCTGACACCACTCCCGCACGCGCTGCTTGTTGGTATAGGAACCAAACTCCAGCAGGCGGCGCAGGCGGTTTTGCTGCTGAATGGCTTGCAATACAAAAATGTTGCCGCTGAATTCGGCGAGCATTTCGTGAAACGTGGCGTCGGTTTCAAAAATCTGCCGACTGTCGACTGCCAGAATATCTGGATGATTTATCAGATAGATATGCTGAAGCCGCAGACGCTTGAGTGCGCTTTTGTCGGCGCGGAAACTGGGTGAAACCAGCCCGCCCGGCTCAATCATCAGGCGAAATCCATAACCGTTGCTCAACGCGACATCGCTGTTGAGCGTTGGCAAAAATGACCAGCCATGCCCTTTGTTGCGGGCGATCAGGCCGTCTTCCGCAAGGCGCAGCAAAGTGCGCGACATCACGCCGCGATCGGCATCGTAGCGTTGGGCTATTTCAATTTGCGTCAACGAATCCGGCAGCTTGCCTGCAATACGGTCTTTCACCAGCTGCTCGTAGAGTTCCTGATCGCTGCTGGTAGGCACATCAATGTTGATGCGCTGGAGTTGGTCATAGGCTTTCAGCAGGAAAAATCCCTGATTGCGCCGTGCTTCGATAATGCCCAATTCGCTCAAAAGCTTGAGCGCGGCGCGAACCGGTGTACGCGACACCCCTGCCATATCGGCAAGCTGCTGTTCGCGCAGATGGTGGCCTGGCTCAAATTTTGCTTCTCGAATCAGGTCGAGGATCTGGTTGGCCAAACGCCTTCCGCTGGCAGTCGCTGTTTGTGTCATAAAAGCAGGCACCTAAAGTATTTATTGCGATAAAAATACAATATCACAGTGCGACGAAATGGTGAAGCCTGTACGTAAAACCCCAAAATCGTGCATTAATGCACCATAAAAGAGCCTTGACTCACGAATTTAATTGTATTTAATGATACACAAAGAGCAATCCTGCTCGTGAGAAAATGGAGTCTGTCATGCTGAAAAAATCTTTTTTGCGTCGATATGCCACCGTGTCTCTGGCGACCCTCTGCCTGAGTGCTCCCCTGCTGGCCGAAGCGGCAACGCCGTCGCTGGTGACACCGGGTCAACTGACCTATGGCACCGCCGCGACGTTCATGCCGTTTGAATTTACCAAAAATGGCACCCTCACCGGGTTTGATATCGAGCTGATAACGGCACTCTCGAAAGCGCTTTCACTGGAACCTGCGCCGATGTCGATGGAGTTCAAAGGGCTTATCCCGGCCTTGCAGGGCAAACGTCTGGATATCATCAACTCGGCGATGTACATCAATCCGGCCCGTGCACAACAGGTCGATTTCGTGCCTTATCTGAAGATTGGCAGCCGCGTCATTGTCGCCAAGGGCAATCCGGAAAAAATCACCGGCCGTGACCTGTCGCTGTGCGGCAAAAATATCGCCGTCACGCTGGGCGGTATCGAAGAGAGCCAGGCACGCGTTGACAATCAAAAATGTCTCGAGGCCAAAAAACCGGCCCTCAATGTGCTGACCTTCCCTGCCGCCACCGACTCGGCAGTGGCGGTGGCGCAAAAACGCGCCGATGCCGAATTCCTGTCAACGCCGGGAGCTGTCGCGCTGTTGAGCGAGAAAGGCGACACCTTTGAAACCACAGGAGCGGAGTTTGAAGCCGACACTCACATCGGGTTTGCCGTGCGCAAGGGCGACACTGAAATGAAGACGCTGCTGGAAACCGGTCTGAAAGACATGGTAGCCGACGGCAGTTATCAGAAACTGATCAAGAAATGGCAGTTCCCGGATTCAGTTTCGATTTTCTGATGCCTGATTTTGTATTTGTTGTAGCACGGCAAACACCTGCTCACCGTTTAGCTTTCGGACATTGAGGAATATTCATGTCTTTTGAACTGGTCTGGCAATACCTCTTGTCACCGGCGTTTTTCCAGGGCGCAGTGATGACCCTATTGATTACCGTCTGTTCGCTGTTTTTCGGCATCGTAACGGGATTGATACTGGCTCTGCTGCAAGAGTCCCGCTTTCGGGCGGGCCCTCTTCTGGCCTTTTTCTATTTATGGTTGTTCCGCGGCACGCCCGTACTGTTCCAGATAATTTTTGTCTACAACGTGTTGCCGAGTTTTGGCCTGCGCTTTTCCGCATTCACCTGTGCCGTGCTCGCCCTGTCGCTCAATGAAGGGGCATATATGGCCGAGATCCTGCGTTCGGGTCTTCAGGCGGTCAGAAGCGGGCAGCGCACCGCCGGCATGGCGCTGGGCATGACCAAGGGACAGATTATGCGCAAGATTGTCTTGCCGCAGGCGGCGCGCATTGTCTTGCCACCGATGGGTAACCAGATGATCAGCATGCTGAAATCCAGCGCGCTGGTGTCGGTTATCGCGGTTCAGGAGCTGCTGCTGATTGCCAATCAGACCGCCAGCGCGAGTTTCCGCTACTTCGAAGCGCTGTGCGCGGCGGGCATGTACTACCTCGTTCTGACCACGATTTTCATGATTGGCCAAGCCTGGCTCGAACGTGCGCTTGATCCGAAAAAGCGCAAGAAGCCCGCCCTGTCCATGACCGAACGCCTGCTGCGCAGCAGTGCGCCCAACTGAGGAGAGCAGATGAAAAGCGAAAAACCGCTGCTGGAAATTATCGGCGTCGATAAACATTTCGGCACCCAGCACGTACTGAAAAACTGCACGCTCAGCGTTAACGAAGGGGAAACCGTGGTGCTGATTGGCCCGTCCGGTTCCGGCAAGTCGACCCTGCTGCGCTGCGTGAATCTGCTCGAAAGCATCGAAGGCGGCAGCATCTTTTTCCGCCAGTCCGACATTACCCGTCAGGACGTCGAGCCGCATCGCCTGCGTCAGGAAATCGGCATGGTCTTTCAGAACTATGAGCTGTTTTCCCACCTGACGGCGGCCGAAAACATCATGCTCGCGCCGATGACCGTGCTTGGCGTAAGCCGTGCCGAAGCCGAGGCACAGGCGCTGGCGTTACTCGGCAAGGTGCGTATTCCCGACAAGGCCGACAGTTTCCCGGACGAACTTTCCGGCGGCCAGCAACAGCGCGTGGCGATTGCCAGGGCGCTTGCCATGAAGCCGCGTCTGATGCTGTTTGACGAACCGACTTCCGCGCTGGACCCGGAGATGATCCGCGAGGTGGTGGACGTAATGGCAGATCTCAGCGCAGAGGGGATGACCAGCATTGTGGTGACCCATGAAATGGGCTTTGCCCGTCGCGCCGCGAACCACATCGTGTTTATGGAAAACGGCGAAATTATCGAGAACGCCCCAAGCGATAAATTTTTTGGGGGAGACGTGAGCCAAAGAGCCCAACGCTTCCTTGACCAGATCTTGCACTGATTTTTTAAAAACTTTATGACTACCCGGAGTTTGTGCCTCACCAGGGCCACCCAATCAAGAGGAAGACGCCGATGACACTCTCATCGCCAGATATCGACAGAATGAAACGCGACCTCGCCTCACTGGTCGCCATCAACACCGAAAACCCGCCGGGCCGTGAACGCGAAGCGGCCGAACTTATCAGCCTGTGGCTGAAAGAGGCCGGTTTCGACCTGACACTCAGCGAATATCAGCCGGGCCGCACCAACGTCATTGCCCGACTGGAAAATGGCGCAGGGCCGTGCTTCGCCTTCAATACCCATATCGACGTCGTACCGGCCGGCAGCGGCTGGAGTCAGGATCCTTTCACGCTGACCGAGCGCGACGGCAAGCTCTTTGGCCGCGGTTCCTGTGATGCCAAGGGGCCGCTGGTCGCGATGGTAGAAGCCATGCGTATGCTGGCAGACAATCCGCAGAGTTGGTCGGGCACGCTGATGGGCATTTTCGTGGCCGATGAAGAGGTCGCCAGCGAGGGCGCAAAATTCTATGTCCGCGAGGCGCCCGCCAAAATCGATTTCGCGGTTATCGGCGAACCTACCTCCAACACGACCTACTCGGCGCACAAGGGCAGTCTGCGCCCGCTGGTTCGCGTGCATGGCGTGACGGCGCATTCGGGGACGCCGGAGCTTGGCGAAAACGCCATCTTCCGCGCGGCTCAACTGCTGGGGCTGGTTGAACAGCAGCACGAACAGAGCGTGCGCTGCCGCTGTCATCCGCTGGTGGGCTCGGCGAGTCTGACGGTAACGCGTATTTCGGGCGGCCATGCCGACAACGTATTGCCCGACAGCTGCGAACTGCTGCTGGACCGCCGCATGGTGCCGGGCGAAGACGAAGAACAGGTCAAGCAGGAGCTTCGCGATTTGCTTGCTCTCGCCCACGACAAGTTTGGCGTTCGCAGCGAAATCATCACCTTTAAACCGACGACCGGTGGCGCAACGGAAACCGCCGTTGACGAAGCCATTGTGCAGGCCGGTCTTGAGGCCTGCCGTGCGCAAGGGCTGGAAGAACCCGGTCCGTTTGGTTTTCAGGGCGGATGTGATTTGGTGCACTTTCGCAGTCTTGGGACCAAAGGCATTGTCATCGGTCCCGGCTCGCTTTCCGTTGCCCACAAACCCGACGAATTTGTTCCCGTCGATGAATTCATTGCCGCAAGCGATATCTATCGCGACGTGGCATTAACCATGATGAAAAAAGGATAAGTCGGTGAAAGCCACGCTGTATCGCGCCGAGCTGCGCTACCCGCATTTGCAGTTGCATACCGCCTCCTCGGGCAGCATTCAGGCGCTCGACGAGCTGTATCTGCTGCTGGAAGACCGGCATTGGCAAGGTCTGGGCGAGGTACGGATCAATATCGACTATCTCAACGGTTACAGCGCCGAGCGGGTGCTGAACGATGTCATGCGCACCTTGCGCGCGCTGGATTTGCAGCAACCGCCGAGTGACCTTCTGCTTACGCTGGATACGCAGCTCGCCGACAGTCTCGCGCCTACCCGCATGCTGTTCGATATGGCGCTGCATGACCTGATTGCCCGCCAGAACGGCTGTAGCGTGGCGAAACTTGTCGGCTCCGATTTTCCGGACCCGGTGTGTTATGCCACCAACCAGACGCTGTTCTGGTCATCAATGGCGCAGATGCTGAGTCAGGCCACGGCCTACATGGATCGCGGCTTTACCCATCTCAAACTGCGGGTCGGCATTGGCTCGCTGGAAGAGGACTGCGACCGTCTGGCCGCCCTGCGCCGCCGCTTCGGCCATGAAGTGCATCTTTCCGCCGACGCCAACGGCCAGTGGCAGCCGGAAGCGGCCCGCAGTCACCTGCTGGCGCTGCAAAAATTCGACCTGAGCTATCTCGAACAGCCCATTGCCGACGAATATGCCCATTGCTATCCGTCGCTTGCCGCCTCAAGCCCTATCCCGCTGATGCTGGATGAGAGCATGAGTACGGCGGCCGACCTCGACCGCATCATTGCGATGCAAGGCAAGGTCTGGGCGCATATCAAACTGGTGAAAATGGGCGGCATTGCGCCTGCCGTGCGCGCCGCGCGCCGTCTCAATGCGGCGGGCATTCCCTTCATGATTGGCCAGATGAATGAAGGCGCTGCTGCCACCGCCGCTGCGCTGCACGTCGCCCACGCCTGCCAGCCCGCCCACGCCGAACTTTATGGCGCAGACGGCCTTGGCAACGATCCGGTTTCGGGCCTGACCTATCTTCAGGGCTTGGTCAGCAGCGACGCGCTAACGGGATTAGGTATCAGCTTTGATCCTGATTGCGCAGAGTTAATACAAACCTTTTCTTCTTAAAAACCTGATTTTTATCTGAGAATGAGAGTTGATAATGAATAAAATTGAATTGCCAGACCTTGGCCGCGTCGTGCCAGGGGCAGAATCGGCTTTCGCCGAGGCGGAATATGCAAGCCGCATCCAGCGTGCGCGTCAGTTACTGACCAACGCCGGGCTGGATCTGATGATAATCACCAGTCCCGAGAATATTTTCTACCTAACCGGTCAGCAGACGCCGGGTTACTACACCTTCCAGACTCTGGTGCTGCCGGTCGAGGGCGATCCGGTCTTTGTTATTCGCCAGCTCGAATACTTCAACTTTATATCCAATACCTTTATTCGCGATGCCGCGATTTATACCGACGGCGACAATCCGGTGAATTTCCTGCTCGACGTGCTGAAAGCCCGGGGCTGGAACCAGAAACGCATGGGTATCGATAAACGCGGCTGGTTCCTGCCTATCGCTGTGTATGAAGCCTTGCAGGCCGAACTGGGCGCGCTGCACGACGGCGCAGGCGTTATCGAACAGTTACGTGCCGTGAAGTCAGCCGCCGAACTGGAAAAAATGGCGCACGCCGCGCGTTATGTCGATGCGGGCATGTCGGCGGGCCGCAAGGCGATTGCTGCGGGTGCGACCGAAAATGACCTGGTTTCCGCAATGATGGGCGCTGCCATTGCCGCCGGTTCGGAATATATGGGCATGGAACCGCTGGTCTCTTCGGGTCCGCGCACCGGCGTGCCTCACGGCACCTGGCGTCGTCGTCGCATCAGTGACGGCGACCCGATTTTTCTCGAAATGGCCGCAACGCATGACCGCTATCACGCCGCATTGATGCGCTCCGCCTGGCTCGGCAAACCTCCGGCCGAAGCCATCGAGATGGAAAAGGTCTGTCAGGAAGCGCTTCAGGCCGCGCTCGATGCCATTCGTCCGGGGGCAACCTGCGAAACCCCGCACCTCGCCTGTCAGCGTGTAATCGACCGCGCAGGCTATACCGATAATTTCAGGAAACGCACCGGTTATTCCATCGGCGTCTCTTTTGCGCCCGACTGGGGCGAAGGCGCGATCCTCAGCCTTTACAGTGGCATCACCACTGAACTGCAACCGGGCATGACGTTTCACATTCCTCCGGCGCTGCGCATCTATGGTGAATTTACCGTGGGCGTCAGCGAAACCATTGTGGTCACCGAATCCGGTTATCGCGTGTTGGGCTCAATCGATCGCCCGCTGTTGTTACTTTAGTCAGAACCGAATAGGCAAGGAACAGAAGAATGAAAGACATTTATGAAAGCCAGGCGCGTCTGCGCGGTATTTTCAACATTACCGTGACTCCTTTCACCGCCGACGGCGAGTTTGATTTTGACGGGCTGGCACGCAATATCGAACGCGTGATTGCGCTGGGTTACGACGGTATTTTGATTGGCGGCACCTATGGCGAATTCCCGGCCATGACCACCGACGAACGCGCGATGATGTTTCGCAACGTGATGGCGGTGGTCGGCGATCGTGTGCCGGTGATGCTGTGCAGCGCCGGTTCGGACGCTCGCGCCGTCAGTGAACTGACCACGCTTGCAGGCGAACTGGGTGGATTGCCTATGGTAACGCCTCCGTTTGTTTCCGAAGTCACCGATGGGCAAATCGTCAGTTTCTTCAAGAAGATGGCTCCCCTTTCACGCACCGGTATTCTGGTCTACAACGCGCCGGGCATCGGCATTACCCTGCCGCCGGTAGTACTGGAACAGCTGGCGGATATCGAAGGTGTGGTCGGCATCAAGCAGGGCGACCTGAACCCGACGGCCATCGACCAGATTGCCAACCGCCTCGGCGGTCGTCTGCGTCTGTTCTGCGCGTCCGACCTCGCCTTCCTCGGCCCGATGATGTGCGGCTTTGACGGTATCAGCACCACCAACAGCGGCGCTTTGCCGGAACTCATTCTGGCAACCTACCGTGCGCTTGAAAAAGGCGATGCGGCGACGGCGCGTGAACTGCATCAGCTGTGGTATCCGTATCGTGCGCTGGCGCGTCGTCATGGACAGCCGCAACTGGTCAAGGCCGCCATGAACCTGCGCGGTTTTGACGGTCAGCACGTGCGTGCGCCGTTAATCGATCTCGAAGGGTCGGTTATCGAAGAAGTCAAAGCCGAATTGCTGCGCCTCGCGGCCGACCCGCGTAGCGGTGTGACGATGAAGTAATTTGTCTCGCCACGGCCGATAGACGGCCTTTTGAAAAGACGAGACGGGCCTCGCTATCGAACATAGCGGGGCCTTTTCCTTTAGACGTTACGCTTTACCCTTGGCCGCCAGCAGGAAAGCACCAATCAGGGGGCTGGGCCATTGAGGGGTCGACGTCAGTTCAGGATGCCCCTGTACGCCAAGAAAGAAAGGATGCGAAGTATGTTCAATGGCATCGGCTATCGTGCCGCTGTTGTCTGTGCCGGAAATAAGCAGCCCGTTTGCCGCCAACTCGTCCTTGAACAAGGGGTTGAGCTGAAAACGGTGATTGTAGCGCAGACGGGTTTTGTCTCCCATTACCGCAGCCATCTGCGTGCCGGACACAAGTTTCATGTCGTCATCACCCAGTCGATGTACAGGATGCTGCGGCGTATCGGTGAGGGGAATAAAGGTCTTGAGCTGGGCATGAGGGTCAACTTCGGCGAGATTGGCCTGCGCACTGCCGAGCATCTGCTGAATAGCCGCCGTCGCCATGGTCTGCATTCCGAGACATAGCCCCAGTGTAGGGATTTCGTGATTCAGACAGTGATGCGCCACACGAATCTGCCCAGCGACATTGCGCATGTCCGAGCCTCCAGGCAACAGCACGCCGTCGATATCCTTGAGCACGCCTGATAACTCCCGAGGCGAGATACAAGGCGGCAGGCAGATGATTTCGACTTCCAGTTCCAGCGCATCGATAGCGTCACCGAGCGCCGCGAGCGTGGCGGGATAACTGGCAATCTGGTCCTGATAAGTGCCTATCAGCGCGATACGCAGGTGACCCGAACCGGACTGTCCGCCAGAACCGGTGTTCGGAATGACTCGGCCAAAGCGGTCGCGAGTCCAGGCCACGGGGCGATTTTCCGTATTTTCCATGCGGGAGAACTGGAATCCGCGTGCCGTGTGTTCGATTTCAATCAGCTGATAATCGACAGAGTAATTTCTTGCCTCTCGCGCCAGCCGCGTAAAGGAGGCGAGCTGAACGGGGGCCAGCGGCACGATGTAGTCTTTGCCGCCGTGAAGACTGAGCAGGTCGTCCAGCTGCCAGACTTTACCCGCCGACATCGCCCCGAGACGTTCATGCCAGAGCAGTCCGCTGGTGACCAGATGCCCTTCCGGTGTGACATGCTGACAGGCATCGGCGTAGCTTTGCCTGTCCCATTCTACCGCGAGGTGCGCCAGTTCCGCGTCTCGCTGTTCGGCCAATACCGCAGCCATCGCGCCATACAGCGCAGGTTCCGGCGTGTTATGTGCAACGAATGTTAAAGTCATAATTTTCACCTAGTGGATTAAAATTTTATTAATAAATAAGGCATTACAGTGATTTTCTACGAAATCTCTGCCCGGTCTTTTCATGAGTCATGAACAAAACCTGATTAAAAACTGAGGAAAACCTCAGTGAAACCTGAAGAAAGCATGAGCAATCTTCAAGGAGCCATGATAATTTAAATTGGTTTATTTGATACAACAAATACAATTTTGCTTCAATCTTATAAAAGGGTAAAAAAGATGTCTGCTGAATTTACTGCGTCACGCCTGCGACGCGTACGCCCCTCTCCTACGGCGGTGATTTCCGATCGCGTCCGTGCGCTGTCTGACGCCGGAGTAGATGTTATCAACCTTGGCGAAGGAGAGCTCGATTTCGACACACCCGATCATATTAAGCAAGCGGGCATCGCGGCAATTGTACAAGGTGATACAAAATACACCGCCGTATCAGGTACCGCCCAGTTAAAAAAGGCTATCATCAACAAATTCCAGCGTGAGAACCAACTCACTTACCTTGCCAACGAAGTGATTGCCGGCAGTGGCGCAAAACAGCTGATCTTCAACGCGCTTCTGGCGACCGTCTCCACAGGCGACGAGGTCATTATTCCCGCGCCATACTGGGTCTCCTATCCCGACATGGTTGCGCTGGCCGATGGCGAGCCGGTTATCTTGCCTTGTCAGGAGGAGAATGGCTGGAAACTGCAACCTGCCGATCTCGCCGCCGCCATCAATGAAAAAACCCGCTGGTTGATTCTCAACTCGCCCAACAACCCGACCGGCGCCATATACAGCGCCCGGGAACTGGCGGCTCTGGCCGAGGTTCTGCTCAACGCTCCGCATGTATTGATTATGGCCGATGATATCTATGAACACATCAGTCATCCTCCTGCCCTTTTCGCAACCCTTGCACAGGTCGAACCGCGCCTCAAGGATAGAATACTGACCGTCAATGGCGTCTCGAAGGGCTATTCGATGACAGGCTGGCGCATCGGTTATGCAGGCGGTCCCGCCTGGCTCATCGCCGCCATGCAGATTTTGCAGTCGCAGAGCACCTCGAATCCAAGCTCGATTTCGCAGGCTGCCACCGTGGTGGCGCTCGAGCAGGACAGCGCTTTCCTTGATGAATGGCGCGCCGTACTCGCCACCCGCCGCCAGAAAATAATGGATTGTCTGGCAAATATAGAAGGACTGCATGCCGACCTGCCGCCCGGCGCTTTCTACGTCTTCGCCAACTGTTCGGGTATGATCGGTAAAACAACGCCGACGGGGCAGAAGATTGCAAGCGATGTCGATTTTGCCGAGTACCTGCTGGACGCCGCGCATGTCGCTACGCTGCAAGGCTCCGCCTTTGGTGCCTCACCGTATCTGCGTATCGCCTACGCCATAGACGATGCCCGTCTTGACGAAGCGTGCGAGAGAATAACCCGCGCCTGCAAGGCATTATCCTGATTGAAAGGGAATGGGTGCAACGACGTTTCGGGCATAGAGGAATAAAAGGGTGAAAGCTGCTCGGCAACCTGGCTTTAAGCGGGCGATTCGGCTCAAATCTCAACAACTTGAGCAAACTAGCAGCAGTCGAGCATATTTTTGCAGTTGTTCTTTGACATGCACCGCGGCAGTCGTTATTATTCGCCCCGTTCAAACGATTCCTCTGTAGTTCAGTCGGTAGAACGGCGGACTGTTAATCCGTATGTCACTGGTTCGAGTCCAGTCAGAGGAGCCAAATTTAGAAAAGCCCGCATCAGGCAACTGACGCGGGCTTTTTGCTTTTAGCGGGTTGCGCCTGCTACAGCTTTAAAAACGCTTCCCGATGCATTGTTAGTTATCATTTCGTATCGGGAAAGATGGGTGGTCAGATTTGGGGTCATTTCGGTTCGATTATGGAGTGACCTCCAAATGTCTCTGAACGATACTAAAATCCGTAGCCTCAAGCCTTCTGACAAACCTTTTAAAATCTCTGATTCCCACGGTCTTTACCTTTTAGTCAATACAGGCGGCTCGCTTCTTTGATATCTCAAATATCGCATCAAGATGTTGTAAAGTATCCATGCAATATCGGCGATGGCCGTCAAAATGATGCTTTCAACGCTCCCGCCAGAATACTCGCAAGGTTCCCTTACGACCGATGCCCGTTAATAAATGAAAAATAGAACTGCAAAACCAATCATACTGAGCACTATAAGAAAAAGAGTTCCGGCATGAAAAACACGTCTGCCTAAACCTCCTCAATTATCCCCCTGCACTTAAAACACCGCTAAATAAACCCCTTAAATTTCAGTGTCTTTGTGTAAGAAAACTCCTAATTGTAATCAATAATCATTCTCATTATAATTCTGCTTCTTATTTGCATTGTTTTTAACACAGGGTAGGTGTTGGCTATTATGAGGAAAGTTACCTTTAACTATTCGCTTTTGAGTTCGCTCATTGCGGGAATTCTGGTCGTACCTTTGGCGCAGGCAGACGATATTAGCGCCGGAACAACTCAGGTACAGCCGCAAACAAATGTGAACGATCAGCAGAAACAGGGAGATGTTTCCAGGACCAGTGAACAAAAGCAAAAACCCGTGGTTGCCGACGATAAGAGCAGTCATGAAGATACGATGGTAGTTACCGCCCGAGAGCAGACGCTGCAAGCGCCGGGCGTGTCAATCATCGACAGTGAAGCGATAAAAAAGCACCCTATCCAGCGCGACGTTTCAGAAATCATTCGTACCATGCCGGGAGTCAATCTCACGGGTAACTCCAGCAGCGGTCAGCGTGGTAACAATCGCCAGATAGATATTCGCGGCATGGGGCCGGAGAATACCCTGATTCTGGTGGACGGCATGCCGGTGAGCAGTAAAAACTCGGTGCGGTATGGCTGGCGAGGTGACCGTGACACCCGTGGTGACAGCAACTGGGTGCCGCCTGAAATGATCGACCGCATCGAGGTGATCCGCGGCCCGGCGGCAGCGCTGTACGGCAACGGCGCTATGGGTGGCGTGGTAAACATCATCACCAAACAGGCGGAACCTGCGTGGCACGGTAATTTCAATACCTACTACAACGTACCGGAACACAAAGAGGAAGGCGCGACTAAACGCTACAACGCCAGCCTGAGCGGTGCGCTGACCGACAATCTGACCATGCGCCTCTACGGCAACTGGAGCAAGACTCAGGCCGATGGTCAAAACATCAATGCCGGGCGCGCGGCGGAACGTACCGGTAAATATGCCGGCCAGATCCCGGCGGGTCGCGAAGGGGTTATCAACAAGAATATCAATGGGGTACTGCGTTGGGACTTCGCGCGCATGCAGGCGCTGGAGCTCTCTGCCGGATTTAGCCGTCAGGGGAATCTGTACGCCGGCGACACCCAGAATACCAACAGCAGCACGCTGGTGAAAGCCAACTACGGTAAAGAAACCAACATTATCTATCGTCAGTCGCTGTCGCTGAAATATACCGGCGCCTGGGACAACGGCATCACCACCAATAACTATATCCAGTTTGAAAAAACGCGTAATACCCGTCTGAATGAGGGCCTGTCAGGCGGACTGGAGGGACTGTTCAGCACCACTAATCCGGGTTTCTCGACCATCACGCTGAACGATACCAACTTGCATTCCGAAGTGAATATTCCGTTCGAACTGGGGGTTCCTCAGACGGTAACCTTCGGCGCGGAAATGAACCATCAAACGATGGCTGACCCGACCTCCAACACCGTGACGACGACCTCGACGGTAGAGGGTGTATCCAGCACGAATCGCAGCAACTACAGTTCGGCGGATATCTACGGTATTTACACCGAGGACAATATCGATCTCACCGACTCGACACGTCTGACTCCAGGAATTCGTTTTAACCACCAGACTTACACCGGCGGCAACGTGAGTCCTTCACTGAATCTGTCGCAGGATCTGGGTGATAATTTCACGCTGAAAATGGGCATCGCCCGAGCATGGAAAGCTCCAAATCTCTATCAAACCAACCCTAACTACCTGTTATACAGCAGCGGCAACGGCTGTTACGCCAGCTCTGTAAGCTGTTATTTGCAAGGCAACAAGGATTTAAAAGCAGAGACGAGCGTCAATAAAGAGATTGGCATCGAGTTCCATCATGACGGCGTTCAGGCGGGTCTGACATGGTATCGCAATGATTACCACAACAAGATTGAAGCAGGTTACTCCCCAGAATATGACAACGGCACTTCTGACGTCTACAAATGGGCAAACGTGCCAAAATCGATAGTGCAGGGGCTGGAAGGGACATTAAACTTCCCGATCAGCGAAACGGTCACGATGAACAACAACTTTACTTACATCATCGACAACAAGAACGATACCACCGGCGATTACCTGACCATTATTCCGAAATTTACCATCAACTCGACCCTCGACTGGCAGGCCACCAGCAATCTGGCGGTAGAGGGCACGATGACGTGGTATGGCAGGCAAAAACCACAGAAGTATAACTCTCAGGGCGGCGACACGTCTGACACGGAAACCTGGCAAGTCTCCCCTTACGCCCTATTTGGCATGAGCGCGGTTTACAGCGTAAACAAGGATATCGACGTCACGGCGGGTGTCGATAATATTCTGGATAAACGTCACTTCCGCGAGGGTAACGCTCTGACTTCAGGCACTTCGCCAACCTTTGCCTATGGCGCGGGCGCGCGAACCTACAATGAGTCGGGTCGCACGTTCTATATGGAGCTGGGCATGCACTTCTGATAGCGCATTCCGCCACCGAAAACCCGCCTTGTCGACAGCGAGGCGGGTTTGGTCAATAAACAGAAAGAACTCACCGTCACGCGTTATCGTTATTGAAGCCGCATAAAAATAGATTATTTATCCGATTGAATTAATTGAGAAATTTTATATGAGCCGTGTATTATCGCGCTGGAAAAACCGACATCTCGCAAGGCCTGTTGTTGCCCTCATTTTAACGCTCTGCTTTGCCGCAAACAGTTACGCCCGCCCTAACATGGCGCCTCTCGGTCCTAATATCGCCGACAAAGGGTCTGCTTATTATCATTTTTCAGTGAGCACGTTTGACTCAGTCGATGGCAGAAGGCATTACAAGGTGTGGACGGGCGTTCCCGATAAGCGCCCGCCGCCTGCGGGTTATCCCGTGCTTTATCTGCTCGACGGAAACGCTGCGATGGACAAACTTTCCGAACCCCTTCTCAAGCAGCTTTCAGCAGGCACGCCACCGGTAATCGTGGCCGTTGGCTATCAGACTGCCCTGCCTTTTGACGTCATCGCCCGAGCGTATGATTACACGCCGCCCGTGCCGAATTTGCCTTCTCCTGACTTACACGGCCGCGAGAATGGCGGCGCGCATCTTTTTCGTGATTTGCTGGAAGATAACATTGTGCCCAATGTCGAAAAAGGCCTGAAAATCGACCAATCTAAAAGAGGTATTTGGGGGCATTCCTACGGCGGGGTATTTGTACTGGATACTTATCTCTCTTCCTCATCGCTGTTTCACCTTTATTACTCCGCCAGCCCGTCGTTGAATCAAAATTACGCGGTTTTGGTCGATAGACTCGGGGAAAACGACAACGCGACACGCTGTAACAAGCAGCTGTCTCTTTATGAAGGGGACGACACGCCGGGGAAAAATATCAGATCTGAAACCGCGCCGGAGGTTCTGCACAAGCTTCGCAGCACGCTTGAAGCGCTGCATGGCGCAGGTCTGGCGGTCTCTTATTGGTCAGATCCCGCACTTAGTCATGGTCAAATGTTTACCGCTTCTCTCCCGCGTGCGCTGTTAAACATCGCCACGGAACAGCAGAGCACCAATGCAATGGCGCCCTGCCCGAACTAATCCTCAACCCGACATTGCCGGCCTGGCAATGTCGGGTATTACTATCTCGCCGTTACGCGATCACCTCTGCCTCATCATGCGGGACTTCTGAAGGCTTCATGTCGGAAGCCTGAGTTCCCGTGCTGTCACGCCACAGTCGGGCATACAATCCGCCCTTCGCCAGCAGCGCGTCGTGGGTGCCATATTCGGCGACACGCCCGGCTTCCATCACGGCTATTGCGTCACAGCGGCGGGCCGTAGTGAGTCGGTGCGCGACCACCAGCGCCGTTCGTCCATCGCGATGAGCCCCCTCTGCGAGTGAGGTCATGAGGGTCTCTTCCGAAGCGCGATCCAAACGCGCCGTCGCTTCGTCGAGCAGCAGAAACGTGGGCATTGGCAAGCTGCGCACGCGCCAGAGCAACGAGCTGACGCTGTCCTGAAGAGAGATCTGCCCCGCCGTTGTTTACAGGCGTGCGGAATCCTCGCGGCAAGTTCCTTACCGTGTCGAAAAGCCCTGCCTGCTTTGCCGCATGTTCAACTTCCGCGTCGCTACTTGCTGGGCGCGGATAGCGGATATTTCCGGCAATATCGCCGCTGAACAACGCCACATCCTGCTCGACCAACCCGACCTGAGCACGATAATCGGCGAGCAAATGCTCATCGATAGTCCGTGTCCCGATACGAATCTTGCCTTCCGTCGGCGTATAAAGCCCGGCTATCAGCTTCACCAGCGTAGATTTCCCTGCCCCACTGCGTCCGACAACGGCGACAACCGCGCCTTCCGGAATCGACAGGCTAAGCTGGTCCAGGGCAGGATCACTGCTGCCCGGATAACGGAACGTGACGTTTTCCAGCGTCAGTGCACCTTGTAAAGGCACGAGAGCCGACGAGTCCGACGGCCGCACATCTTCAGCGCCTTCGGTTGCCAGTAGATCATCGATATGTCTGGCACTGGCCGAGGCCTGCTGATAGGCGTCGACAATGCCCGACAGCTGCTGAATCGGCCCGTAGAACTGACCCAGTAACAGGAAGAAGGCCGCCATCACACCGGCGGTCATCTCACCTTCGGCAACGCGCGAGGCCCCCACCAACAGCACGGCCGCGTAGGCCGCTTCGGTACAAAACGTCAGGAACGGAAAATAGACGGCAAGATATTTTTGTGCCCGCACGCGGGTGGCCCGAAAACGGTCAGATAGCGAACGCAAACGTGCCGCTTCTGCACCCTGCTGCCCGTGAGACTGGACCACGCGCAGTCCCGTGACTTTCTCCTGCAGGCTGCTGTTTACTTTGCCAATCTCGATACGCGCCTTTGCATAGGCGGGCGAACTCAAACGGCGATAGACCAGCGTCGCCAGAATCACCACCGGAACGGCGCTCAGGGCCACACAGGCCAGAACCGGATCGAGCCAGAACATGGCAATCGCAATCGCCAGCATGGTGATCAGACTGGTTGCTGCACCGGCGAGACCGTTTTGCAGAAATCGCGCCAACGCGTCAACGTCAACGGTCATGCGAGTCAGGCGGGTATCGGCGTGCTGCTCGTGGTAAGGCATGCCCAGTCGCAACAAATGTCCGAAGCTGCGTAGGCGAACCGTATGCTGCACCGTCTCTGCCGCGCGCGACGACACTACGGTCTGCAACGCGTAACAGCACCAGCTGATGATAACCAGCACGAGAGCAAAGGCTGCACAGGTGCCGATAAGGGTCAGATTGCCCGCCGCGACGCCCATATCAATGCCCCGTTGCAGCAGCACCAGTACGCCTACGCTCGCCGCCGAATCCACGGCGATCAGCAAGGCGGCAACCAGGTACATCCAGGCGACGGGAGATAATAGCGAGGCGACGCGTCTTCCCTGACCCTCCCGGGCCATCTGCACCGCCCTTTCCGGCACGCGACTCATGCGTTCGCGGAACCCTTCGCTGCGTTTGGCTGGCTCGGCGTTGTTCTCTTCATCGCCCCGAGAAAGGGCAGGCTCCGGCCACAGCTGCGCGTGAGTAGAGAGTGGCTTCTCGAGCAAATCACCCGCGCCGGACATCAGGGCACGGAATGCCGGACAACGCGCCTCAAGCTCAGCCTGCGTGCCGACATCGGCAACGCGCCCTTCCTCCAGCACCACAATTTTGCTGGCTAACTGCAAGGTCGAACGTCGGCGCGCGATAACCAGCAGCATGTGGCTTTCATCGGCATAATGCCCGAGCGCGGCGTTTATCTCGGACTCGGTCCCGGCATCCACCGCCGACGTGGTGTCATCCAGAATCAGCAGGCTAGGTGCCGTCAGCAGCGCGCGAGCAAGCCCGATACGCTGACGTTGCCCACCGGAAAGATTGGAAGCACGTTCGGCGAGACGGGTTTTAAAACCGTTAGGCAGCGCGGAAATAAAGCCCGTAGCTCCGGCGGCATCGGCCGCACGACGAATGCTCTCCTCCGTTGCATCAGGGTGACCATAGGCAATATTTTCCGCTACCGTGCCCGCAAAGAGGAAAGTATCTTCAAACACAACCCCAACGGCGCGGCGCAGCGCCTCGAGTTGCAGGTCGGCAATGTTCTGCTTCCCCCGCGACGTGTCGAGCCACAGCGTTCCCTGAGTGGGATCGTAAAAGCGTGCGAGCAGCATCGACAACGTCGATTTCCCGGAACCCGACGCGCCAACGACGGCAACTGTCTCCCCTGTCTTGATAGAAAACGAGACGTTGCTCAGCACGTTAGCGCCTTTGCCGTAGCCAAATCCAACATCATCCAGCGTCAACCCGACGACGTTACCGTCTACACTCTGCGTCCCATCCTGCATCTGTGATTCGGTGTCAATCAGAGTGAAAACACGCTCGGCCGACGCCTGCGTGCGCTGCCCAATCACCAGAAACGAGGCCAGCACGCGGGTTGGGCCGGTGAGCATGGCGAGGAAGCTGGCAAAGGCGACGAAAGTGCCGAGGTCGATACGCCCCGCCATCACCGACCAGCCGCCAAATCCAAGCAGCACAATCTGCCCGAGCACCGGCAGCGCCAGCATGGTTGCGCCAGGCATCGCCTGTGCAATGGCCGCGCCAATTCTCACCCGCACCATGTGGCGCGACTGACTGTCCAGCCACCGCATCTCACGCAGTTCCGCGACGCAGGATTTAACAATGGAGATCTGCGCCAATACTTCGCGCATGTGTTCTGTCAGGTTGGCAAGCTTGTCGGACGCCATGCCCGTCTGGGCAAAAACACGGCGGCGGGCACGCAGTGCGGTGGTGGCCAAACCGGCCAGCACCAGCACGACGATAAGCGTCATCGACGGCGACATCCACAGCATGACGGCAAGTCCCGCGATATAATAGGTCAGCACGGCCAGTGGAACCGGACACATCTGGAGCAGCATATGCACCTGTTGCAGGTCGCTATTGGTTCGCGAAATCACCTGCCCGGTACGCAGCGCATCTTGCCCGGCGCCATCCAATTTCTGGATACTGTCAAAGACTCGGCCCCGCAACGTATGCTGGACCCAGAGCGAGAGTTCTCCCGCATAGCCACGGCGTATATAGTTGCCGACAAAATCAAAGAGTGCGATGAAAAGCAGTCCGCCCGCGAGCCACGGCAGCTGTGCCGAATTGCCCGCCAAAGCGTCGTTAACCGCCTGACGGGTCAGCAAAGGCGCCATTGCAGCCAGAAGAATGGTACTGACCGAGGCCAGCACGACAATAATACTGAGCTTCTTGCGTTCCCAGCACACGCCAGCAAGTCGGACTATCCATGAGCCCGCTGGCGTTGAAGAATGAGTAGTGGGCATCAACCCTCCTGTTAATGAGTAGTAAAATAATCAGTCGTACATAGTCAATAAAGAAAAACCCATGACTCGCGTCATGGGGTGGCTGCAATCAGCCTGTTTTCGCTTTTAGTGTTGCAATAGGGCAACAAGGCGTTCAGCCACTTCTGACGGCGTGGCCTGTGCCGCCATTTCTGCGGCGACCTGTACCGATGCCGCGCGAAGCCTGGTGTCACACAGGAAGGAATTAATGAGGTCGCTGCTTAAGCCATTCTCGCCGGGGATTATCCCGCAGCCTCGATCCACCACCGTTTTGGCATTGACAGGGCGATCTGCCCCTTCGCCAAATACAATTTGCGGGATCCCTGCGTGCAGGGCCGTCAGCGTATTTCCCGCACCGCCGTGATGGATAAAACCATCGGCGCCATTAAGGAATACCCCCATCGGGATCCAGTCAACGAGGCGCACGTTCGGTGGCAGCTCTCGCAAATCGGCGCGCGCATTGGCGGAGAGATGCAGGATGATTTCGGCATCCACCTCATGAGCCGAGTCCATGACCCACGAAATCAAGTCCAGCCCATCAACCATCGGTTTGACGGTGCCCAGACTCACCAACAGACGTTTGCGGCCCGGCGTTTCTGTCCCACCATGTTTCCCACACCGCGCCTCCGTTATAGGGCACATACTGCATGGAGATAACCGGCTCCCCGTCATTCTGAAGAATGCTCATACTCGGTGGTGTGACGTCTATCCATGCCAGATCGCGCGGCGGCACATCAACACCATGACGTGAGTAGGCATCTGAAAGAGAACGGGTTACGCCTTTGATATGCCAGGGAGTGTGAGCGAAGCCGACGCTTTGCATGACCACGGGAATGTTAAACTTTGCCCCAATTAACGGCCCGACCACGCCAAGGGGAGGATAGACGATCAAATCAGGTTTCCACTGGCCCGCAAATTCAATCAGCCGGTCAGCCATTTCTTCGCTGAAGAAAGAAAAATTCCCCATTTTGGTACCGGCGTTACTTTGCTTACGCAGATCTTCGCGACGCCGATAATCCGCCTCCGAATCGAATCCGGGAGCAGCATCGAATGCTACCAGTCCGGCCTCTGCCGCCTTTTGAGCAAATTTGCCTGAACTTGCGATCAGGACTTCATGTCCGTTAACGCGAAAACCCTGAGCCAGAGAAAGAACCGGGTATAACAAACCATATAAAGGTGGACCAACAAAAAGAATACGCATGAGAAAATCCCTCTCCTGCCTGACATACTTATTAGGCACTATTACACAACCCTACCCCTGCGGAGGTCGCAACATTTGCCGTCAGGCTATTATTCGAAAAATAGATATCCCGTCTCCGTCGAATTAAAGGAATTAATTCTTCGATGACTGTAAACCCTTAAACAATGTAAGTTATTTCTATTTAATCTGATAAAACCCCTTTCAGGAATAGGTTTAATTATTCCTGCCTACCTATAAAGAGTAATATAGTAACCCTAAGCTAGAGATCATCATTTCAACGTGCAGTACAGCAGACTCCAACAGGTGAAACCTTGTCAGAGCAAAGCCCAGAAGCATTATCTCGGCAATTATTAATGGGGCAATAATACTGAGACAAAGCGTGAGGGAAATATTTCCTTTGTGCCTTTAATTCTGGACTTCGCTTATTACGCTAGCACAGGACGAGACCGCGTGTAAAAGGCATATTGCTCTTTATTATTTAATTTTCAATATTAACCTTTTATTACCACAGGTTTTTTATTATTAATTACCCACCTCCTTATTACCCCTTTATTAACTCGGGGTAACAAATAAAACCAGCTCCTTAATTACAACTGGAAATAAAATGAAATAACCTTATTATTTATCTACCCATTAAATTATCTGCGTATCATGTCTACTAAGCGTAATGTTACTTTTTATCGTGACATCGACCTTCGAACGTTATTTAATAACGCAACGGACGGTTTCAAGGTGTGACCTATTTTTATGAATGGGGTTATGATGAACAGGCTAACTTCCAATATAATAATTGTTCACGCAATATCGTTCACACGATACTGTTTACAAGATACTGTTTACACAAATAATCACCTCAACGATTTCATGGATGATCAAAATGCGTCATATCCCGCTTTTTCCCCCTCATGATGCCGCTGCGGCCGCACGCTTTATCAAACAGCTGGCAACGCAGAAGTCACTGGATATTCCTCAATTTTGGCATGATATGGAGTCAATCGACGTCCCGCTGGTCACTGAAGTTCAGGGGAGTCAGGATGAACGCGACGTCACCTTTTTATGGCGCGCGTCAGATTCGTTGCAAGGCGTTTATGTTTTCCTGAATCGTGTGACCGACAAAATCAATGTGCCTATGGGGATGATGACACGCGTCCCTTCCAGTGATATCTGGACATTAACGCTGCGACTGCCCGCCACTTACCGAGGCACCTATACCTTTACGGAAATTCCATTGGGGACGTCGCCTGAAGTCGTCGCCATGCTGGGCGGGCGTTTTACGCCGTTTGTAGGCCAATCCGATCCGTTGAATAAAACCGGAAAAATCAACGTTCGCGGCATTGCAGAGGAGTCCATTCTTGCTCTCGATAAAGCGCCCGCGCAGCCCGAATGGGCAGGCGCCCCCCTCACTCCTCGCGGTGAGGGGTCACGTTCAACCCCGTGGTCGCCGGTCATCAGCGCCGCGGTTCGCCTCTATCTCCCGGACGTTGCAGACACCACGCCACTGGGGCTGCTGGTTTTGCTTGATGCAGAGAAGTGGTTTGATCACGTCGGTATACTCGGCGCCCTTGATGTTGCTTTGACTAACGGCCGCATTGGCCCAACCGCCGTGCTCGGCATCGATAATCTGGATGAAGTCGATCGCGCGGCAATCCTCGGCGGTCAGAGCGAATTGGTGCTCGATATTGCCGAGAAACTGGTGCCGCAGGTAATGGCCGATTACCCCGATAAAATCTGGGCTGGCCGTTCAAAAACCGTGCTTTGCGGCCAAAGTCTGGGCGGCGTCACCGCGCTGATGGCCGCGATGCACGCCCCCGACGTTTTCGGCACTGTGCTCAGTCACTCGCCTTCCATGTGGTGGATGCCACAAAAACGTAAGCGCGATCCCGGCTTTAGCGAAAACGATACCTCGTGGGTAAGTGAACATTTGCTGTCCACGCCGCCACAAGAGGTGCATGTCAGACTCTGCGTCGGTTCATTGGAAGGCTTCACCGTGACGCATCTCGAGCAGTTGCACCAACGCCTCCTTGCCGCTGGCGTTGACAGTCATCTTGCTGTCTACACTGGCGGCCATGATTTTGCCTGGTGGCGCGGCGCGATTATCGACGGGCTGGCTGCTTTATCGCACCATTAACTTCTCTTCGGAATTTCCGGCCTATTAAGCACCCAGTCCGTCACATAAAATTCACAGGTAAATCTTTCTGAAAACATGCTCGTCACAATTACTGTGATGAGCGAAAAACATCAACGATATTGCCCATTTAAGGCAAAAAATGAACGACACAGCTTCAATTCTGAATGTAGAATGTTCATCACGTGCTTTAGATCACACTTTTATCTGCTACGCTCTTTCTTTAACCCGCTTAACCTGAAACGGAAAAGCCTAATTTTCCAGCTGAATCATAGATTTCAGCCTGGTCTGGTTTTTCGGCAGTATCACAGTTTCTTGGCAGGATCCCTCGCTTTTTGCAGGATCATAGCAGAGCTTGGCCTTCGGGCCAGAGTTCAGGTTTTTTCATTCATAATTTTCCTGGTTTTTTATTTATGCAAAATACAATGTCTACTCGTTCAGAAGGCTGGTTCCGGGTACTCAGCCTGGCTCTGGCAGCATTTATCTTTAACACCACCGAATTTGCGCCTGTCGGGTTGCTGACGGATATCGCGCAAAGCTTCTCCATGACGGCGGCGCAGGTCGGCATCATGCTGACGGTATACGCGTGGGTAGTCGCCCTGCTGTCCCTGCCGCTTATGCTGTTGACCGGCAAGATGGAACGTCGCAAGCTGCTGATTGGTGTGTTCGTGGTGTTTATCTGTAGCCACATTCTTTCGGGCTTTGCCTGGAACTTCATGACCTTGATGGTCTCGCGAATCGGTATCGCCACTTCTCACGCCGTGTTCTGGTCGATAACCGCCTCTCTGGCGCTGCGCGTTGCGCCTCCGGGCAAAAAAGCGCAGGCGCTGGGTCTGCTGACGACGGGTACGGCTCTCGCGATGGTGCTGGGTCTGCCGCTGGGCAGGGTTATCGGGCAACTGCTCGGCTGGCGTGCGACCTTCCTTATCATTGCGGGCGGCGCCTTTATTACCATGATTCTTATCATCAAGCTGCTGCCGCCACTGCCAAGCAACAACTCCGGCTCTCTGAAAAGCGTACCCGAGCTGTTTAAACGCCCTGCGCTGGTGCTGATTTACGTGCTGACCATGATCGTTTTCGCGGCGCATTACACGGCGTACAGCTATATCGAGCCGTTCCTGCAACGCGTTGCGGGCTTTGGTGAAAACTTTACTACCCTGCTACTGCTGCTGTTCGGGTTGGCAGGTATCATCGGCAGTTACATCTTTACGCGCCTGAATCACAGCTTCCCGTCGGGCGTGCTGATTACTGCGGTCACCGTGCTGATGCTGAGTCTGATGCTGCTGCTTCCGCTGTCGGTTAACTCCACCAGCCTGATTATCATGTCGCTGTTCTGGGGCATGGCAATGACGATGATAGGCTTGAGCTTGCAGGTCAAAGTGTTGTCGATGGCGCCCGATGCCACCGATGTGGCGATGTCTCTGCTGTCTGGCATCATCAACATCGCCATCGGCGGCGGTGCGCTGATTGGCAGTCAGGTGAGTACGCAGCTCAACATGGAAGATATCGGCTTTGCCGGCGGCATCTTCGGGCTGATTGGGTTGGGTCTGGCCATCTATACGCTGCGCCGCTATGGCAAGAACTTTGCCGAATCGGCGATGACAGAAGGCAGCGTGCTTCACTAATAAGCCTGCCGTCTTACTCTCCTGTTCCTTTACTTGAAGAAGGAACAGGAGCTTTTTCCGCAATTCTCTGCATCAATTCAAAAACCTCTCCCTGCCCCCTCAACGGCGTGCCATTACGTTGTTCATGCAACTGGTATGCGCGTGAAAAGTGCAGCACCGCCGTTTGCAATCGCGTAGCCGTCAGCATCGTTCTCTGCGCGATATCCCGGATAACGAGCGGATGATAGACAGGAATACCCATAAGATAAGCCATGCCCGCCGCCCGCATTTCGAGAGAAACATTGGCCCCGGTATAGTCGATTGGCACGGTCAGTCTGATAGCCCGCGCCATCATGTTATTGTACAGCCGCTCTCTTTCGACTTCCGGGATCGCCATAAATTTGTCGGCATAGGGGGTTTGGATAGATTGAACCGTGGCGGATGTCGAGGCGACCGGTGAAGAAGGTTTCTGACTTTTAACCCTGAGATCAAGCGGCTGCGGCGACGGCTCTTTATGATATCGCGCTCGGGGAATGGAATAAGGCATGTAGCGCGACCGAGCGCGCGAACTGCACGGCTGGGCCGAGGTATTGTCCAGCCGGGCAATGGCGTGCGGGTTTTCGTCGCGTGAGGTGGTCAGCAATTGCCGAACCATCGAGCTTGCGGGAATGGAATTGAGGGCGCCGGACGGGGAATTTGGCATGCGTTGCTCCGTTCATTATTATGAAATATGTAGTTGGCCTAGCATAAATCTGCCCGTGATGGGCAAACTACAACATTTCACCCATTGCACTCGGCTGCGGCTATTTAAGGGAGTAAACCGTGAAGATTAATGTTATTGGCACCAGTGGCAGCGGGAAATCCACCTTTGCCAGGGCGCTGGCGCAAGAACTTTCCCTTCCCTATATCGAAATGGATGCCCTGTTCTGGAAAGCTCACTGGACGCAAAGCACCGACGCCGAGTTTCTGGAAAAACTCGAGCGGGCGCTGGTCGAGCCTTCGTGGGTACTGGACGGCAACTACAAGCGCTCGACCCCCGTCAAGTGGCGCAGCATCGATATGGTTATCTGGATTGACTACAGCTTCCCGCGTACGTTGTATCAGGCCGTCAAACGGGCGCTCGCACGAATCTGGACTAAAAAGGAACTGTGGGCAGGCACCGGAAATCGCGAGACTTTCAGGCAAAGTTTTTTCAGCCGCGAATCGATTATCCTCTGGACACTAAAGACCTATTATAAAAATCGTCAGAGCTATCAGGCAATGATGGCCTCGCCCCTGAAAAACCGTATACGCTTTGTAAGATTGCGTTCGCCTCGCGAGGCAGAGAAGTTTATTGCGACACTGAATCGGCAGCCTCTGGAAACAAAAAAGCCTGACATGACGTCAGGCCTTTTTTATTAATTGGAAAGCTGGACGGAATCCGATTAGTTGAAATCGACGCCCTGCTCGGCAATATCCATTGCAAAGTAAGACAGGATGATATCGGCACCGGCACGTTTGATTGCGCCCAGCGTTTCACGCACCACTTTGCGCTCGTCGATGGCACCGGCCTGTGCGGCAAACTTGATCATCGCGTATTCCCCGCTCACCTGATAGGCGGCCAATGGCAGACGGGACGCGGCGCGAATATCGCTGATGACGTCGAGGTAGGCGCCCGCAGGTTTCACCATCAATGCATCCGCCCCTTCGTGCTCGTCCATCAGGGATTCACGGATAGCTTCACGGCGGTTCATCGGATTCATTTGATAATTTTTACGATTGCCCTGCAACACGCTGCCGCCCGCTTCACGGAAAGGACCGTAGAGAGAGGATGCAAATTTGGTCGAATAAGCCATGATTGAGGTATCAATGAATCCGGCTTCGTCGAGGGCGCGGCGAATAGCCTGCACCTGACCGTCTGCGGCGGCGGAAGGCGCGATGAAATCTGCACCGGCGGCGGCCGCAACAACGGCCTGACGGCCCAGGTTCTTGAGCGTGGCGTCATTGTCTACGCCGTGGTCATGCAACACACCGCAATGGCCGTGCGAGGTATATTCGCAGAAACAGGTGTCCGACATGACAATCATTTCGGGCACGGTGTCTTTGCAGATTCGCGCCATGCGTGCGACCAGCCCGTTTTCGTTCCAGGTGTCGCTCCCGGTGGCATCCATGTGGTGCGAGATACCAAAGGTCATCACCGAACGAATGCCCGCCTTGGCGTAACGCTCGATTTCATACGCCAGTTTTGACTCAGGAATACGCAGTACACCGGGCATGGTCTCGATTACCGCGTATTCGGAAGTCTCTTCTTCAACGAAGATAGGCAATACGAGATCGTCAACGCTGAACTGGTTCTCCTGAAAGAGGGCGCGCATAGAATCAGACTGTCTTAGACGACGAGGGCGTAAACTTGGGAACTGATTTGACATGACTACTCCAGCAAAAAGCGATTTAAAACTCACTGCGGCTTGAACAGCACGCGACGGTATCAACGTAATTATCGCCGACCCTGATTAACTGGCGCATATTTTAGCGTAATTTTCACCGCCGTCTTTATCTTTACGTAGCAACTTTGGGCCAGAATACAGGGTTTGCCGATACGGGCACTGGCGACTCTCTCGGGCGCTATCGTCCTGTTTACCCTGTCTGTCCCTGCATCTCGACGCCATAACCTGACGCGCCGAGACCGGAATGCGATACAATGATGAGTGATGGTCGACGCTTTCTCGGCATCACTCATCATCTCTCGCTGCTCCCCGGTCTGGCAATCATGCTGACCACGCCTGGATTACACGTCCCGGGCGACGGGCTACACGACTTACGGGATACACGTTCATGATGGTTAATACGGGCACGGTAGTGTTTTGTGCCGATATCGGTGGTTCTTTTATTAAATTTGGCATCTCGCGTCAGCAGGGAGACGTGACGGTGTTGACCAAAGTCGCTACGCCGACCCAATCCTGGGACGAATTCGTGCTGGCCTTACAGGTTTTGCTGAGCGAACACGGCAGCGAGGTTCCCGAAGATACGCCCCTTGCGATTTCAACCGCCGGACTGGTTTCACCGCAAAGTGGTGAAGTGATGGCGAGCAACATTCCGGCCTTCGCAGGCCATAATCTGGCAGCGGAACTCACCCAGTTACTTAAACGAAAAGTCAGCGTGGCCAACGACGCCGACTGTTTCGCGCTGGCCGAAGCGCACGTGGGCGAAGCCATGGGAATGCCTGTCGTCATCGGCATTATTCTCGGGACCGGCGTGGGCGGTGGACTGGTGTTCAACGGCCAGCTGGTGCGCGGTCACGGCGGGGTTACAGGTGAATGGGGTCACGGCGCCATCACCCGTACCGAACTGGTCATCGACAACGAACTCGTCAAGGTGCCGCGGCTTCCTTGCGGCTGCGGTCAGACGGGGTGTCTCGATATGCTCGGCGGCGCGCGCGGAATTGAACGCCTGCATTTCGAACTCCACCAGCAAAAACTCGACAGCCATGACATCATCGCTGGATGGGAGGAAGGCAATCTGCAAGCCGCCCTCACCTTCAAGGCCTGGGTCCTGCTGGTGGGCGAACCGCTGGCACTGATGGTCAATATTCTTGGCCCGACCAAGATTGTGGTGGGCGGCGGACTGGCAACGGTCATCCCGCTTATCGCCGCACTCGACCAGCAAGTACGGGGTGCCACATTGCACCATTATCCCGCCCCGCTGGTCGTGCCCGGCAAATATGTCAATCAGGGCGGTCTTGTCGGCGCATCCGTGCTCGGCAGACAGCACTAGAGACGGGCAGAGGATTAGCCTAAATCATAAAAACAGTCGGCATCGAGCGTGATGTCGGCGATTTTCTGTACCGGACCGCGCATGTTGACCATGAAGTCTCCGGAGAAAGCGATAGCAAGCTGTCCACCGGGCATGGTGACGGTAACGTTATCGTCGACCAGCCCCAGTTTGCGCATGGCACTCGCCGCGGCACAACTGCTGCTGCCGGAAGCCAGCGTGTAACCGGCTCCGCGCTCCCAGATACCGATGCTGATGTTGGCGCGGTCAATCACTTCGACAAACTGCACATTGGTGCGTTTCGGGAAAATCGCCAGCGTTTCAATCAGCGGACCCAACTGATGCACCAGCGCTAAATCGAGCTTTTCGACGCGCACGACGCAGTGCGGATTGCCCATCGACACCAGCGTTGCATTGAGGTCATGTCCGCCTACCACCAGCGGCTGGTCGAGCATCGCCTCACCTTCGACATGCGCCGGTAACGCGGAAGGCGTGAATTTTGCCTGGCCCATATCGACGATAATCTGGTGTGCGCCCTCGGTCACTTCACAGCTCACCTGCCCGCCCAGCGTGTTCACCAGAAAGGGTTCGTGGCCGACTCGCTTGATATCAAAAAGGTAACGGGCATAGATTCGCAGGCCGTTTCCGCTTTTTTCGGCCTCGGAACCGTCTGGATTGATAATTCGGACGCGCGGCACCTCTTCGTCGTCGATATCGATAAGCAGCCCGTCGGAGCCGATACCGTAATTCCGGTCACAGATACGGCTAATCTGCTCAAGAGTGAATTTTGCCGCCACGCTTTGATGGCAGACCAGATAATCATTGCCCAAGCCATGATAACGGTGGAAAAGTGATGCGTTCATATGCAGCCCAGCTTGTGTGTGGAGTTATTCGAGATTTATCAAAGAATACACCATGCCTTCCGGCACCGGTAGCACCTGCCAACGGGCGGTGTGTTTATCCTCTGTCGCGACCTATTGAATTAAAAACAATTAAACTTTTGTCCGAGATCAATAATTCCCCGATTTTCATTAACAACGTTTGCACATCTTTTGTCATCGGCGTAAACCTGTCAGCAGCTCACGCAGGCCCGGAAAGCCAGAGGCTCTCCGCCTTGCGCGCAGCCACCTGAACACTCACAAGGTTTGCCAACGAGGATATGCTGTATGTCTAGTAATGGAAAAGTCGCTTTGGTAACAGGTGCCGGTCAGGGGATTGGCCGGGCAATCGCACTGCGTTTGGCGAAAGATGGATTCGCCGTGGCGGTCGTGGACTTCAATGCGGAAACGGCAAAACAGGTCGCCGAAGAGATTAATCAGGCCGGTGGCAAAGCCATCGCCCGGACTGCCGATGTGTCGGACCGCGATCAGGTCTTCTCTGCCGTCGAAACGGCGAAACAGCAGCTGGGCGGTTTTGACGTCATTATCAATAATGCCGGTATCGCGCCAACCACGCTCATTGAAGACATCACGCCGGAAATTGTGGATAAAGTCTATAATATCAACGTTAAAGGCGTTATCTGGGGCATTCAGGCTGCGGTCAAGGCCTTTAAATCGCTGGGTCACGGCGGCAAAATCATCAATGCCTGCTCGCAGGCCGGTCACGTCGGCAACCCCGAACTGGCCATTTACAGCTCCAGCAAGTTCGCCGTGCGCGGATTGACCCAGACGGCGGCCCGCGATTTGGCTTCGCTTGGCGTCACCGTCAATGCCTATTGTCCGGGCATTGTGAAAACGCCGATGTGGGAAGAGATCGATCGTCAGGTTTCGGCGGCGGCGGGTAAACCCGCAGGCTACGGCACGCAGGAGTTTGCCAAAAACATCACCCTGAAACGTCTTTCCGAACCCGAAGATGTGGCCTCCTGCGTCTCTTATCTTGCCGGTCCGGATTCTGATTATATGACCGGTCAATCACTCCTGATTGACGGCGGCATGGTCTTTAACTGATAGTTTCCGATTACCCCTGTAAGTCAAGCCCGCAGCCCTGACCGGTGAGCGGGCTTTTCAGGATCCCATGTCGAAAAAAGGGTTCTTAATGACAGCGAATTCACTTCCCCAACCGGAATACAGCCGCAATATGCGGTTAATCGGCCACAGCGATCAGGGCGGCAAGGCCGATGGCGTACAGGTCATGGTGCATCGCGGCTATGCCTATATCGGGCATATGGTGTCGCAGGGTTTTTCGATAGTCGACGTGCGGGATCCCAAAAACCCCCGCGCCGCCGGTTACGTACCTGCGCCGCCGGGTACCTGGAACGTGCATTTACAAACGCATGACGATCTGCTGCTGGTTATCAATGCCCGCGACCTGTTTGCCGACGTTCGTTTTGCCGATGAAAAGGTCTATTACACCCGGTCGGTTGCCGATACCGTTAAAGGCAGTACGCAACGCGGTTGGAGCGCCGGTGTGCGTATCTTCGATATTTCGGTGCCGGACGCGCCGCGCGAGATTGGCTTTCTCTCCCTCGACGGCATCGGCGTTCACCGCATCTGGTATGTCGGCGGCCGCTGGGCCTACGTCTCGGCGCTGCTTGAAGGCTACAGTGACTATATTTTCCTGACGCTGGACCTCGCCGACCCGACACGCCCGGAAGTGGCCGGACGCTGGTGGCTGCCCGGTATGCATACCGCCGGCGGCGAAATACCCGACTGGCCACAGGGCAAACGCCACGCGCTGCATCACGCCATCATCAGCGGCGATACGGCCTATGCCAGCTGGCGCGACGGCGGCTTGACCCTGCTCGACATCAAGGATCGCAGCGCGCCTACCCTGATTGCCCATCGCAACTGGAGTCCGCCTTTTGGCGGCGGCACGCACACCGCCCTGCCCTTGCCCGAACGTGACCTGCTGGTCGTGCTCGACGAAGCCGTGCTCGACAATCAGGAAGATGGCGAAAAGCTGATTTGGCTGTTTGACGTGCGGGAACCTGCCAATCCCGTGAGTATTGCCACTTTTCCGCAGCCGGATGAGCGCGATTATGTCAGCAAGGGCGCCCATTTCGGTCCGCATAACCTGCACGAGAACCGTCCGGGCAGTTTCGTCAGCTCATCCCTTATTTTTGCAACCTATCAGAACGCCGGTATCCGCGCCTATGACATCAGCAACCCGTATCAGCCCAAAGAGACCGGTGCGCTGGTGCCTGCGGCCCCGACCCGAATGATGGATAAACGCCCCGGCCGACCCCAGGTGATTCAGTCTTGTGACGTATTCGTCGATGCGGGCGGAATTATTTACAGCACCGACTACAATGCGGGTCTGTCCATTATCGAATATCTTGGTTAATTGTCTCGAAGATGAATGAATGTCTGCCCGCAAAGTGCGGCGGACATTTTTCTGAAGCTGTGTTCATTATCCCCAGAATGGGTTATTTAACTTAGGGGAAACAATAGGGTGAGCGATAGCTAGGTGTCTGATAAAAAAGTTGAACCTTGAAAAGAAATGCCTATTGAGGCTACACTGCGGGGATGAATTTTGTGACGAAGATCGTTAATTGAGCATGAAGAATGTAAGGAAATCATCAGGAATTCTTCAATCCCCTGTCTTTGGAAGATGCTATCAGCGAGTTCTGAATAATTTGGGTAATGTGGTTTTGATTGTGGATGAAAAACATCCTGTTCAGGACATGACGATACAATGACATTTTTATTGCTGGGAGTATCATTTTTGTGAACAAAAACATGGTCAAAAATATATTGTCGCTCTTTATGATTCAGGGAGCCGGATATATTTTACCCCTCGTTACGCTCCCCTATCTGGTCAGGGTACTTGGCCCGAGCCAATACGGCATACTTGGCTTCTCATTTGCGTTTGTTCAATACTTTACGCTCATTGTACAGTACGGCTTCGACCTCTCCGCCACCAACAAGATAGCCATCCACAAAGAGGATAAAACTCTGGTGAGTCAGGTTTTCTGGGGCGTTTCTGTTCTGCAAGACGGTGCTGGTCGTGGTGAGTGCAATAGCGATGTTTATCATCGTGCAATTTGTTCCGAGCGTTAAGGAATATGCCACTGTCATTGTGGTTTCCTATACCTCCGTAATAGGTGCGGCCTATTTGCCCGGCTGGTTATTTCAAGGCAAGGAAAAAATGGGCTGGATGGCCATTTCCAATATTGTCGCGAAAGTTGTGACCCTCCCCTTAATATTCATTTGCGTAAAATCCCCTGCCGATACATGGATTGTTGCACTTATTACCGGTATGGGCTTCATATTAGGTTCACTCTTCAGTTTTTATATGATCTACCGCGAAAAGTGGATTGAATGGAGCTTGCCGAGTTACGCGCAAATAAAAGAGCAGATTCAGGATGGCCGATATATATTCCTTTCAAATATTGCCGGCAGTGTTTACGTAAACAGCATTCCGGTATTCCTTGGATTTGCTGCCGGCCCTGTCACGGTAGGGATATACGTGGCGGCCGACAAGATTCGTATGGCCATTCAGGGATTGATGGGCCCCGTCACGCAGGTCTTTTATCCGCGTATCAGTTCGGTGATGGCCGCGAACCGTGAACAGGGATTCAAGATGATCCGCAAACTGTTGTACGGACAAAACGCCATCGTCCTGCTTATCTCTCTGTTGCTGATGGGCTTCGCTCATCAAATCATTACCGCGTTCTATGGCGAAACCTATTTGGCGTCTGTTCCCGTATTAATGATTTTGGCACCGATGGTGTTCTTCATCAGCGTCAGCACCGTATTGGGTGTTCAGGGGATGCTGATTATTGGCATGAAAAAGGAATTCAGTCAGATATTATGGTTTGGCGCCGTGCTCAATACCGTGGTGATATTTCCTTTGATCTGGCTCATGGGAGCCAATGGAGCGGCTATTTCCGTTCTTACCACTGAAGCCATTGTCGCACTTTTGATTATCTATAAAACCAAATCCATATGGAGACGTTCATAAATGTCTATTGAACAGATTAACGCCTTGCACACCTCTTTGGCGGGCGTTGTGGTTTGGTTCAACCCAACTGACAAAGAAGTTGAAAACATCAAGTCCTATCTGGGCGCATTGCAGACTCTGTATGTCGTGGATAATTCAGCCGGAGATAACGCCGCATTGCTGGCAGAGTTAAGCGGAGAGGCGACCTCAATTGAATATATTGCCAATCTCGACAACCTGGGCATTGCCAGAGCACTGAACATCGGTTGTCAGCGCGCGCTGGAAAAAGGCTATGACTGGATCCTGACCATGGATCAGGATTCGGGCTTCAGCACCGCCGAAATGGCGAAATATATCGAAGCCTTCGAACGCAGGAAAATCGACGATCCGTCCATTGCCGTTTTTACTCCCGTCACCGGTGAAGAGCAGCAGGAAGGCTATGCACAGCGCGTTATTACTTCGGGCAATATCCTGAGCCTTGCCGCCTACCAGGTCATTGGCGGCTTCGACGACGAATTGTTCATTGACGAAGTGGATCACGACCTGTGCTATAAAATGACCAAAAACGGGTACAAGATTTATACCTTCGGCAACGTACATATGGAGCACAAACTGGGGAATACCCAACTGCATCCATACTTCTTCAACCGCGCGATGTGGGTAATGCATCACAGCGCGATTCGTAAGTATTACATCACCCGTAATCGCCTGCTGATGCGCGATCGTTACCCCGAATTCACTGCCGATTACGATAAATTCAATCGACAGTTACTGGTGGGCGTGATCTTCTTCGAAGAGCAGAAACTGCTGAAACTGCGCTATATGCTCAAGGGCTATCGCGATTACAAAAACAACCGCCTGGGCAAGATGCGTTAATCTATTCGACTCCTGCCGCCGCCGTCAGATTGAGGAGATGCAGCGCCGCCTTTCCCAGGGCGGCTCTGCGCCATGCCAGCGCAATTTGCGTGGTGATCCGCTGGTTGGCGATAGGCAGGCAGCAGACGTTGGCGACATCGATTCTGCCTAGCGAAGCCGGAATCAGCGCATAGCCAAAGCCGGTTGCCACCATGCTGAGTGACGAGGCAATCTGCGGGCATTGCTGGCCCAGATTCGGCGAAAATCCGGCGGCCTCACACCCTGCAATAACCGTGTCATAGAGTCCGGGCGACAGGTCGCGCGGAAAAGTAATCAGCGTTTCGTTTTGCAGGTCGGCGAGCGACACGCTCTCTGTGCGACTCAGCGGATGCATCTTCGGCAGCGCAACCACCATCTCCTCGTCATCGATAACCCGCACATTGAAATCCTTGCTGCGCTCGCAGGGCAGACGCACGAACGCCAGATCAATCACCCCTTCACTCAGCGCCGTCATCAAGCCCGACATGTCCTTCTCCTGCGGCTCGAGCGTCACTCCCGGATACTTGTCACGATACCGGTGCAGCAGCGAGAAAACCTGCGGATTAAACGCCGAGGAGCTGGCAAAGCCGATGCGCAGAAATCCATTCATGCCGCGCGCGACACTGCGGGTTCTTTCCAGTGCCGCGTCAGACAATTTGAGAATGATTAACGCATCCTCGTACAGCACTTTTCCCGCGTCGGTCAGTTCCACGCCTCGCGTCAGTCGTTTAAGCAACGCCGTGCCAACTTCATGCTCAAGCCGCTGAATTTGCTGGCTTAATGGCGGTTGAGAAATACCCAACCGCTGTGCGGCGCGGGTGAAATTTGCCGTCTCGGCGACGGCGACGAAGTAGCGCAGGTGGCGAAGTTCCATATCAAAAACGTCTCAAAGTCATCATGCCTTAATATTGGAACTCGCAGGCAAACGGCGTCAACCTTTAGTTAATCTTATTAATGCGTTTTCCGGAGCACCCACATGAATGACCTTTCCGTTTCAGAGCCGAATGTGCTGTACCAGGCCTCGCTCATGAGCGCGTTGCTGAGCGGCGTCTATGAGGGGAAACCACCATGGCCCAGCTGCGAGAGCACGGAGACTTTGGCATTGGAACCTTCAATAAACTCGACGGCGAGCTGATTGCCTTTGACGGCAACATTTTTCAGCTTCGCGGCGATGGCACGGCACGACGCGCCAGTCCCGAACAGAAAACGCCGTTTGCCACCATGACATTCTTCAATCCGACCAATGAATACCGGATTGAACGCCCGCACAGCCGCGAAGAAATCCATCAGGTTATCGACCGGGTGGTCGCAAGCCAGAATGCCTTCTGCGCCATGCGCATCAATGGCACTTTCAGTCGCGTGGATACGCGTACCGTGCCGGAGCAGGAGCGCCCCTACAAGCCGATGCTGGAAGCCGTCAAACAGCAGCCGACCTTTCATATCGAAAATAGCCAGGGTGTGCTGATTGGCTTTTTGACCCCCGAATATATGCAGGGGATCAACGTCGCCGGCTATCACGAACATTTTATCAATGACGCGCGTTGCAGCGGCGGACACGTGCTGGATTATCAGGTTGAACACGGTACGCTGACCTTCGGCACCGTAGAAAAACTGATGATCGATTTCCCGCACGATAGCGACTTTTTGCACGCCAATCTGTCGCCCGAGAACTTGCAGGAAGCCATCCGCGCTGTAGAAAGCTAATCGCCGCCGTTAACGGAGTAACCTCATGAACAGTCAAGACAAGAGTGAAAACCAGAACAATCAGTGGAAATGCGGGGCCGATCTGGTGGTCGCGCAACTGGAAGCGCAAGGCGTGAAGCACGTGTTCGGCATTCCGGGTGCCAAAATCGACCGGGTGTTTGATTCGCTGGTGGATTCAAAAATCGAAACGGTTGTCGTGCGTCACGAAGCCAATGCCGCCTTCATGGCCGGTGCCGTCGGACGTTTAACGGGCAAGGCCGGTGTCGCGCTGGTTACATCAGGCCCCGGATGTTCAAACCTGATAACCGGTGTCGCGACAGCCAACTCCGAAGGTGACCCGATGGTTGCTCTGGGCGGCGCGGTGATTCGCGCCCATCACCTCAAACAGGTGCACCAGACAATGGACACGGTTTCAATGTTTCGCCCGGTGACCAAATATTCGGCGGAAGCGACCTCGTCGTCGGCGCTGGCGGAAGTGGTCGCCAACGGATTTCGCGCGGCGGAGTTCGGACGCCCGGGCGCATCCTTTATCAGCCTGCCGATGGATTTAATTAACGAACCCGCGCGTGGAAAGCTGCTGACCAGCTACTCGCCGACGCTGGGCAGTGCGCCGCACGGCGCAATCATGCAGGTTGCCCGCCTGTTGAAACAGGCCAAAAATCCGGTGCTGCTGCTGGGACTGATGGCGAGCCAGCCGCGCAACGCCGAGGCGATTCGCCGCCTGCTGAAGAAAAGCAATCTGCCGGTGACCAGCACGTATCAGGCGGCGGGTGTTATCGACCAGAGTGCGTTCCACCGTTTTGCGGGCCGTGTCGGCCTGTTCAACAATCAGGCCGGTGACCGTTTGCTGCGCAATGCCGATCTGGTCATTACCATCGGTTACAGCCCCGTCGAGTACGAGCCTGAAAAATGGAGCAACGGCAACAGCAAACTGGTTCACATCGACGTTACGCCTGCCGAGACGGACAGCGACTATCTGCCCGAAGTGGAACTGGTGGGCGATATCGCCGATACCCTCGACCTGCTGAACGAGCAGATTCAGGAGCAGATTGTCCTAAGCCCTGCCGCTATCGATATTCTCGAAGAGCGCCGTTTACAGCGCCAGTTGCTGGACCAGAAAGGCCGCAGTCTGAACCAGTTCGCCATTCACCCGCTGCGGCTGGTGCGGGCCATGCAGGACATCGTCAACAGCGACGTTACCCTTTGCGTGGATATGGGCAGTTTCCATATCTGGATTGCCCGTTATCTTTACAGCTTCCGCGCGCGTCAGGTGCTGATTTCCAACGGGCAGCAGACCATGGGTGTGGCATTGCCGTGGGCTATCGGCGCGGCGCTGGTCGAACCCGGCCGTAAAGTGGTCTCGGTTTCAGGCGATGGCGGCTTTATGCAGTCGAGCATGGAGCTGGAAACCGCGGTGCGTCTCGGCGTCAATCTGCTGCATATTATCTGGGTCGATGAAGCCTATAATATGGTCGCCATTCAGGAAGAGAAGAAATATCAGCGCACTTCCGGCATTCAATTCGGCCCGATTGATTTCAAGGCCTACGCCGATTCGTTTGGCGCCAAAGGCTTTGCCGTCACGTCTGCCGATTCGCTGGAAAGAACGCTGCATGCCGCGATGGACGTGCAGGGCGTTGCCGTCGTTGCCATTCCGGTGGATTACAGCGATAACGCGCTGCTGATGAGCCAGCTCAATATGAGCGAAATGTTCTAGTTTCTTCCGCTTTACGCGCGGGAAGCCGATATCCTGCTTCCCGCGCGTCAGGAAAAACGTCTTGTCGAATCCCGCCAACACCCTCGTTTTATGTGACCCGATGACACCTCACCGCCGCGCCCGACAGGTTAACCCGAAGTTCCTGCGGCATCTGGCAGCCATTTCCGGCATAGGGGCAACGCTCGCGAAAGTAACAGCCCTGCGGCAGATTGCGGTTACTGGGCAGTTCACCCTTGTTGTCTTCCTGCCCGTCTTCCAGCGAGCGCCCTGCCTGCGGCACGGAATCGAGCAGTAATCGCGTGTAGGGATGCTGCGGATGGCTCAGCACTTTTGCGGCCGGGCCCAGCTCGACGATTTGCCCGAGATACATCACCGCCACCCGATCGCTCATGTGCCGCACCACGGAGACATTGTGGGAGATAAGCACATAGGTCAGATTGCGTTCGCGCTGCAACCGCACCAGCAAATTCAGGATTTGCGCCTGAACAGAGATATCCAGCGCGGAAGTAGGTTCGTCGAGCACGATGATATCCGGTTCCGAAGACAGCGCCCGCGCAATGGAGATACGTTGCCGCTGGCCGCCGGAAAACTCGTGCGGCAGTCTGTCGAGAGACTCCTTGCGGATCCCGACCTGCTCTGCCAGCGTTTCGGCCAGCTGGCGTCGTTCGCTCGCCGGATTGTGCTTTTGTACATAGACCGGCTCTGTGATGATCCGCCAGATAGGCAAACGCGGATCCAGCGACGACTGCGGATCCTGAAAGACCATCTGCATGCCGGTTCCAAACCAGGAACCGTCGGAACGGGCGCGCAGCAACTGACCGCTGCTCGGTTTTTGCAGCCCCATCAACAGCTGCGCCAGCGTACTTTTACCGCAGCCGGATTCGCCGACAATGCCCAGCGTTTCACCGCGCATGATGTTTAAATCCAGCCCGTTGAGCGCGTGGACATAACCTTTGGCTTTACCCCGCCAGTTATAGCTGGCAGCAAAGCGCACGCGAATATCCTGCAATTCAATCAGTGCATCGAGATTCATGGTTGTGACTCCTGCAAGCCAGCCGTTTTACCCTGCTGCGGATGCCAGCACGCTACCTGCTGTAAAGTCTCCGTGGAGAGACGCGAGAGCGCCGGTGTGTGCTGACACTGGGCATCCCCGTGGGCGCAGCGGCCACGAAAGGCGCACCCCATAGGCAGTTCTGCCAGATTCGGCACTGTCCCTGGAATTGCCCTCAACAGGCTGCGCGGTTCCCCGTTTTCAGGCGCGGCCCGCATCAATCCAATCGAATAAGGGTGCGCCGGATGGGTTATGACGTCGTTTGTCTGCCCGCTTTCAATCACATTTCCGGCATACATGACGTAAACACGATCGCAGAGTTGCGAAACCACGGCCATATCATGCGTGATAAACAGTACCGCCGTGCCGCTGGCGCGGGCTTTGCGCCGCAGCAGCCTTAACACTTGCCGCTGCACGGTAACGTCGAGTGCCGTCGTGGGTTCGTCGGCGATGATAAGCTCGGGTTCGCAGGAGAACGCCATCGCAATCAGAACCCGCTGCCGCATACCGCCGGAAAGCTCGAACGGGTAACGTTTCATGACCTGCGCCGCATCGCCTATCTGCATCTCTTCCAGCAAAGTCAGGGCTTTTTTCTCTGCCTCGGCGCGGCTGATTTTCTGATGCAGGCAGATTATCTCGCTCATCTGACGCCCTATCTTGCGGGTCGGATTCAGCGCGTTCATCGGCTCCTGAAAGATCATCGCCACCCGTGCGCCGCGCAGTTGCCGCATCTGTTTATCAGTGGCCGTGACTACGTCGGTGCCGAGTAACCGCAGCGCGCCCGACTTGACCACAAAACTGTCCTGCGGCAACAGGCGCATCGACATCATCGCCGTTACCGACTTGCCCGACCCCGACTCGCCCACCACGCCGACAATCTCACCGGCGTTGACCTTGAGCGAAACATTGTTCAGGGCGCTGATTTCACCTCCATAAACCGGAAAAGTCAGCCGCAGGCCGTCGATTTCCAGAACAGGAGACAGAGTAGATTCAGTCATGGTCAGCGCCCTCTGCTTTTCGGATCGAGCAGGTCACGAAGCCCGTCGCCGAACAGGTTGAAACCGGTGGCGGTAATCAGGATAGCCATGCCCGGAAAGGCGCAATACCACCACTGATCGAGAATAAAGTTGCGGCCATTGGAGACCATCGCGCCCCATTCGGCGGTAGGCTGCTGCGCGCCAAGGCCGATAAAGCCCAGCGTGGCGGCCATCAGAATCGAGGTGCCGATGTCCAGCGAAGCCTGCACCACCAGCGGCGGCAGGACATTGCGCAGCACGTGCCAGGTGATAAGGTGCCAGCGCGAGGCACCAAAGGTTCGCGTGGCCTGCATATACGCCTGATGGCGCAGCATCAGCGTCTGACCGCGCGCCAGCCGCACATAAAACGGAATACGCACGATGGCAATGGCCAGCATGGCGTTGAACAGGCTCGGGCCGAGCGCGGCGGCCAGCGCCATCGTCAGGACCAGCGACGGCACCGACAACATGATGTCCATCCCGCGCATGACGAGCGCATCGACCATTCCGCCCAGCACACCCGAAAAACAGCCCAGCAGCGATCCGATGCTGCCCGCCAGAATCACTACCGCCAACCCCGCCGCCACCGATTGCTGACTGCCTATCAACACGCGGCTGAACAGGTCACGCCCGACTTCATCGGTGCCAAACCAGTGACTGGCCGACGGAGCTTGCAGACGCGCGGTCAGGTCGATGGCGTTCGGGTCATGCGGAACCAGCCACGGCGAAAACAGCATCAGAAATACCACAATCAGCATAATCGCAAGCCCCACGACCGTGAGCGGACTGCGACCCAGCTGGTGCGCCGTTTTCCGCCACGAGGCGAATCGCGGCCTGCGGGTCGGCGGTACAAGAGAGGCGCGATGATTGTCGACGCCGGGTTCAATCAAGGCCATGTCTCACCCCACTCTGCCAATACGCGGGTCAATCCACACGTAAAGTAAATCGAGGAGCAGGTTCACCAGCACATAGGCAAAGGACACCACCACGGCAAACCCCATGACCGCCGGAAAATCCAGCGCCTGAATCGAGCTGACGACGTAGGCTCCCATGCCCGGCCACGCAAACACCGTTTCGGTCAGCACCGCGCCATACAGCAAATCCCCCATCGCCAGCCCCAGCACGGTAATCGACGGAATAAGTGCGTTCGGCAAGGCGTGAGACAAAATGACCCGCCAATGCGACAGCCCGTTGGCCTTCGCCGTGCGAATATAATCCTCACCGAGCTGTTCCAGCATCGCCGAGCGAATCTGTCGCGCCACAATGCCCATATGCACGAAAGCCAGCGTCAGCGCGGGCAGCAGCAGGTGTTGCAGACTGTTCAACAGCACCTCGTGATTGCCGGTCAGCACGGCATCGAGCACATAGAAACCGGTGATATGCGTTGGAGGATCCAGCCAGTCGTCCAACCTTCCGCCGCCCGGCAGCAGATTCAACTGGCCGTAAAACAGAATGATGACTCCTAATCCCAGCCAGAATGCCGGTGTTGAAATGCCTATGACGGACATCATGCGCACCAGATGATCGGGAAACTTGTTGCGGTACACCGCAGACAGCACGCCCAGCGGCACACCCAGAATAATCGCCAGAAAAAGCGCGCTGAAGGCCAGTTCCAGCGTGGCCGGGAAAAAGGCCCGCAAATCTTCAAGGACAGGCCGCCCCGTGCGGATCGACGTGCCCAAATCGCCGTGCAGCAGATCCACCACGTAGCGATAAAACTGAATATAGAGCGGTTGATCCAGCCCCAGTTGCTGGCGCATGTTCTGCACCATCTCGTTACTGGCGCGATCGCCTGCCAACAGCCGTGCCGGATCGCCCGGGATCAGGTGCGAGATGACAAAGGTGATCACGCACACCCCCGCCATCACCAGCACCAGACCCCAGCAGCGCTGGCGAATAATGGTCCAGAAAGTCATAACCTTCTCCTGAACGAGGCATCAAAGCGGCGTTCGATGCCTCTCACCTTATTGATAATACTGGACTTACTGCTTGCTCATCTGCGCGACATTGAACACTTGTTCCAGCATCGGATTGAAGACAAAACCTTTGAGGTCTTTGTTCATCGCCACCTGATAGTTCTTCTGGAACAGATAGACATACGCCGCCTCATCGATAACTATCTTCTGCGCCTGCTGGTAGTATTCGGTGCGCTGCTTTTGATCCGAATGGGAGACGGCTTCTTTCAGCAACGTATCGACCTGCGGATTGGTATAAAACGATCGGTTGCCCGGCAGTCCCTTCTTGTCCGACTCGAACCAGTAGTTCATGAACATATACGGGTCGGCAAAGTCAGGGCTCCAGTTTCCTATCGAAATATCGTAATCGCCCTGCCCGATGCGGTCGCGCATGGTGGCGTTGGCCAGCTTCTCGAGCTTCACCTTGATGCCGGCCGAGGCAAGCGTCGCCTGAACGGAGAGCGCAATCGGCTCCCAGTTGGGATCACTGTCGGAGTAGAGCAGATCAAGAGTGCCCGGCGCGGTTTTCACCTTGGCAAGTTCGGCTTTGGCCTTGGCCGGAGAGTTGCTGTACTGCATGGCCTGCGGATCATAGCCCCACATCCCGTCAGGAATCGGTCCGCGCATCTGTTTGGCATTGCCGCCCAGAATGCCTTTCACCATGCCCTGATAATCCACCGCGTAAGACACCGCACGGCGTAAGTCCACCTGACTCAGCGGGCCTTTGGCATTATTGAGATAGAGATAAGTCACACGCAGGGAGGGATATTCATCCACCGCGACCTTGTTTTCCTGCTTCAGCGCCGCAAGCTGGTCGATAGGCAACGAGTCGGCGATATCCAGATCGCCGCGCGACAGCTGCAATCGACGGCTCGAACTTTCGCCGATAATCTTGACGGTTACCCGTTTAAAGGCCGGTTTGGCGCCGCTGTAATACGGGTTCGGCACCAGCACCAACTGCTGCCCTTTCTGCCAGCGATCCAGTTTATAAGGGCCGGAACCTGCGGTGTGGGCTGCGAGCCAGGCTTTGCCTTCGTCGGCGGGATTGGCTTTGGCGATGGCCGGATTCACGATACCTGCGCCGTCATTCGCCAGCGTATAAAGGAAAGGCGCGAACGGGGTCTTGAGGGTGAAACGCACGGTCATCGGGTCGACCACGGAAACCTGCATATCTTTCGGGAAGGCTTCCGACGGACCTTGACCGATTTTCATCAGGCGCTCGAAAGACCATTTCACGGCTTCGGCATTGACCTCCGACCCGTCGTCAAATCTGGCGCCCGGCTTGAGTTTAAAGGTCCAGACCCGCTCGTCGTCGGAGGCGGACCAGCTTGCCGCCAAATCGCCCTCGACCTGCGTTGATCCTTTGCCGCCTTCGGACTTGTAGCCTACCAGCCGCTGATAGGCCGGATAAGTGACCGTCCAGTCGTTGTTGTCGATGGTGACGGCGGGGTCCAGCGTTTGCGGGTCCGCGGCTTTGCCGATAACCAGCATATCCTTCGGAACCGCGGCCTGGGCGGGCAAAGAGACGCCCGAGAGCGCCATCATTACGGCGGCGGCAAGCGAGGTTTTCTGTATCAGTGCTCGAGTTTTAGCTGGGGTCATACGCATCTGCAAACTCCTGGTATCAAAAGAGAAAACGCCAAGGTCAAGGCAAGGGATAACGCTCAGTAACAGTCAAAGACATCGTTCAATAACGGATAGGCAATCGAATTCGGCAGTTCGAAATGCCACCATTCGGTCGGCATGCCGATAAATCCGCCAGCGGCCATGACGGCAATAAGCAGCAGCCGATTGCGCTGAATGTCGGCTGGCAAATGCGGATAAAAAGGGTGCGACCGTTCAGTCATTTCATCAAAGCCTGCGCCCATATCCAGCTCTACGCCCTGCTCGTCGAGCAGGGTGAGATCCACCGCGACCCCTCGGCTGTGGTGCGATCCGACCTTGATATCCGCCACATAATCGGGATTAGGCAGCACCGCCCAGAAGATGTGCTGCGCCTGTTGGGGTCGATAGGCGTCGAAAATCTTGAGGTTGAAACCGGCCAGCTGCGCAACCTCGAAACAGCGCGTCAACGCGCTGGCGGCATCGGGATGCAGCAGGCAGCGGTTTTCGCAGTACACTTTGCGGCCGGTGAGGTTGTCATCGGTGGCGTATTTCATGTCGATAACGACCTGTGGCAACAGCTTGGCGACATCAATCAGCGTAATATCCGGCGAGTCGGAGGCCTGCGTAAGTTCTGGCGAATCTTTTGTAACCTGTTCATTCATCTGATCTTGCTACCCTGTTAAATAAAAAATGATCTCTAGGATTCGAATTGTCCGAACTCTTTCTGTAACAGCCGGTTGGTGGCAAGGCGCTGCTCCACCTCGTCGCCACGCAGTTCGAGCACGGCCGAACACAACAGGTTGAACAGGCAACTCAACGGGGCCATCGAGTCCCAGAATTGCCCCGTATCGTTTTTCACCTGCAACAGGTCTACGGGATAATCGTGCGCCCACGGGCAGTAGATATCGGTAATCAGCGCCACTCGCAGGCCCCGGTCACAAGCGGCCTTGCAGTATTTCTGCGCGGTGACCGAGTAGGCACGCGTGTCCGTAACCACCAGATAAGGAGCGGTGAACTCGGAGTTGAGTGATTCGACATAAGTGCCCGATTGCCCGTCGGCGAAATAGACCTGCGGGCGCAAATATTCCAGATTGCTGGAGAATGCATTGGCAATGCCGCGTACCGATTGAATGCCGAGAATAAACACGGCATCGGCTTCGGCCAGACCCCGGCTGACACGGGCAAAGCTGTCACCCTGCGTCAACTGATAGACATGCCGGATAGCCTCTAGCTCCAGCGTCAATCCCTGCTCGAATTTCTGCTGCTGCGGTTGCTGACTGCGCTGGCGATATGCGCCAAGCCGGTCAGTCACCACCCAGGGTTGATGCAACGCTCCGCTGCCTTGCTGGCGTAGCGTTTGCTTGAAATCATCCAGATTGCGATAGCCCAGACTGCGCAGGTAGCGGCCAACCGAGATTCCGCTGGTCGCAGCGCTGCGGGCAATGCTGTCGGCCGTCTCGAAGGGGATCTGCGCCAGATTCGCCAGCAGAAAGCTCGCGATACGCTTACCCGTCGGCGTTTGGCCGGCAAAAGAGCCCTGAATTTGTGCGATCACATCTCGATTGTCTGTCATGTGCCCCTGTTGTTTTGTTATCAGCGAACCTCATCCTGTTAGTTGATTAACAAAGCAACCGGCATGCCAAAACAATAGCCGCACGAATAAAAGGGCTTAAATGAAAGAAATATCAGGAAAATATCAGGAATAATTCAGGGAAAAATTTTTGAGGAGGAGGAGTGCGCGTGAGGAAAACGTGGGCATTGTATTAAGGGATGCACATTAAACAAGCATCCCTTTCACGATGCCGGTGCAAGGCTCTCTGCCAGGTGAGCTACGGCAGAGAGCAACAAAGAAGCGTTACGCCGGGGTTTCTTCTCGTGTCTGCGAGTACAACTGCGTCAGCGCGCGTTCGGCAAGGCGAGAAAAATAGTGTGCAGCAGGGGCGATAAGCGCTTCGTCTGGGTTGAACCCTTCGTGATGCAACCCGAACTCGCTGGCACTGCCGATACTGACAAAGGCACCCGGAACCTGCTGTAAATAGATGGCAAAGTCTTCTCCGCCGAGGTGCAGGTCGGCAGTCTGCACCGTGTAGCCACTGTCGCGTGCCACCTCGGCGCTAAACTGTGCCCAGTTTTCATCATTAATCAGCACCGGCGGACCCGCTGTCCAGCTGACTTCAGCCGTGGCACCGCTGGCTTCGACCAGCGTTTTCACCAGATGATTCACCCGCGACTGAACCTGCTCGCGAACCTTGACATCATGGGTACGCAGCGTGCCACCAAACATCACCTCTTCCGGCAGGACATTCCACGTGGTTCCCGCATCGATGCGCGTAATGCTCAGTACCAGACTGTCCAGCGTGTTGAAGCTGCGGCTGGTAAGCGCCTGTAAAGCCTGTATGACCTGACTGGTCAGGACGATAGTGTCATTGCCCTGCTCAGGATGCGCGGCGTGCGCGCCCTTGCCATGAATGCGAACGATGAAACGATCGGCATTGGCATAGAACGCGCCGCCTCGGGTCGCAAAGGTGCCGGTCGGCAGGCCGGGTTCATTGTGCATGCCAAAAATCGCCTGCACGCCGTCCAACGCTCCGGCTTTTATCAACTGTCTGGCCCCGGTACAGTTCTCTTCACCCGGTTGAAACAACAGCCGCACCTTCCCCGCCAACGCGGTTTCGCGCGCCTTGAGTTGCAGCGCCGCGCCAAGGATAACCGACGTATGAATGTCGTGGCCACACGCATGCATGACCCCGGCATTTTGCGAGGCAAAAGGTAATCGAGTTGCTTCGGTGATGGGTAAGGCATCGATGTCCGCACGCAGTGCAATCAGGGTATCGCCCTCACCGATTTCAGCCACCACGCCCGTCGCGAGCGGATAATCCAGAATACGAATTTTCGCCTCTTCCAGCCACGCGCGAATGCGGGCGGTGGTCGCCTGCTCCTGATTGGAGAGTTCGGGCCAGGTGTGTAATGTTCTGCGCCACTCGATAAGCTGCGCGGCAAATGGGTCGCTCATGCGTTTCCTCCGAATCAGGGTGAACGAAGCAGGATCCTCCATTCCTTTATCAAGGATAGTGACGGGAGAATGACGACGAGTAAAACAACATTTCCGCGCAAGGGAATGATAAATATGGCAATAGGATTAGCTTAAATTCGGCAAAGCTTAGTGCAAATTGTTGGTTCACCTGCCGCTGCCAACTTCGGATGATATTGCTTTTCGCTGTCGCGGTGACGCTGCCTTTTCGGCACGCCGCCCAGCCCTGCGTCTGGCCGAAGACGGCCAAAAAATCCGAGGATGCGATGACGGACTCATTTATCGAACAGCTTGTTGACTGGCGACGCGAATTGCATCAACACCCCGAGCTTTCCAATCACGAATTCGCCACAACCGCGCGTATTACCGACTGGCTGACTCAGGCCAGCATCAAAATCTTGCCGCTGGCGCTGAAAACCGGCGTGGTGGTCGAAATAGGTGAAGGCGAGCCGCTCATTGCGCTGCGCGCCGATATCGATGCGCTGCCCATAACCGAGGCAACCCAACTCCCCTTCGCTTCGCAAAATACCGGTGTCATGCATGCCTGCGGGCATGACCTCCATACGTCGGTAATGCTGGGCGTGGCTTATCGGTTAAAGGCGCTGGAAAACACGTTGAAAGGCCGCGTGCGCATCCTGTTTCAGCCCGCAGAAGAGACATTTGATGGGGCGCAAGCCTTGATCGATGCCGGAGCACTCGAAGGAGTACAGGCGATTTTCGGTATGCACAATGCGCCGGACCTGCCTGTCGGCACCCTAAAAACGCGGGGCGGCGCACTGTATGCCAATGTTGACCGTTTCACTATTCATATCAACGGCAAAGGCGCACACGCGGCGCGGCCTCACGAAGGTATCGATTCGGTCGTGATAGGCAGTCAAATCGTGACTACGCTGCAAACGCTGGCCAGTCGTGTTTACAGTTCGCAGGAGTCCGTGGTTGTCAGCGTCACGCGCTTTACCGCCGGTAATACCTGGAACGTGCTGCCGCAGACCGTGGAGCTTGAAGGGACGGTTCGCACGCACAATGATGAAATACGCCGTACCATAGCGCCGCGAATCCAGGCACTTATCAACGGAGTTGCCACCGGTTTCGGGGCCACCGCCACACTTGACTGGCAGGCTGGTCCCCCTGCCTTGATCAATACCCCAAAATGGGCCGAATTTGCGCTCGAGATTGCGGCCGAACAGGGTTATCACACCGAAGTTGCGACACCGCAAATGGGGGCGAAGACTTCGCCTTTTATCTGCATCACGTGCCGGGTGCCTTTGTCAGTATCGGCAGCGCCAGCGAATTCGGGTTACATCACCCTTCGTTCCAACCTGACGAAGCGCTTATTGGAACCGCCGTGGATTATTTCACCGAACTCGCCCAACGTGCGCTCAAGGTCTTATAAACGTAACTTTTATTAACGTAAAACAGCGGGTCTAATGCCCGCTTTGACTGGTGCTGTCCTTCAGGATTTGCCAAGATGGTTGATATGATATTTTACTGATTTCCCCTTAAAATTGAGGATATAGAGATGTCTGAGAAACCATTGCAGGCCGACCCGCTGGTATGGGGCCGTGGAAAAGACGTATTTGAAGTTTTTCTTGAGCCGACCTGTCCGGTTCTCGGTACGCGCATTCAACAAGTTTGATGCGCTGCTGGAAGAAGTGGGCGAAGACAACATGACGCTGAAAATTCATCTGCAATCGCAGCCCTGGCACATGTTTTCGGGCGTCATTGTGCGCTATATTCTTGCGGCATCCACCCTGCCGGAAGGCAAGGACGCAGCCAAAGCCGTGCTGAAAGCGGTCGCCGACCATCGTGAAGAGTTCGAATTTACCGACCATAGCTCCGGCCCCAATATGGACGCAACGCCAAACGATATTCTCAATCGCCTTGAAAGCTACAGCGGTGTCAATGCACGCGAAGCTTTTGCCCGTGCGGAGTTGCAGAACGTCATCAAGTGGCACTGCAAATATTCCCGTCAAAACGGTATTCACGTGTCGCCTACCTTTATGATCAATGGGCTGGTGCAGCCAGATATCGGCAGCGGTGATGAAATTTCCTCGTGGGCCAAACGTATTCAGGGATAACGGCCACTGCGCCATTTTTCCTCGAATCGCGTCTTTTTTGGGTGATTACGCAGGGTATTGCCGGTTTCTTCATCACTCGAACGGATTTGTGAAGAAACCCCTTTGACAAGCTCGGCTCACCCCGTTAGTATTCGCCCCGTTCACACGATTCCTCTGTAGTTCAGTCGGTAGAACGGCGGACTGTTAATCCGTATGTCACTGGTTCGAGTCCAGTCAGAGGAGCCATATTAGAGAAGCCCGCTTAAGGAAATTTGAGCGGGCTTTTTGCTTTCTATCAATTGGTTGTTCCCTTCTTGATTCCCGTTGTCTTCGGTTTGATACGGCTCCAGGCCCCCTCTTTGGCAGGTTGAATTTTATCAAGCCAAGTGCACTTGCTTGTTTAACGGCAACCTGAGGGTTCAGGCATACTGCCTAGTGAGACTGAAATAAAATTTTGCCTTACCCTTCGCTCTCTCTTCAGGCCTGCCCGACTTTCATCATGATTTTTAAATAGCCACGCTGCGCGGCTACCGCCAATGCGGCCTTGTCGATAGCCAGTAACTTGCCGTCCTGTTTGATGATTTTACCGTTGGCAATCACGGTATGCACGTTGGCGGACGTCGTTGACTGCACTACCGACACAACAGGATCGATGATTGGCTGCATGCCAAGATATCGGGTGTCGACAAGAACCAGATCGGCGCGTTTGCCCGGTGTCAGCGAGCCTATCTCATCGCCAAGTCCCATCGTATTCGCCCCGCCCTGTGTAGACCAGAACAGCACGTCGCGCGCCGTCAACGCCAATTCGTCGCCGGTGACGCCTGTCGCCAGATTCAACGTTAGCTGCATTATCATATAGGGATTCGCATTGCCCGCGAGCACCAGCGTATCAATGCCTAACCCCAGCGGAATACCGGCCCGATGCATGGCGGATACCGGTGCCAATCCGTAGCCAACGCGCATTTCGCTGATTGGCGTAAAGCAGACAGACGCGCCGCTTTGCGCAATCGCGCGAACATCTTCCGCATTCGCATGGGTTGCATGAACCAGCTGCACAGAGGAATTCAGTAAATCGCGCTGTGCCAATTGCTGTATCGCCCTCTTCTGCTGCATCTCGGGCGTGACCGCAATGTGGGTCGAAATCGGAAGCCCCTGCTGTTTGGCAAAGGCAAATTCCGGCACCCAGATTTCCGCCCCGGTCCGTTCTGGCCCGCGAATTGCCATACCAAGACTCACCCGCGCCCCTTTATCGGTCGAAAGCCTGGACTGTATCCGTTGAATATCTTTGAAATCCATCGGCGCGGTCGCCGGCAAATCCTGAGCGTAGCCGTACCAGAGTCGGGTGCGCAGACCGCTGTCGAGCATCGCCTCCAACTCTGCATCGGCAAACGACGGCTGGCGAATATTATGCGCCCAGTTATTAACGGTGGTGATACCCGAGTTAGCCGCTTCGGCCAGCCCAATTTTAACCCCAAGCGCGGCCAGTTCAGGCGTAAATTGGAGGCTGCTTTTAAGTTGGGATTTAAAGAAGGTTTCGCCCTGCGGCGTCGGTGCGCTATTGCGCAGAAAACTGTTCCACAAATGCCAGTGAGAATCCACCAGCCCCGGAATCACAATCTTGCCACTGCCTTCGATAACGTACGCACCTTCCGCTGCCAGGTTTTTGCCCACCGCGACAATCATGCCGTCTTGCACTTCGATATCGGCGTCGGTCATGTCCCCCAGCTTGGGATCAAGGGTTATCAAGGTGGCATTTTTAATAAGCAGATGCGTTTGATTTTGAATTCGCTGCACTTGTGCCGTCTTGCGGTCGGCCTCGGCGCGTAACGTCATACCCAGCCCTAATGCCGCGCCAAGCTTGAACAATTTACGGCGATTGACGCCGGTATAAGCACTCATGCGAGGGTTTCCTTATCGGTTGAACTCGGTCTGAGTTTAACTAACTATGTTATAGTTTCTTTATTTTGGAGCGTAAAATAAATGGAGTATTACCTTTTAGTCCTCGCGAAATTCGTGATTGGATTTTTGATAGTCATTTCCCACCTGAACTTTTCAGGCAAGACACAGCTCTCGCAAATGACCCCTGTGGATTTTATCGGCAACTTTGTGCTTGGCGGCATCATTGGCGGCGTAATTTACAACGACGTCATTCCTCTTTATCAATACGTTATCGTGCTGGTAATTGGCGTATTACTCATTTCGCTGTTGAATTCCATCAGTAAGCGTTTCTTTATGTTCCGCAATTTTGCCATTGGAAACCCTATTCCCATCGTGAAAGACGGGAAATTCATCATGGAGAATATTCTCAAGCGTAGAAACAAGATTGATATTCTCAATGTGGCTTCGCAGTTGCACACACAGGGCATTCACTCCTTCCAGAATCTCAAATATGCCCAAATCGAACCGGGAGGCCAAATTACGGCCATCTGTGAAGGCGCTGAACTGCCGTCGGTGATTCTGATTAAAGATGGCAGAATTCGACTCTCTGAACTGGATGCCATCGGCAAGGATGAAAGCTGGCTCAAGGCCAAACTCGACGGATTGAAGGTGAATGATCTTGATCAGGTCTTTCTCGCCGAGTTCTGGCGTGGCGAAATTACACTGGTGATGGCCGATGGAAAGGTCTGCCGCTAGCGGCTTAAGGCAAAGAGATGATCGCGCGTATAATTTTGCCGCCAGCGATTAATTAGTGACCTCAACTGATTGAAAATTCAATGATTTGAGCAGTTATTCGGCAAATGGAATCGAATTGCAGATATCTCTTTGACAAGGGCACCGACTGACATTACTATTCGCCTCGTTCACACGATTCCTCTGTAGTTCAGTCGGTAGAACGGCGGACTGTTAATCCGTATGTCACTGGTTCGAGTCCAGTCAGAGGAGCCAAATTTAGAGAAGCCCGCTCAAGGAAACTTGAGCGGGCTTTTTGCTTTTACCTCCCCCTTTACGCTAATTTTTCTTGCCGGGAAAGCACAGATATTGGATAAAAAAAGTCAGTCAGGCTTAATTGACTGGCATTGTGCCTCGGCGTATTTTTTGTCAGGACGCCTATATCAGGAGACAACCGACCTAGTGATTAGCGTATATTTCTCCCAAAGTTTTTCTTTGCTTTCGGCAAGTTCGGGTAACAGCGGAATACATTCCACCGGACACACTTGCTGGCATTGTGGTTCATCATAATGACCCACACATTCCGTGCAAAGGTTCGGGTTAATCACATAAAATTCATCACCTGCAGAAATCGCGTTGTTAGGGCACGCCGGACGGCAAATATCACAGTAGATACACTCTTCAGTAATAGTCAGTGACATCGCGCAGCCTTATGATTTCCAGGGTGGGTTGAAAGGAAGCTGTACATTTTCCGGTGCTGCCGTGCGTGCAACGTTAGGTTCCTGGGCAAGCAGCCCGAAATAACTGTCCAGTGCGGTCAGCTCAACCACACCTGACTCTCCAAAACGCACTTTGAATGCGTCATAGGTGGCATCCTGCACCATATGTGTTTTATGAAGTTCGGTGACAAACTGATAGGTAATGGCTTCATCGTGGGTCATATGCGGAGGTCTGCGCTGTGCCGCCAGGGCATCGGCAGTTTCACGGGTCACCCCTGAGCGTAAGGCAATCGGCTCATGGATATACCACTCGTAGGGCGATTGCATTTCGCGTCCGGCAATCAGAATGGCGAACTCACGGATGCGTTTAGGCAATTCGGAAGTGAAACGCACGTGCTCACCCAGCATCTGAACACGCGTCAGTAATTCCGGGCTTCTCAGTAACACCGAAAACGGCCCGAAAATACAACCGCGCGGTCCAGCACTTATTTTTTAATCGCGGCAAGTTGCTCCGGGCTGGCCTTCTGCGGATCCATATCTGGCAATCTGTCCAAGCTCAGGTCGCTGTCAGAGAACTTGACGTCATCACACTGTGCGGGCCATTTCAGTGGGTCGCTGATTTTCTCTGCCTGTGCAGCATGCGCCGCACCGTTTGCCAGTAAGAATGCCATCGCCACTGCTGTTTTTTTAAACGTATTCATTTCTGACTTCTCTGTTTATTGTAGATATTGGCCTCAACTCTGAAGCCCATTTTTCTGAACCCGCCACCCGGCGGCGTCCAATGTTCTTTATGTAACCTCGTGGAAAGCATCAAGCTCATAACACAACGCATAAATGCCGAAGAGCAACTTGTAATGGCTCAGATCTATCCCCTGTTTACGCGCCGACTCACACTGAGCAAAAAGACATATATCCGCCATCACAGGAGAAGCACCACAGCAAAACGGGTGGTGTACGGCTCTCTGCGACAAGGTTTCTTCTGCCACCTGCAGGGATTCGTCCAGCCAATGCAACTTCCACTGACTGATACCGGTTTCGGTCATGCCAGACGCACGCAGCCTGTCTGCCACACGACGGGTGATCAGCGGGTGATAATCGGCCGCGAACAGAGAGGCAAAACTCCGGCAGGCGGCCCGCTCCAGCGGATCGCGAGGCAGGATGTCGTGCCCGGCATGGATATCGTTCAGGTATTCGATAATGGCCAGTGACTGTGTCAATATCTGACCGTTATGCATTAACAACGGCAGCTTTCTTTGTGCATTGAGTTCGCGGTAAGAGGAGGTAAGATGCTCCTCCTGTTGTAAATCGACCTCAACATATTGATAGCTAATATTTTTTAAACGCAATGCAATGCGTACCCTGTTCGTCGCAGACGACGTACGGCAACCATAGAGCCTGATCATAAGCTGTCATCCGCCGTCTTCAGTGAGCCACGCTTCATCACACCCACGAGCCATTTGAAGAAACCAGGTGCCTGCAGGAGGATCATAAAACCAAACGCGGCCTGATAGGCTATTTGCGGATAATGACCTGCGACATCCATTGGCCAGAATCCAATGATCACCCCGAACCAGCGTTTGCGTGAGAAAGGCACCGAACAAGATAAGCAGGTTGAGACAGGTTGCCGCGCGGCCGGTCATTGCCGGTGACACATTTTGCGCGACAATAGTGTATTCAAGGCCAGCGATGGTGCCGATGAGTGTGAAACCTATCGACAAGGCGGGAAGCAAAGGCACGATATTTAATGCACAAAGCACCTGCACGGCCAAAAACAGCGCAATACCGATCCCCCCACGTCGAGCGGTTTAATGTTAAATTTTCCGGCCCATTGCGTTACCGCTCCCACGGACAACGACCCCACCACGACCGCGCCCATGCCAATGAAAAGATAAACGGAGGTTTCCGCGTTGCTGTACTGCCCGACATCCTGCAACCATTTCCCCATCCACAGTCCCTGCAAACCAAAAGCGACAGTGTGCGGGAGCAGCAACAGGCTGATCACTTTGCGAAACGCCCGGTCTTTATATACCTCAAGCAATGAGGCGAGGCTCGGCCACTTCACCATTTTGTGTTCAACAGGATCTTTCGGTACCCACAAGGCGATGGCCAACATCACCATCAGCGTGATGCCTGCCATGACAAAAAACAGCGTCCGCCAGGAGATAAATCCTACCAGCCAGGCAACCGGCAAGGTTGACAACATCGCGCCCAGTCCGCCTGCCGCCAGGAGATACCCATGAATTGACGGTAATTTGCGTACCGGCACCCAAAATGACAGCACTTTAATTGAGCCCATAAAACATGCCGCCAGCCCCAGCCCGATGAGGATTCTCGCCAGCAATAAGGTGGTGAAGCTATGCCCGATACCAAACAGCACCGCCCCTGCCACCGCCACGCCAAGCAGAGTAAGCTGCACACGTTTCGGGCCATAACGATCAAGCGCCAGCCCGACCGGCAACTGCGCCAGAGAAAATGAGAAGAAATACGCACTGGATAAAATGCCAAGCTGCCCGGCCGACAGCGACATTGCCGAAATCAGAAAGGGTGCTAATACCGCATTAATATTCCTGAACAGAAATGACGTGCAATGCCCGAAAGCAAACGGCAAGAAGATGTGCGTCATTACTTTTGATGCGCTAAGCGACGGAGACGAAGATATTTCAGCCATGATGATACCTTTAATAATTAAATAATTTATTTCGAATGAGGTGAGTAGGTTTTATCTCCATCGTTTCGTAATAATGTTCCCTGCTTTGCCATACCCGGCAAATTCTGGATCACATACAAAACCAGATTTTCATCCTCCTGATTAATAAACTGATGCTCACTCCATGCCGGCACATATATAACGTCACCGCTGGCCAACGGCGTCGGGGATGTATTATCCAGCACCAGTTCCCCCTTTCCGGATATCACCACGTACAGATGCCAGAAAGAGTGAGAATGTGGCGTGGTGCGGTCGCCGGCAGGAATAACCTGAACGGTGACAGACAGATCATGCAAGGTTTCTCCCTGCTTCTCGCGATGGGGATTTTCAAGAAACAGTGCACCGCGGGCGGTGAATTCTTCGGTTTGCAGGGCCTGCAAAATAGATGACTGTTTCCAGATGACGCTCTCTTCGCGAGGCCGCTGGTTATCCACCAGATAGCGACTGAATGAACGCAAGTTTCCCGTCTGTAAGACGTTCTGTTCAGTCATGCTGATGCCTCCACCGGTGTCGTGAGCGGATATTCCTGACGGACGAGACGGCGCAGGCAACTCTTCACGCTGATATTCGCATCCTCAAACTGTCGCGAGGGCAAATGTGGGCGAGGCAAGGCGTGGGTATAGTAATGTGGACCTTCGACAGGGAAACCGATCGCCCAAAGATTTTCGTCGGCCACTCCGCTGGCATTAATCGGATGCAGCTCTCTGTCTACCGCCATACCGCCCGGATGATAATCACCATTCATATAAGGCGTAATGAGTCCGGTTCTTGAGCAGATTACAAGTAAGCTCGCTGCCATCCGTCAGAGGGGAATATGCGTCGAGTCTGGCGATAATAATGGCGTCTACCGGGCTCTGGTAATTTTGCCGGGTAAACTGGCCGCGCAGGACGAAGCGGGACTGGCTTTCATCGCAAACAATCCCGGTCGCCGGACCGCCACCCAGTGTGACGACACCGGCCGCAAACAAGGCGAGTAGCTCCTGGTTTCTGCGCAGCGGAGGGCCGAAAGAGATGCGATTAATAATCGGATTAAAGGATTCGATAAAGTAGCGGTGTGATTCTGGTGTCAGCCCGTTCCATTCAACCGCCCGGCGCAAGGCTTCCCGCACATCGCGCAATACATCGGTCGCCGCCTTTAACGGGCTGTTCATATTGCCTGATTTAGCCTGTTGCAGGTCATGATTAACCATCTCAAGGAAGAATGCACACCAGGACGGGTAGTCATCAAAGGTCCTGTTGCGCAGCGGCCAGAGCACCTGCTCAATCTGCGCAACAACATGTTCGTCGACGCTGAATGTGTCCGGATCCAGCCGTGTCTGCGTCAGCGCGCACTGCCAGGCATAAGCCATCTCTTTAATTAAGAGCGGCAATATCTGCGATTGGAAATCGATCTGTTTTGAATTCCGTTCGGCAATATTGCTGGCAGCGATCGCCTCTACCACCGCAGGCGTCAGAAATTGCCCGGTATGACGACCGGTTAGCCCCTTCTGATTAATACCCCTACCCGCAAACGGCAGACACTGGCGTGAGGACAACACTATTTCCGGCTCCCTTCCCGAGGCGATATATTCAAGCCCGTCACCGGATTTGATATAGCGTCCCCCGCGCCCGAGGGTCAGCGCCGAAATCGCGTCATGCGCCGTCAGGCCGAATCCCTGAATAAGCACCCGGCATTTTGCCGAAAGCGTATCAAGCCGCTTAACCGGATAGGGAGAAGCGCGATAAGCCAGCAGCGGATTGCGATCACGATGACGCTCGCAAAATGCTGAAAAATGGCTATCGCTGTGCGTGGGTTTACGGTATCCGTGCCCGGTGGTCAGAAAAACGAAATCACAGGCAATACTTTTTCCGTCTTGCAGAGTGACTGTAAAACGTTCGTCTTTGGTCAGGTTCACGGCAAACTGACGATATTCGGTAATCGTGATATTTTCCGGTAAAAGCTTAAGCAAACGCCGATAGTAATCCGCGAGGTATTCACCCAGCAGCGATCGGGGCAAATACTCCATATCCGTCAGCTCTGCCCCGACGCCATTTTGTGTAAAGGTATCGTTATCACGCCGGTAACCCGCCGTTTTTGCCCACTGAATAAACGATTCGCCTCCGGCTTTCAATGCTTGGCTGTTACCTGCAAACAAGGTGATTTGAGAGGAGACCGTATTCACCAATAAATGCTCAGGTTGTTCTGCCGGATGGCTCCCCTGCCCCGGATTTCCCGGATTAATAATATGCAGATGAATAGGATCCTGAATATCATCGTTAATGACATTTTCAATAATACGGTCAAGGACATTCAGGCCACGAGGACCAAAACCAATAATAGCGAGATGATTAACGCGCACGGATCTCTCCTTCTGGCGGAAGGTGGAGTTGTACAATATTTTCTTCGCCCTTAAAGCGCGGGAATAACGTTCGTACCTGCGGATCATGGCCGGGAATAATGCAGGTAAGGTCGGATACAAGCTGCTTCATGGTATTATGCGCTGCCAGCATGTCGGGAATATCCATCACGATTGGAAACGGCGTTGAGGCATCGACATGGTGCCAGTAATGCGCAGAATCGCTGGCCAGGACAATTTTGCCACGCGCTGTATTTACCGTGACAATTTGCAACCCTGCGGTGTGCCCCCCACAAGCTGCGTATTAATACCCGGTAAAATTTCCTCATGCCTGCCGACATAGCGCACTTTACCTTCATGCAGACGATAAACCGCATTGGCAATATTCTCGGGATCATAAGGCGCTCTTACATAGCGGTGCAGCATGTGTCTGCCGGTGCAGTAATGCATCTCTTTTTCCTGCATATACAGCGTGGCATTGGGAAAGGCCTTCAGATTGCCGATATGGTCATAATGCATATGCGTGACAATAATTTTTTCAATGCGGTTTGCGTCGACATCCAGCTTTTGCAACAGCGACTCTGGCGTACCGTAATAATGTCGATTACGTTTCACGGCCAGCTCGCGATTAAATCCGGTATCCACCATCAGTACGGTATTTTCATGGCGAATTAACCAGCAATAAAAATCCAGCGGCATATCACCGTTATCGTGTTCATCGTGCGAAATAAAGTTTTCATTACGCGACCGGTTTTTATGCTCTGCGTAGCGCAGCGCATAGACTTCATATTCAGGTATCATTTTTAATTCCGGGCAGTTTATACAGTGACGATTCTGGCCATTTCTTCGAAAGGCGTGGTTTTGTCTTTATTTTCGAAAAAGAAATGTGACTCACCAAAGGCAGGTCGCAGATGGTCCAGCCACGAGGCCTGCGGGTCATATTTGGCAAAGAAGGGCCGACGTACCCAGTCCGGGTTACGCGCCTGAAGAAATTGCAGCGCAAAGACTTTCTCGCCACGGATTTCTGTTATCCCATCAATCATGACTTTACCGGGGAAGGCACTCATTGAAGGGCCGCGCACCGTCCTCGCCAAACCGGATACCGACTGATAAGCTTGCTGGAATATTTCCCAGGCTTTAAAGAGAGGAAGCCCGAAATATTCATTGGGGCCGGTATCCCGCTCGACAAACATGTAATAAGGGATAGCGCCGAGACGTACACCGGTTGTCCACAGGGTCGCCCACCCTTTTGGATCTTCATTAATATGGCGGATAAGTGGAGATTGCATTCTCACCGTAGCACCGGTGGCAATAATACGCTTCAGCGCAGTCTGGGCTATTTCAGGCTGGATCTCCTGAGGGTGATTATAGTGCGCCATCAGGGCAAGATTTTTCCCCGCAGCCACAACCTCTTCGAACCAAGCGTAATACATCGTCAGCGTCTTTATCGGTAACATAGCGCTGCGGCCAGTAAGCCACCGACTTTGTACCGATACGTATATTCTTGATATGGCTAAGCTCAGGAATAAGCAGAGGACGAATATAATCACCCAGAGCGCGCGCATTCATAATCATCGGATCGCCGCCCGTGATCAATACATCGGAAACTTCAGGATGACGCTTGAGATATTCAACCAGCAGTGCGGAAGTCCGCGCCTCAAATTTAAGTTCATCCATGCCCACAAACTGCGGCCAGCGGAAACAAAAGGTGCAATAAGCATGGCACGTTTGACCCGCAGAAGGGAAAAATAGCACGGTCTCTTTGTATTTGTGCTGAAGCCCCTGCACTGCCTCACCGTTGAGCATAGGAACATTATGTGTAAGCTGGCCCGCCGGGTGCGGATTCATACGATGGCGGATCTTATTAATGATCATCTGCAAACTCGCTTCGTCTTTATTCTGACGAAGAGCATCACTGAGCTGAGAAAATTCATTTTCCCTCAGCATTTCACGATGCGGGAAGGTCAGACGAAAAATAGGGTCATCGGGAATATTATCCCAGTCGATAAGTTCATCGAGAATATATTGATTGACACGAAAAGGTAATACCTGACTCAGCACCTCAACGGTATGTTTCATTTCGGGAGTGAACTTTTCCCATTGGGGGCTTTACTGATAGTACGTTGGGTATAAGGGATAAACTTCGTTACGGCTGTCATTTTTATTACTCACCTTGCCTTCAATTTAAAAACATGACTAATGGCCCTCTAATGGGGCGCATTTTTAATACTGATATTTATTTTTTATATTCACCGGGTACAGACAACAACAGCGAATTCCTTAATTATCTAATTTTTCACCCACTGTGGCCGGCTTACTCCCCGTATAAGGCCATAAGCCCCATAACACAGCAGTTCAACCAGAATCAGAGAGGAAAAAATACTCACTGAAAGCATTAGGCCATAATCAGCGATGTGAAAGATGTAAAAGACCGCAACAGGCGTCACCAGCGCAGTGAAGATACTGAAATTAATCACACCAAGACGGTTATTCGTCATCAGGACAGAACGACAATATCCGCGGACAATCCACAGTGTCGAAATACCGATAATAGCGATAAAGAAGTACGCATTCATATATAATGCTTTACTGCCTGCCGGAAACAAATTAAAGCCACCCAGAATGACACACAGTAATATAAATAACACCGGCGCAACCAGACACTGAACGCTGAGAAATTTGAATAGTGATTTTCCCGGCGGCTGATGGCCCAGTATCTTGAGCAGAATACTTTCGATATCGAGCACCGAGCCTATCGAAATACATATCATCCCGAAGGTCAGCGGCCAGTATTTTAAAACAGTGTCTCCTTCGGCGACTTGCCCCAAACAGATCACAACGATGATATTACTCATCAGTGATGAAGCTGACATAAGGAAAGCCGAAGCGTTACGGCGCTAACAACGCAGCATAGTGATGACCTGTGCTGTCATATAAACGAATGCCCTGCCAGCGTACCATAATGAACAACAGGGCCGCCTCGGTGTATGCTCCGCAAACCAGCGCCACAATGGCCGCCATATCGACAGGCACCTGAAATCGGGTCAAGGTAAAACAACCGATGACCGAGACCAGCACCCGCACTAAAGAAGCCCGGCTCATTAGTGCAGTTTTTCCTTCCAAAATACAGCATCCCTGCAAATACCTCCTGACGGCTACGGCCAATAATGAGAGTGAAAAGAAATGCGTGATGAATACAATATGTGGCGTCATCTTCGAACTGAATATTGAGACGGCAATATTGAATATAACAAAGACACTGACAGCCAACAGCATGGCGAATATCAGCGTCACCCTGCTCTTCCTTATTTTGACAACCACTGCACACAAAGGAAAAACAAAGGCATTGGCAAACATAAAGGTACTTAAGGCTATGGCATAATCTCCGGACGCCTGCAGACTATAGGCAGACAGAATGACCGAAATAAGCGGTAACTCCAGATTAAGTAAGCTAATACTGATTGCACTTGGCCACCATAACCTCAACATCCCCCATGTATTCATTCCGTGACCTCATTACCGACCTGTTGCATACGCTGATAAGGAATATATTGTTCAACCAGCCATTGATAATCTTCTTTCAGAGACGAATAAGAGGATCCCCAAAGCAGGATACCGCCAATACGGTCGCGAACACTTTGCGGACGAACAAGCAACGAACCCTGTTTCACTTCCCACACCGTTTTATATTCATTTGCGATATTGATGTCTTTCGTCAGGTCGGCATATTCCCCTTCCCGATGGGGATACCACACCCAGGCGGCATAAGTTTCTGTCTGTGGCACCGGTTTCTGCCACTGCCCCATTAGTGAACGAAAATGCTGCTCTTCAATATTACTTCCGGAGCAGAGTGCATGCATTTGTGGGATCCAACCACCCGGCGCCCGCGCTGCAATCTCTAAAAATACGATACGGTTATCCTGAGTGAGGAAAGCTTCGAGGTGCGTGGCCCCGTCCGGCACATAGCCCAGAGCATCAAATACGCTTTGATTGTATTCATAAAACTGCTGATACAACGGGTCATTTTTTCCAGCGGCAGGCTACCAATAGGTTTGCCCTCAATGAATTCCGCATTCGGATAGCTGTATTGGCAGATATAAATCTCTTCGATTTTGCCGTTAAAAATCAGCGAGTCGATATGGTAAAGACGCCCTTCGATAAACTCATCGAGCTCATAGTTCGCGACGTCACGGTTATCACTGCACCAGCGGCGTAACGCGGCAGGATCCTCAATTTTAGCGATCAGCTCACTCCCCGCCGAGTCAATCTGCTTGGCAAAAACGGGATACCCCACGGCCTTCTCAATCTGCTGACAGTATTTTTCCGGCTCACGCTGATACTCTGCCGGCGAGAATGGCAGCACCCTGGGAATAGCTATGTTCCCGGCTTCCATTACCGCTTTCATGCGCAGCTTGTTGATGAATGGCTCTATTTGCGCAAATGTCGCGCCCTTAATACCCAATATTTCACGCAACCGGGCAGCATGGCCGAGGAAATACTCGTCATTAGTGATGATGCTGACTTCAGACATATCGCTGATATGTCGCTCAGCGAACAAATCGCGGCAAGCTTGCTCGAGATTGTCGACGGTAAAAGGGTCGCAAATTTTGATATCGTCAAAACAGACCTTTTGATCTTCAGGCAGATTTCCCCATCCCTGATGTCCGGTAAGCAAACAGACCGAAAACTGATCGCGGTCGATTAATTTATTCCAGTCAGCACGAAAGGTGACAATATTTTGAAGAATGATAAATGTTTTCATATTAACAATTCTCCGGTGAGTCCTGCTTAATAACCGTTGACCAGTCGTGAGTGTTTACTGTCTTGCCATAAAAATCAGTCACTGTTGCGGTGTCGGTATTCCAGTGTTCGCTGGGAACAACGACTTTTCCGGATGCACTGGGAATATCGATAACATGCTGCGGGAAGGCCAGACCGGAAAGTTCATTGCGTAATTGCGTCATGATCGCCATTTCATCTTCCAGGCTCATAACAAAGCGACGCGTTGAGGTCACTTCCTGACCATGATAAATATAATAAGGTCGCACACCCAGTTCGAATAAACGCAGGAACAGCGTTTTAAGTGTTTCTTTATTATCGTTGATGGTTTTTAAGAAAACGGTCTGTGTTAACATCACATAACCCATTTTTCTAAATGCATGAATCAGCTCGATGACTTCAGGCTGAAGCTCATCAGGATGATCAATATGCAGGCTTAAATAGACCGTTGGTTTTGCTTTTGCCAACTCTTCCATTAATTCCATACGTACTTTGCCAGGGTTTTGTAACGGATAACGCGTATGGATCCTCACCACCTTAACATGTTCGATTTCTTTCAACTTGTTAAACAGGTATTGCAATCCTTTCGGGTTGGTCAGAGGGTCACCCCCGCTGGCAATGACTTCATAAATGGTCGGATCATTGGCGATATACTCAACAATATCATCGATCTGAGACATTTTAAGTCTGCCTTCAACGTCCAGACCTACCCCGACACGATCCTGACGTTCGCAATAACGACAGTTGGCCGCACAGGTATAAGAGAGCAACACCAGCAACTGACCATCATATTTTCTTACCGTGCCGAATACCGGTGTCGAGGTCTTTTCATTTAATAAATCCACATCCAGATTAGCCGGCAAGTTTTCATATTCTGGGTTAAACTCATACATATCTCTGATTGCGACGCTTTTCTTAATCAGCTCTCTTAAATAAGGCGTGGTTTTTTCAGAGAATCGGGTTTCTTCTTCAAATTGTTTAATTTTAATCATATTATCTTTAGACATGCTCATAACCTTTGTATTTAGTAGGGTACAGAGTGCTCGCCGGCATTTTCATTAACGCAGTTTCTGACGGGTAGCCCGTTCATTTTTTGTCGAACCAGTTCAGCGGATTTGGTTCGCATTTCGAGAAAAGATTCTTCCGTATAAAAAGCGGAGTGTGCGGTCAGCAGCACGTTATCCAGCGTTCTAAAGCCGTCGGGAATGTCAGGTTCATTTTCCAGCACGTCCAGACCAGCAGCCGCCACTTTTCCTGATTTCATGGCTGAAAAAAGGGCGTCAGAATCAATAATTCCGCCACGCGCCGTGTTGACCAGCAAAACACCCTTTTTCATCATGGCGAATTCGGCGTGTGACAACATATGGTGAGAAGTGCGGTTTAAAGACGCATTTACGGAGATGATGTCTGAGCTAGTCAGAAGATTTTGCAGAGATTCGCAGCGAAAGACACCATGCGTTTTATCCAGCCCGCTGACCGCATATGGATCGTAGAACTGAACATCCAGACCAAACGCCGCCGCCCTTCTTGCAACCGCGCCACCGATGCGGCCAAAACCGATAATGCCTAATTTACGACCACGTAGGCGATAGAGCTTTTTGACACTTGCCCAATCCCAGCCGCCTTGTTTGACGTGGATATTGATCTCTTCAAGTTTTCTCGCAATGCCCAGCAGCAGTGCCAAAGCATGGTCGGCAACTTCCTCAGTGCCATAATCAGGAATATTAAGCACAGAAATACCCAACTCACGAGCAGCAGAGATATCAATATTGTCAAAACCCACTGCTGCTTTAACAATGGTCCGGCAATTTTTTAAACTAGATAAAAATGCTTTATCGAAATTAACGGCAGGGACACATGCCCATATAATAAGATAATTGACTTCCGTAAGCATATTTAAGGGGAGTTCACTCACATGACTAATATGAACTAATTGAACATCATTCTCGGCTAATATCTGCTGCTCGACAATGGCTGTTTTGAAATGCTTTTCAGTCGTTGAATCGATGATTAAAACCTTTTCTCTACTGGTGTTCAAATTGCCGTCCTTAATGAGGGAATAAACTGATACTTTTAAAGCACCATGACCAGGATATATCTGATAAAAAGCTCTTCGCCATCCCTGAAATTAGACATTGATGGCACTGACTCAGCCAGACGATGACTTACGCCGCCTGGAAGGTTAATCCTGGAAGGTTAATAATGAAAAAACATCTCACTTATAAATAATTATTTTATATGCTCAATGACTTTTTCGCTCGAAACGACCGGATGATGAAAGTTGATTTTTCAACAAATTTTCACGGGCAGACTTCTTTTCGTACGCATATTTCAGTCAGGGTTTTTTCGATAAGTAATATTTACCAAAATGAAAAACATGATACAATTTCATTAAATTGATTTCAGTAATGACGAAAGAGAATGGTGATGGGCTTATATCTTGATATGCATTCAGTTGAGGCTTTTCTTAAAGTTGCCGAGCTAAATAGCTTTACCCTGGCAGCAGAGTCACTTTGCATCACTCAGTCAGGAGTAACCGTTAAAATTCAAAAACTTGAAAATGTGCTTGGATTTCCGCTTTTTCACCGAACGCCGCGTCATATCTACCTTTCGCCGCAAGGCGAAGTGTTCCTTTCCCGGGCTCAAAGCCTGATGGCGGCACACGCCAGCGCGTTAACAACGCTCAACGTCTGTGAAAATATCCAATATATCAAAATTGGTATTAGCGACCATGTACTGGATATCCCGCTCATGCAGACGATTCAAAGTATCAGACAAACTTATTCCGATCTTATGATTGAAGTTAAAGTAGACAGTTCTTCAAAAGTTCTGTATGCACTAGAAAATAAAAAATTAGATATAGCAATTATCACTCAGGATGGCGATAAAAAAGGCGGAGAATATCTACGGATTGAAAACTATAGATGGTATTGCTCTCCAACTTTGGCTTTTAAACAGGATAAAATCCCGCTAATTACCTTAAGAGAATCTTGCCGTATGAGGAAGCTCATTCTGGACTTATTACTTGAAGCTCGAATCCCGTGGTTTGATAGTTTCCAAGGCGGCGGAATGGATACCATCATTGCGGCAGCAAAATCAGGGCTGGGGATTGTCCCCTTACCAGAAACCGCGCTCACAGTTTCGGATCTGAAAGAGCTAACGGACGCCAGTCACTTTGTTAGTCTTCCGAAAATACCATCGGCGCACATCGTTACCTATGACAACTGCCTGGATGTGCGCTCCAGAACGATGCTTAAGGATCTTTCTCAGGCAATAAAAAATCAGATGTTGAAGATGCATGATGCCGATGAGTTTGTTTCCCTGAGTAGACTGATGGCGGTTTAACGTCTCCGCCCTATTCTATTTTGTTAGAAAACCATACTTCGGCGTAATGCTTGTCTCTTGGGCTTTATATGTTCCTGTCTGTGTAGCTTTTTGTCGATAACAGTAGGATGCGCAATGAAAAGCATTAGCCTCGACGGAGTAAAGTACCATGGACGGCGGCCATTGTTACCCGCTCCCTAGCTACGCTTATTTTTGGGGGACGCCATAGTAATGTTCACCACATACAACAAAGGCTCCAAACTCCTTTTGCTCAACACAATCTTATCGGTGGTCATTCTGGTTATCTTGACAGAAAGGTAATTCAGGTTTAGCTTACTTATTAGCCACTTGCTGGCAAAGGCGATCCCAGTCAGAGGAGCCAAATTTAGAGAAGCCCGCTCAAGGAAACTTGAGCGGGCTTTTTGCTTTTCAACTGGTAGCAGGCGCAACCAATGGTGAGAACTCTTCCCAATGCATTTTCAGTTATCCCTCCGCATCGGGACAGATTGGTGGTCAGATTTGAGGGCATTTCGATACAATTCTGAAGTGGCCACCGTATGTCTCTTAACTACAGTTAAATCCGCAAGTTAAAGCCCTCTGAAAAACCCTTAAGAATCTCTGATTCCCACGGTCTGTACATTTTTGTAGATCCAGGCGGTTCAAGTCTTTGGTATCTCAAATATCTCATCAACAAAAATAATCTTGCCTTAGTTTAGGCGCTAACCCTCTCATCTTTGCCGCCAATACCCGGTAGCAGCGTGATGATGTTCGACGATTACTCGCGCAAAACATCAATCCCGCCCAGCAAAGACCCGCTAAAAAAATATCACTATCCTGAAAAAACGCTTAAATCCGTGGCCCTTGTGGAGCATTAGTCCATCGCCGATTTAACAGACTGCCCGGCAGATTTGAAGGCGAAGCCGTCATCGGCGCAATTGTTGAAAATGCCAAGTTTAAACTGGTTTATCGGGTAATGGATCCCGATACGGCAGATTGGGTGGCAAGAATGTCCGGCACCATCTTAGTGGACGATGAAGTCCGAAAGGCGAAAACCGATGCAGTGCTGACAGAAAGTATCGACAGTGAACGAACCATAAGACAGGCCGAAACGCTTCTTTATCGACAGCAACATGATCCTTAACCTGCCCGATTTTGTCAGGTTCATTTTTATGACAAAAGCACTCCCGTCTGCTTCTCTGATTTCGCCCATCAGGGTGAAAAAACGCGAACTGGAGATCTGTGCCGTGTCGCCCGCGATTGCCGCCTCAGTTACAACGGTGAAATCCGCATTGGATTTTAGCGAGGAGGAAACATCCCTCGAACCCGCATCAACACCAGATATCACCATAATGCGGCCCGGTCTTTTTCGATGAGGTGGAGGAAAAAGACACGAGAATATCGAACGCATATAAAGAGGTAAACCCGTCATTGCTGGATTTTTAAAGGGGGAATGATGCTGATCACCGCATACCGTGAACGCCAAGCGCGACACCGTGAAAAAAACAACGACTGCTGAATTTTCTGAAGGAAGAAACGTACAGTGACTTTAAAACACTGATGCTGCTGTTCGGCTTCAGGGATCATAAATCGCTATATTCCCTTCTTTCAAAAGTCGAGGGCATGAGCTTAATACAAAAGCACGTCTTGGTATCGCGCACCATGAAAATTTCATTGTGGGGCATAACCAGAGACGGACTGGCCGTTGTGTTAACCCCAAACGATGCGCTTTTCCCGGCGCGGTTTGAGCCGTCAAAAATCACCGGCTGGACACTCGAGCATCACCTTGATAATCAGGCAGCCCGTATCATCCTGGAGCAAAAAAGCGCATCCGCGTGGATAAACGGTGATCGCTCGACTTTCACTAAACGCTATTAAGTAAAGCACCGCCCGGATGGTTTCATAACCTTCGCCGACGGAAAAGTCATCGCTATTGAAACCGAGCGCCGCATGAAAACGAAAGTGCGCTACCAATCGATCATCGTTAGTCACTTGCTAGCGAGGACGAGTAAACATTGGATTTATGTGTTTTATGTCGTGCCGGATGTGCAGAAAAAACGTGCTCTACAACTGCTGTTTGATAGCGTTAAGCACGTCATAGTGAATAACCAGCATGTCCAGCTAGAAGAGCGGCATAGGGGGTGTTTAGGGTTTATACACTAACAGAAACTGCGAAACCTTGAGCTGGAAAATCATATCTGAAGTTGGTTAAATCACAGCTAATTTTGATAGTCGGCTAAAGGGATGATATTGATTCGACGATGCAATACTTCCCCTCAAAAAGGAGGGTGTAGCCATGAACAAGAGAAAATACATTTATTAGATTGGTGTTTTCGTGATTCTCCTCCCTTGAGAAGGCTTCACCATAACTTACTACTCCTACTAACGATCTAATACTTTGATTATTAATGGGAATTCTCTCTTTATTTTCCTAGGTTAGAGGATTTAACACTTCCTGAGGCAAGCCCTATTCAATCGAATCTCTAGGAAGATATATTACATAATCGGATAAAAGGCCATTTTGCAATACTTACTCACCTGAAATAGACGTAAAAATTTTGTGAAAAATGCTTTAAAAACAAAATTAAGAATAAATATTACATCTCTAATACTTCAAAAGTTATTTATTTCTTACGTTAAAAGCAATAATATAAGACTAATAAACGTTTTATTTTACGTAACCATTAGAATTTTAGGGATCCACAGCATGGCAGCCTTCGATACTGATTATTGCTACTCCTTTCCAGCGGTGAGAGGGATCCAGGCAGGTCGCCCCTTCTACATCGCCACTTGCCCGATGCGAATCATTCCCAAAATCTTCAGTTTCGATGAGAATGAAGTACCGCCTGAATTGCGCGCGCAAAGAACGCTTAATAAGGCTCGCATTCCAGAGATGGTTCGCTACTTACTTGAAAATCCAAGTGATTATGTTTTCTCAGCTCTAACTGCCTCAATTGCAGTTGATGTGCAATTTGATGAGTATTCTGGGTCCAATAACCTAGGGACTTTACGAGTGCCAATGGAAGCTCAAATTTTGATCAATGATGGTCAACATCGTAGGAAAGCGATAGAGGACGCTTTAGAAGAACGGCCCGAACTGGGACAAGATAACATCCCCGTTTTATTTTTTGTAGATGAAGGACTTAAACGCAGTCAGCAAATGTTTGCTGATTTAAACAAATACGCAATTAGGCCAAGTCCATCTCTTGCGACTCTCTATGATCATAGAGATATTAGTTCGAATTTATCACGATACCTGGCAATGAACATTGAGCCTTTTATCGGGTTGACTGAAATGGAAAAATCCAGCATCAGTAAGTTTTCCAATAAGCTATTCACTCTCAGTAGCATCAAGCAAGCTACGCGTTCCCTATTAGGGAAAGATCCCAAGGCCAACGATGTAGAGCAGTGTTCTGACCTTGCAGCCCAATATTGGCAAGCGATATTTTACGTCATGCCAGATTGGCAACTAGCTGCAAAAAAAGAGGTATCTCCTGCACAGCTTCGCCAAGAGTATGTCCATGCGCACGGTATAGGGCTACAGGCTCTAGGGTTGCTAGGAAATTGCTTGCTTTCTGAACACCCTGATTTATGGCAAAAAAAATAGCAACACTAAAAGAATTTGACTGGCGAAAAAGTAGCCCAGACCTAACCAAACGCGCCATGCAACATGGTAAACTTAGTAAAACTACAGCTTCTATTCAGCTTACCTGTAATGCTTTAAAAATCGCATTATCGCTCCCCCTTTCAAACGAAGAACAAGAGCTTGAAGCTCAAATGGCTATCTCATGAGTAAACTAATTCAGGCCCACGATCTGGCCGATTATGAAGACTTCATCAATCAAGAAAACTTTGCTGGGAGGCCCCTGGCAGAATATGTATCTGAAGTACAACGTATCTATTGTGCTGATAAGCGCCCGTGGGTAATTGGATATAGTGGGGGTAAAGATTCCAGTGCTGTCATTACGTTGGTATACCTCGCATTGTTAGGATTACCGCCTGCCATGCGGCAGAAAGACGTTTTTCTTGTTTCATCGGACACTCTGGTAGAAACCCCTGTCGTCGTCGATTTGATTAAGAAAACTATGTTGCGAATTGAAGCTGGTGCAAAACGCGCTGGGCTACCGATAACGCAGCATTCAGTCATGCCGAAAACTCATGAAACCTTCTGGGTTAATTTACTGGGTAAAGGTTATCCGGCCCCAACTCGTAGTTTCCGCTGGTGTACTGAGCGAATGAAAATCAACCCGGTCAGTGATTTTATCAAAGATAAAGTCAGCCAGTTTGATGAAGTCATCGTGGTACTCGGATCACGCAGTAGCGAAAGCGCATCCCGTGCGCAGGTCATAGCCAAACATAAAATTGATGGCACACGTTTGGCGAGGCACACCACGCTCGCAAATGCCTTTATATATACCCCTATTGATACTTGGGACACTGAAGACGTCTGGAAATTACTTCGAGGTGCATTCCGTTATTCCCCAGATGATATCGATGAGTGGGAAAATCCATGGGGAGGTAACAACCGCCCGTTGTGGACGCTGTATATGGACTCTTCCGCGCAAGGGGAATGCCCGCTCGTTATCGATGACAGTACGCCATCTTGCGGAAGTTCTCGCTTTGGTTGCTGGACCTGTACCGTTGTTACTAAAGATAAGGCTATGGAAAGTCTGATCCAGAATGGTGAAGTCTGGATGTCGCCGTTGCTGAAATACCGGGATCTCCTGGCATTCACCACCGATCCTGTAAATAAGGACACTTACCGAAACTATAAGCGTCGTAGCGGCAAGGTGAGCTATCAATACGCTAAAGACGGTGAGGAAATAAGCGCTGAACGCAAGCACGTTCCTGGTCCTTACTGGATGAAATACCGCCAACAATGGTTGAGAGATCTACTTGAAATTGAACGAGATATGAACGCTCAAGGCCACACCATCACCCTTATCACTCAACCTGAACTACACGCTATACGCCAGGAATGGTTAAAAGATCCAAATGAGCCTGACTGGTATGACGCCATGCCAGGTATCTATCGTGAGGTCTACCAAAAAGATTTGGATTGGGTTGTTGATGACCAGTCGCGATTTGATGCAAGTGATGCTGACTTACTTATGCAAATAGGCCAAGGGTTTGATGTAGTACCTGAGATGGTTATGAAACTAATCGAGCTTGAAGTATCGATGGAAGGTCTTAGTCGCCGTCAAGGTATCTTTGACAAACTCGGTACAATCCTCAAACAAGATTGGGGGAGCCTGGAAGAGATTAAACAGCAGCAGGTAGCGTTGCAAACTCGCAATGATCGTGATGTTCATCAGGAAGAAGTTATGAAACTGGAGAAGGAACTTCAGGAACTACAACGCCGAATTGTTGATGCTGGTGAATTCCCTGTTCTTGCTGGTGAGGAAAAAGAAAGTGTTAATTAAGCAACTCGTGCTGAATAATTTCCGGGTATTTAGCGGTTCCCATACCATCGACCTAGCGCCAAGAACTCGTTCCCATGAGGCACATTCTCGCCCAATTATTTTATTTGGTGGTTTGAACGGTGCGGGGAAGACCTCGATTTTATCTGCCATCAGATTGGCTCTTTATGGTCGATTAGCTTTTGGTTCTTCCACACAGCAACAAGACTACATTGAGCAACTGAGCGAGTTGATTCATAACGGTGCTGAAACTACTCAGCGCCCAGAAGACGCGATGATCGAACTGACATTTACCTATAACAAAGGCGGTCAGGAGTCAGAATTCACTGTTACCCGCAGTTGGAAAAAAGGCAAAAAAGACAAGCTTTCACTGCAAGAAGACGGCCAACCTCGTAGTGAACTGGACTATGACCAATGCCAGGGATTTCTAAACGAGTTAATTCCTCATGGTATTGCTGATCTCTTCTTTTTTGATGGTGAGAAAATTGCAGAGTTGGCGGAAGATGAATCCGGAAATATTCTGAGAACTGCTGTACGTCGTCTGCTGGGATTAGATCTAATCGATAAACTGCGCAATGACTTAGTGATATTCGTCAAGCGTCAGCAATCGAGCCAGTTAGAAGGCTCTCAACAACAGAAACTGGCTGAGCTTGAGGATCAAAGCAAAATGTTGTCTCATCAGACAGAAGCATTGCTAGAAAAAGCAGATTTCGCGAAAATACGAACTGATTTTCTTTCCAAAGATATTAGTCGATATGAAGGCATGTTAAATGCACAAGGCGGCGCATTTGCGCGGACGAAGACACAAGAAAAACAGAAAGTTGAGACGCTGTTAAAAGATAAAGAACGTTTGGAGAAGGAATTACGACATGAATGTGATGGTTCTTTACCCTATGCTCTCGCCCCAAACATTTTATCACGCCTATTAAACCAACTTGCTGAAGAAACAGAGATTAAGCAGGCAAAAAATTTCGAGAAAGAGCTTAGTCTTTTTTTATCTAAGCTTAAAAATGATATTTCCTTACGTTCCAGCAGCGAGAGCAGCACAAAAATAATTGCCACTGAAGCGATTGAAGACAATCTGAAAGAGTATATGTCTGCTAAACCTACAGGGGATTTACTATATGATATCTCTGAGCGTGAAGTAGGTGTATTACAGCAATCTATCAAACAAGACAGTAAGAAAGCCTGGAAACGGTTTGAGCTTAATCGCAACCAACTAGCAGAAATAGAACAGCAGCTGGAGCAGGCAGCTGCAAATATTGCACGAGCACCGGAAGATGATCAGTTGATCGATATTTTCGAGAAGCTGCGGGAACTTGATCGCCAACGGGAAGCTGAGCGACAAAAATATCGCGCCCTTCTCGAAGAGGCAAAACTGACTAAACAACAACAACTGGATTGTGTCCGTCAGATACAAAAAGCACATGACTCAACCAGAAATCAACATAGCCTTAGCAGCGCATTTAAGAATGCTCAAGAGACGATCAATTTACTGGACCGCTATAGTGAAGTATTGACGCAGGCCAGAGTCAGAAACGCTGTCAACGAACTTTGAATTGGCCTACCGTAAACTGGCCCGTAAAGAAGACCTGCAACTTTATTCACATATCAATCCTGAGACATTTGATGTCGAACTTGTTGACGAAAATGGTACTGTTATTAACCGTAAGCTCCTTTCAGCTGGTGAGAAACAGATATATGCGATCGCTATTCTCGAAGCGCTTGCAAAAACTTCTGGTCGGGATTTACCAGTGATTATAGATACGCCGCTAGGTCGCCTGGACTCTCAGCATAGGGATAAATTAATTAACCATTACTTCCCTTATGCCAGTCATCAGGTTGTTCTTCTTTCTACCGATACTGAAGTGGATGAACGTTATTTTGTCGATCAGCTGCGTGATGATATTTCTCACGCATATGAAATCGTGTTTAACACTCGTACAAAATCATCCTCTCTTAGACCCGGCTATTTCTGGGAACTAACCAAGGAGGCTATCTGATGCTCCCAAATCGAATGGCACTTAACCGTCAGACTGAAGAACCAGCTTAGGAAGTTAAAAGGATATACGGGGATTACGCCCAATGTTGCCGCCCGGCTAGCGTTTTTCCGCTCGGTGGAGAGCGAGTTCCGTTATTCACCAGAGAATGATAATAGGAAACTGGATGGTGCGATGACGCTGGATAAAATTACGTGGCTGGGTGATACACTACAAGCTACAGAATTAGTTTTGAGGATGCTTTATCCTAAGCTAGACCAAAAACTTATAATTAAAGCATGGGCAGCACATGTTGAGGATGGAATCGCTTCAGTAAGAAACCATCGAAATTTAAGAGACCTTTTGATTTCATTGTAATATTAACCATTATGCTAGTACATAATGTACTGGCATATAAGGACATAAAATGGAAATTACTTTCGAGCAGATTAAAGAACTAACAGAAATAGTTACCAGCAAAGATTGGGTGGATTATGTATCCTCAATCGGGAGTTTAATTAGCTCTGTGGCAATAATACTTTTAACCTGTTATATTTTCTTTAAAACACCTAATCAAACTGCTCGTAGCAAAGTTTATGAAAAAGAAGTAGATTTATTATATAAAGCCTTCGATTGCTTTTGCTTATTTTCTGATGCTGTAGGATTATATGTCTCGAACAAAAACAGAAAGTATAAAACATTGAGCAATCCTGAAAATAAACCCTTAGAGGAAGGCTTTATCATCAAAGAAAAACAGTCCTCAGAGGATGTCTACCCTGCGTTTAAATAACAAAATACGGCTTCCAGCCTCTTACATTCAATAGGTGCTTTAGAGCCTAAAAAATGTGTAGATAGCTATAAGGGAAAAACCGTAGAACTAAGAGAACTTATAATCGACTTTGAAACAAGCCATGAAAATCCCGATACTGGGAAATGCAAGGAGATTTCAGATAAAATTGAAATAATAAGAGCCGAATTAGATACGATAAAAAACTGTTTTTTCAATAAAATAAGAGAGTTTAAGGACGAGATAAAAAAACAAATTTAATAAAATGGGGGCACCCCATTTTATATTAATATTATAAATCAAAGAAATTTTTATCTATTTCATAAATTTCATATGTACTTACCTTCGCAACCCCCATGCCATTTTGGACTAAAAGTTCACATAACTGCCCACCATCAATAAGAGTAATATTCATACCTTGTGCTTTTTCCGCACTATTAACTGCCTGTTTCGGTAAAGCATGACGATGAGAAAAATACCCCTTTGTGTGCTCCTTTTTGGTTCATCGAGCCAATAAATTCTCTAATTTCACTAGGTGGTACTTTTTTACTATTATATCTTTTAGCTTGGATATATATTTTTTCTAAACCTAATTTATCTTCATTAATAATGCCATCAATGCCCTCATCCCCGGCGCCACCAACAACCTTGCCTGCCTCAGACTCGTGCCACCCATATCCCATCTTTAATAACAGTGTTACTACAAGTCTCTCAAAGAAAGCTGGGTCCGAAGAATTAATAGCATCAAGCAATTGCTCTTTTATGGTTTTAATATGTTCAATATATTTCCCATGAATTATCTCTTCTGGTAGTTGATCTTTTGTTACTTTTTCAATTTTTAGAGGGCTAGCATTTGATACTTGCCCCTGCCATAGATCGTATAGTGGCTTTGATTGCCCTACAGATTTAACCTCAACAAATATTTTCCGTGGTGATGCACTCGGGAAATCAATGCCAAAACAATGTTTTCTAATTTCCCCCTAACTATTGCCACAGGATCTTTTGCACCAAATGAATAATATTCTTTATTTATGATGCAATCATATATATCCTTGTGTGACAAAGGCTTTCCATATTCTTTTAATACATTTACAATAGCTTCAATAATCGTCATTTAACTAACTCCCAAAATGCACGATCCCGCATTTTTTAACCTGTTTATCTCCATCCACATACAAACTAAAATGCTTCTCAAGCTGTCGAATCTGCCCCATCAAAGATTCCTGCTCGCCTTTATCGTCAACGTTAAACACAGCCTTGATATCTGCATTCTTAATTTCCGACACGCGATGAATAACCCATGTCAGAATATAAGAGGCATAATTATTCTCCCCGGTCTTAAAGTGAGTAATCTCCTGCGTTGACAGGATCGCACCAACACCATACTCACGACCTTCTTTTAAGATCTTACGCAAGCTGGAAAAATCCTGACGCATAAAGTTATCGGCTTCATCCACCAGAATCATTTTGGTGAGCTGACGATAATCCCCTCGTACCACTGGTTTACCGCGCTTTTGCATCTGCGCGTAAAAAAGATCCAGCGTGAGTGCGACCACCAAGTTTTGCACTTCTGGCGGATAGCCTGCCAGTTCAATCACGGTGACGCCGTCAATCAATTCGTACAAGCTGGTCATCTTCTCCGGGATTGTCTCGAATATCTTGTAACGTGCCAGTTTAGAGAGTGCTGCGTAAAGTGAGTCCTCTTCGACCTTCTCCTGATCGAGGAAGCGCTGCCATACATCTTCAATCGTCGGCGCAGTCCGTGACCATGTTGTCGGATCTTCCGGCGAAATACCTGCCGCTTCGTAGCATTCTAAAATCAGGTTTTCTAATTTAAGCTGCTGCTTATGGCCCAGGCCATAAGCTTTCGCCATCGTTTCCGATAGTCCACCAGCGGTATGGATAGGTAGCATTGGCGTATCGCCAAACAGAGATAATGGATTATAGGGCAGCTTAAATAACTTGTACTTTTTAGCACCCGTTGCATCCAGGAAAGCATCATCTACATAGTCCGACTTATAGTCGAAGATCAGCAGGCCGATCGGCTTACCATCAACATTACAGGACTGATTGCGCATCAACTGTGCGACTAGTGATTTAGTAAACTGAGTTTTCCCGGTGCCCATCGTTCCAATAATGCCGGTGTTGGTATTCATGAACTTGGCGGTGTTGGTTGGCTCCCAATGTAATGGGCTCTGACGCGCAGCATCATGACCAAACAGGATTTGTAATGGAGTATCGCTAATGTCAGGAGTCATTATCGGTACAGCAGGCTGTAACGGCTCCGGTTCTAAAACGGATTGCGAAGCAGTTGTCGTTGTGACGTGTACCACGACCTCTGATCGTGACGAACTGGCATCACACTCCGGCTTAAGTCGGTATTTTTCCGGCACCCGGTAACGTTCAGCAAGCGGTAGTTCATCCCCCTGTGAGGCAATCAACGAGGGCAACAGTGAATAAGGAATTTCAATCTGTAAGATATTCTCCGCCGTCTCTTTATAAGAGAGATCGAAGCAAGTTGCGCTGTCCACATGCGCCACGACAAAGCCGTCCGCATAGTCGGCCAACTTACCTAACTGATAGTCGCCCGTTAACCACCATTCGCGTCGTTTCAGCAAGGGAGCCAGTTTGTCGCTGTCCAGCACGCCATACAGACGCAGTTTCTCTACCTGCATCAGCACCTGACGAATGAAGAGCGCCCGGTACAGTTGTGATGCCAGCGTTTGTGGTTCCAGAATATCCAGCTGCAAGTAGCGTTTTAGTTCGCGAGCCTGCTGGCCTGCATAGTTGTAGTCAGGCCGCGCACCGGTTTTAACTTCAAGCGGTAACATATAGAGGCGGTTTTCTTTGAATCCGACAAAAAGTACGTCATCAGAAATTGCACCTTTACGATACCCCTGTAAATTCCTCGATAAATCGCTCTCTTTCATTTTCAGCCCGACATTGCCGGACACGCGGATCATTTCAGCTACCGATAGCGGAATCCAGCAAATATCGGATTGGTGCAACATGGATTGCACAAATTTATACGCGCCAATAATGCCGTGCTTCTCTTTGCGCTCCCTTTCACTGGAGCGCAGCATTTTCAGCAACCATTCACCGTTAAAGGCGTTAAATTCAGCCAGAAGATGCTTACTGTCAACGGCGGGTTGCCCGGACTGGCTTCCGGTCTGGAGCAACCGCAGGAACAGATCAACCTGCTTCGTGACGGTGATGGCATCGTAACCTGCGCAACTGGTGTACTGGTCAGAATAGTGGATAAGAACCACATCTTTCTGACTGGTGAAAAAGTCGAGGGTGACTTTAGGATCAATGATGGTGGTCCAGAGCGCACTATTGTAAGAGTAAATGAGTAGCTGTTTAAAATTGCCACTTACGGCCAGGCCGATCCCTTGTCCATGATACTGGCTGTTACTTTGACGTGCCGGTTGCCACAGGCAGCCGATTAGTCGGGCAAGACGCAGGGCGCTGTAGGACTCAGTATCCACATCACGCAGGCCAAACGCGGTAAAGTAGGCATCCCCCTGCGTTTCAGCGCCTTCCCCAGCGATCAACCCATGACACAGTACCCCGCTGGACGCATCTTCAATGCGGATCTGGCGGCAATCCACTGGTGCTGTATTGGTGAAAAATGCCAGGTGTGCATAGGCCAGCTTGTCTCTTTCTGACGGTAGGACAAACTTGCTGAACGTTAACCGGCTGCGCAGCAGGTCAATCAGCATATCGGCTTCCGCCCGCCATACGCCGCTGTTCAGATCGAGATCGTTTTTAAGCTGCTCATAGCTACCACTTTCGGCAAAGTGATCGAACATATTGGGCAGCAGACGTTCATCGTAGCAGTTCACATGCACCGAAATAGCGTGCTCTTTTTCCTGCTTAAAATATTCCACTAATCCCAGAAACAGCTCTTTGGCATTCCCTTGGTTAATGGCATTTATAATCAACGCATTGTTTCCGGCGCTCTGGAACAATCGAGCGTAGGCGTCTGTGAACTCATTGACTTTGTCTTTTACCAGACGCTTAACGTAATCATGACTGACTTGCTGCTGAGGAACCGCATCAATCCAGAAGCGGTTTTCTTCCACCGGCTGTAATTGCGCGTACTCATGCTCACTGTGGTAAACAAACGGCATTAAGCCAGAAACCATCAGGCGATCGAGAGTAATCGGCGGTAATGTTGCAAATGAAGCCGAAGCATGCTGTTCCGACTCAGCAACGATGGTTTCTGACAGCTGTAGATGGTAGGCCAGCACTAGCGGATGCAGCGGTGAGAGACGCTCATGGCTATCAATGCGACAAATCCCAAGATGAAGAAGGCGTTTCTCCTGCGCCGTCAGCGCTCTGCTAAGGCCGATTTGCTGGAGCGCCTGTTCAAACGTGGTAACAATATAGCTGACCAGCGTGCGGTATTCTGCTGACCACGACACCAGGCTCGGCAGGGTATTACGACGCTGATAGTAGGAAAATAACTGCTCATAGGCGTTATGGAGCTCAGAGTAGCTAACAAGAAGTTCATCCAGCGCAAACTCGCTATCGTCATTTCCCGTTCCCAGCAGGCGTCGCTCAATTAATGAGGCTTCAAGCATCAACAACTGCTGACGAACACCGACAACCTTGTGTTCGGTGTTATCAAGAATGATACGCCCCTTCAGCCGGTTCCAGGTTGCATTACCCTCTTCTTTGAACAGTTTATTGAAACGACTTTGGTCAAAAAGCAGCGGCAGCGTTAGCCCTTCTTCGGCTCCTGGCCCTTCGATGTTAAACGACAGACTGGAATCGCCGGAAATAAGCGCAAACTGTACCAAGTCACTTTGATTCGCCAACGTCTCAAAATTCACCTGAGCATAATGCTGGCAGTCGATGTCTTCGCTCTCGTCATCCAACGTACAGGTCAGGTTGCCAGACTCGGCAATACGCAGCGTGTTATCTTCCAGTTGCAGGGTTATTTGCTCTTTACTTGGCTCAACACGATAGCAGTGCTGAATATCGTTTAGCCAGAATTGTCCCTGCTCGACCAACAACAGGCGAAATTTATACTCTTCGGCTGAATTATTGCGGTTGGTCAGTTCGAGACTAAAGAAGCAAGGATGCCCGTCAAAAGGCACCGACGCCATGATGCGGGAAGTCTTGCCCCCTGCCCGGCTGGTGCGCCAGAAAGGTGCATTCTTTAACTGGCGATGATGGGCAATCTTTATCTGGTTATCCTGAAGATCGTTGCCCTGAAAGCTGAACTCCAGCTCCACTTTTGATTGTCCCGGCAGCACCTGCACCAGCAGACTGATATCGCGTTTTCCCGCCTTGCTAACGCTTTTTGCCCGTTGCCAAACGTCACCGTTTTCGACGGAGACGTTCTCCAGCAACAGTTTTTGTTCGCTACTCTGTTCTTTCTCTTTCCGGTAGTCGGAGAAATCTAGCTCACGCCAGTCGCCTTTATCGTAAAAATGCTCCTGAATGAATTTTGTACTGAATTCAGGCAGTACATTCTCCAGTTGTCCGCTGTAGCGTTCAACACAGTCTTCAATCTGGCGATATAATTTCCGGTTTTCATTTAGCCGGGTGCGTAGCTGTTTTTGGCTATAGTTCAGTAGTTCATCGTCTTTAAACAAGTGAAGCTCAGAGAAATCCAGATTGCCGTCATCCAGCAAGCGATACAGCGACGAGAAACCAAAGACGGTCGCGCCTTCATCCAGTACCGTCGTCAGTTGATCCTCCAGCAAACAGCGGGACAATTCTGAACGTTTACTGTCGGTGGTAATGAGCTTTTCCAGTTGAAGGCTGAAAGTTTTCGGATACCAGATAGCATCCGGTGCCGCCACGTCTTTCGTGCTGTTAATCAGGGTATCGAGCATACTGTTGTGAATAATCAACAGTGCCGTTTGGGCAAAAATGCCGCTGCGCCCTGCAACTTCATCGCGCAAATGAGAAATGTAGTTTTCTGTGAATGCTGGAGCCTCGGCACCGTGCAGTACAGGAATAAGCTGAACACCATTGCAGGGGAGGCAATCAATATATTGCCCTGGCGCAATTTCCAACTGATTGCCGTCCGCCAGAGAGACGAATGCTTCCCAGAGTTTTAAGGCATTACCGGGATCGGGAGATTTGAACTGGTAGCGCTCGCCGGGCTGAATGATGCCACCTACCCATTCAATAAAGGTTTCTGCAAGATAGGTTTCATACTGTTTTACGGACATACACGGCGTCTCCACTATCACTCATTCGCTCTACATTTCCCATACGTTCATAAAACGCCACCAGCGTTTGCACTGACTGGTTGTCCAGATAAAAACCGCGTTGTTCAAAACCACGCAGCAATTCGTGCAGGCGGAGTTTGTCATTTTGGCCCACGGTGAGATTAGTCAGTAACAGCAGATGATCCTGATTCAGTACCAGCACTTTCCCTGCCCGGCCACGCACCTGAATGAAGTCAGTGCAAATGTGGTTTTCCAGCTCATTAACGTATTTACGATTTACCGTCGCGCGGTCAGTTTTTTTACCCTGGAACTGCTCTACGGCAACGGATAATAGCTGTTTGAAGGCACTCTCCAAGTCTATAGCTCGTTCACGAGCTAGAAGATCTCGTTCTTCCTTACTAATAAATTTTTGTATGTAATCATTAATCTCATCTAACACTTGATTTGGGGTGCCCGAATAATTCAAGCAATCCTGATATACCTGCCAGAGAGGGCGTTTTTTCGCCCCTTTTACCTGCAACACCTCCAGTGCGGAAAGTATTGGGAACAGTTTTTCACTCTGACCAGCAAACCATTTATAACCAAAGCGTTTAATTTGATCCCGCTCAGAACTGGCTTTTTCACTATCGAGAATAAAGAACAATGATTTACTTTGCGGTTCACCATCTCGCCAGTTATTCAGATTGAGAGCGAGTTGAGCACACCAGCTAAAAGCGTACAACCGCAGGGTATTGGTCAGCTCTTGCAAGAGATATTGTGGATGTTCCGCCAAAAACTGCAGGTCGGACTGAAAACATACTGCCATATATGGCAGATAGGATTGCTCTTCGGAAAATGGCCCTTTCCCTAGCAATTTTATTTTTTCATTGAGCTTATTCAACATTTGCTGCTCAATGAAGTTTAGCCTGTCCTGTATGGGGTAGCGAAGGCTGAAATCACCCATCAAATTGGCAAACAGAGTACCAAGACGTTTATCTGCTGTTGAACCCGCGCTTATTTTTTCACCCACAAATTGAGCATGAAACATTAAAAAAAGTGGGGATACACGAAAAATGTCCTGGCTGGAAAAATACATACGTTCCAACACCGACCAGAATGCAGGCTCATCAAGCAGCTCCTGCATATGTGTTTTACAGTCTTCACGGAATTGGTCAGGGTCGTAAGCTTCGATTTTGCGTTTCAGGGCGTAGCTAAGGGCCAGGCCTGTGACGAATTGCCAGCTAATATCGTTGTTTTTATTGCGTACAGGCAGGTAACTATCCAGTTGATTGTTACCCACTTTTAACTCGTTTGCGATAGGATACATTCTGCTAACCCTCCATACCGCTAATAGTGATCATATCGTCATCCGCCTTTGCACGATAAACCCGTTGTCTGCCATCATAAAATTTGATTTCACTGCTGGATTTAGCCTGTTCTCGCGATCAACTCAACAATTTCATCCAGTAACACGATTGCATTTTTATCGTATTTATTCGGACGATAACCATTATTTAACTTGTCCAATAATTCAAACAAATTAAGTCCGATATGAATATGCGGCAGTGGATTTCGCCCAACCTTTAAATAGACATCAAAGCCAGTTTGATGAGCCGTATGTTTATTGCGAATAGAGTCCCAGTCAGGCTTTATCTCGATTGGCGCCGTTATTTTAACACCACCAAACTCCCCCATGAAGAACTCTTCTTTTTGCATACTTAATTCAGGTGCTTTGCGGTTTGCATAGCGCTGGATACCGGCGATAAGTTCAAGTGCATAGAAGCGATTCAGTAATTTTTTCTGTTCTGAGTCTGCGGTATAGTTTCTATGCATATGCCAAATTTCTGAGTAACGTTCAAACAGCGATTCATTAAAGAACTCGGAAAAATTGCGGTGATAATCATTGCCCACCGATTCATGTTGTAGCAGCCAAAAAAGCCGGATTAACGAACTTGCGTCACCGGGCTTAACGCACTGGCGATCAAACTTAATATGCCACGGCTCAAGTGCAGCTAAAAAATCATCGAGATCGGCGTCAACCAGTCCAAGCTCATAGCGCAAAATGAACTGATCGAGTTCATAGGTATGCAATCTGGCTGGATCAAAATCGGATACCTTTTTAATCAAATCATTTTCTGCACCGGTGAAAAGGTTATCAAATAAGTAACCAGGCCCCATCAGCAGGTGATGCAAAAAATCCAGCAGCGTTCTGGTCGTTACAAACTGGTCTTTGATTAACCGTGCTTTAAAGAGCTGCGTAATTAACACATTTTGCACACCAGGTATGCAAAGCAATTTGAAATTCGCGACTTCTTTCAGATCTGGACAAACTGACTCATCGCGCCGAAAGATAAACTGGAATAAATTATTATCATCATCACGAGTTAAATTATTTAATAAAGTTTTAATAAATGATGAGTAGTGTTTATTTTCGTCAAACTGGAATTTAGGGTAATGTTCAAAATCAAAAAAAGAACAATTTTCGTTACGGTAAGGACGGGTTGCATCCTGCTGCGCTGATAAAAATGAATCGATTGCAGACCGGATCGCCTGGTGGCATTTAGCGCCTTCTCTGGCAAAATTGGCGAGCATTCCGGTGTTGATGCCAATGAGCAGCGGAGATGACTGCTGATGATGATTTGCAAATAAATCATTCAAGGCATCAATAGCTGATTGTCGAGGGGCAAAGCTATGCGTGGCATCCAAGTGGAAACTAAATCGCCGTTGATAACGCGGATCTGACTGGCAACGGGTTAAAATCTCGGACTTTCCATCCCCGCTACTACCACACAAAAAAATGATCTCACCGGGTTTGGTCACATCCAAATAACGTTGTAATTCAGTTTCAATCTCTTGTTTAACGAAGAGTTGTTCCTTTAACTGATCTAACTCATCCTTCTGGCGATGTGTTACGGTGGTGACGGAAAACGAAGATGACTTCGCAAGTACACCCAACGCTTTACGTAATGTGATTGCGCTCATAATCGCATAACCTCTCGGGGGAAATACTTACCATTCTATATAAATGAATTAGTTAACTCTACTAAACTTTAACTTGTCAAAATAGCACTTTTGACTGACCCTCCCCAAAATCCTGCTCCATTCAGTTAAAGAATTGCAGCATGATATTTACTCCCATGAACGGAGGTGGTGCCGATGAAAAAGTCAGGATTCACTGAAGAGCAGAATGTATTTGCCCTGAAGCAGTCTGAGCTGGGGACGTCCGTACCTAACGTCTGCCGCAAGCAGTGTATGTCCGATGCCACGTTTTACACGTAGCGTAAGAAATACGGCGGAATTTCTCCTTCTGAACTCAAACATATGTGGCAATTGGAAGAAGAAAATCTGTGGCTGAAGAGGCTGGTTGCCGACCTCAGCCTTGACAAGGCTATGTTGCAGGACGTGTTGGCAAAAGGGCTGACGCTGGCACGCCTGCGCGAATGGGTCAGGGATTTACAGGCCCGATACGGTGCCAGCGAAAGACAAATCTGTTTTGCGCCACGGCTCAGCCGCAGCTCGTTCAGGTATCGGTTCTGTTATTGCCGATGACAGCGCACTGCGCCTGCGTATCCGTGAGATCACTGAAACGCGAATTCACTACGGATATCGCCGGGTACACGTGATGCTCAGGCGGGAAGGCTGGCGCGATAACTACAAACGGATCTACCGGCTTTACAGCGAACAGGGGCTGTCACTGCGTCTCAAACGTCCACGGCGCAATAAATCCGCGCAGCGCTGGCAGCCGCAGCCGCAGCCGCAGCCTCAGAGGCTGAATCCCAATCAGGTCTGGGGCATGGATTTTGTCTCGGACGCGCTGTTTGACGGGCGACGAATGCGCCTGCTGACGGTTATCGACCTTTACACCCGCGATTGCCTAGGGATCTGCGTGTGGCAGAATCTGCGTTCAACAGAAGTGGCAGAAATGCTGAACAGCATAGCGCTCAGGCGTCCTTTACCTCAGTTGCTGAAAACCGATAATGGTTTTTAATTTGCAGGAAAAATGCTGGACAGGTGGGTGTATGAAAGAGGGATAAGGATCGACTTCTCACGCCCGGGAACACCTACGGACAACGCTACAGTCAAGTCCTTCAACGGCAGGTTGCGGCAGGAATACCTGAACGAGAACTGGTTCATGTCTCTGGAGGATGCACGGTGCAAAATCGAGGCCTGGCGCATACACTATAACCAGAGTCGTCCCAATTCTGCACTGGGCTGGATGACGCCCTCCAAATTTGCCGAAAATTCTGCCGGTTGCCAGAATATGCAGCCAAAATGAAGCCGGTTATTCCTGATTATGAATGGATCAAATACGGGGTCAGGGTCAATATGTAGATGAAAACTCAAAGCAGATTTACGTAAATCACCGCTTGGTGGTCATTCTGGTGGTCTTGACAGAAAGTGCATTCAGGTTTAGCTTACTTATTAGCCAGTTACTGGCAAAGGCGATCCCAGTCAGAGGAGCCAAATTAGAGAAGCCCGCTCAAGGAAACTTGAGCGGGCTTTTTGCTTTTTGCTTTTTGCTTTTTGCTTTTTAGTCTTTCTGGTCTTTTCCACCAAATTTTGGCGCACTCGAGTTGTGTTTACCTTTCACCTGGAATTGTCAGCTCCAACGAGTAGCGCATATAGGAATTAACGTTCACTCAATGCACAAATAATACCCAGCTTATTTCTTGAACTCTATGCGTTAGTTTTCGGCATGTTCAAATAAAGCATTCGCCTATTTAATACAGCGTAATTGCAACGATATTCTCAGCAGCGATTCTTATTGTTTTTCAGGCTTGAAGCTAGGCTTAGGGATTATCTGTAGACAACCTTCTGCCTTTATTCGTAAATATCACGCCTGCATTTGGGTATTTGAGTTATTGCCTCACATTAATACCCAAAATCCTACTGGTGACAGTCTAATCTACCATTTTAGCCAATATGCATTTGAGACTATTCTGCCCTCGAAACCGGCATGGCAACTTGGTAAAAATGCGTGCAAACGTCTACACTTAATAAAAAGTGTCAAATATTTATACAAATATTAGCGTTATTTCTCTCACAAAATGAGAGTTTAGCTGGCAAATTAATACCCGTACTGACGCATTGTCATGCAGTTCGCCCTCGCGGTTTACGATGTTCTGCACTCGGTAGCAAAGATTTCCAGTTCCCCGAGACAATAAGGTCAGTACCAACAGGAGGAACTATTTTGACCACCGCTTTAACGGATGTTAACCACGATGCGCCGCCCCTTCTCGCCGTAGACAGCAGCAAATATGCCTTCTTCTTCGATGTTGATGGAACGCTCGCCGCAATCCAGCCTGAGCCGGATGCCGTCACAATCCCTCTCGATGCACGTCATAACCTGCAAAAACTCGCCGACCATTGTGAAGGCGCGCTTGCGCTGGTTTCGGGTCGCCCTATTTCGCAACTGGACACGCTGGCCGCGCCGCTTGTCCTGCCTCTCGCCGGTGTGCATGGTGCCGAACTACGCGATGCGGCCAATAATCTGCACCGCGTCGAATTACCTGCCGACGTTGCCGAACCGTTGCGTCAAATGCTTGAAGACGGCATGAAAGCGCTGCCGGGCACCCTTCTTGAAGCCAAAGGCATGGCCTTCGCACTTCATTATCGCCAGGCTCCGCAGTTCGAGAAAAACGTGCTGGCACTGGCGGAATCAGCCGTCGCGCAGTTCGCCGCCCTGACGTTGCAGCCCGGCAAATGTGTGGTCGAAATCAAACCGCACGGCACGGACAAGGGCGCAGCCATCAAAACCTTTATGCAACATGCGCCTTTTCACGGGCGTATTCCCGTTTTTGTCGGTGACGATCTGACAGATGAAAAAGGATTTCAGACAGTCAATGCGCTGCAAGGTATTTCGGTCAAGGTAGGAGAAGGTTCGACGAATGCCGCCTTCCGGCTTGCCGAGGTCACAGACGTCTACGACTGGATTGCGCAACTTTTATTACAATTACAACAAGATAAAATAGGTAAGGAGTTTACGTTATGAGTCGTCTGGTTGTCGTATCTAACCGTGTCGCTATTCCTGATGGGTCGAAATCATCCGCTGGCGGTCTGGCCGTTGGCGTATTGGACGCATTGAAAACTACCGGCGGGCTGTGGTTTGGCTGGAACGGAGAAATTAGCGAGATTTCCGGTGAAGAAGATGATGATCTGAATTTGCTGGAAAATGATGGTATTACCTACGCCTCGCTTCCCTTGAATCAAAATGATTACGATCTTTATTACTGCCAGTTCTCGAATGCCGTTCTTTGGCCCGCCTTCCATTACCGCATCGATTTAGTGCAATTTCAGCGCGAAGCCTGGGACGTCTATTGTCAGGTCAATGACATGCTGGCGAAAAAACTGCAAAGTCTGATCAAACCGGATGACGTGTTGTGGATCCACGACTATCACCTGCTGCCTTTCGCCGCGGCCTTGCGTAAAATCGGCGTCACTAACCGAATTGGTTTCTTCCTGCATATCCCCTTCCCGACCCCGGAAGTCTTTAATGCGCTGCCAACGCATCAGGAATTGCTGAAAATGATGGCCGAATACGATCTGCTGGGGTTCCAGACCGAAGCCGACCGCAACGCCTTTGTCGAAAACCTTGTCCAGCAGAACGAGTATGAAGAGCTCGGCGAGAAGCATCACCGCGCTTATGGAAACACGTTCAGAACCGAGGTGTATCCTATCGGCATCGCGCCGGACAGCATCAAGGAGATGGCGGAAGGTCCGTTGCCGCCGAAGATGGCAGCAATGAAAAAAGAGCTGGGTGACGCGCAGAATATTATCTCCTGCGAACGTCTGGATTACACCAAAGGTTTGCCGGAGCGTTTTCTGGCTTTCGAAGCATTGCTTGAAAACTTTCCGCAGCATCGCGGGAACGTGCGCTATTCGCAGATTGCCCCAACCTCGCGCGGAGAAGTGCTTGCCTATCAGGATCTCCGCCACCAGCTTGAAATGGAAGTGGGCCGCATAAACGGCAAATACGGCACCCTGAACGGTACGCCGCTGTTTTATCTTAATCAGCACTTTGACCGCCGTCTGCTGATGAAGCTCTTCCGCTTGACCGATGTGGGGCTGGTAACGCCACTTCGCGACGGCATGAATCTGGTTGCCAAAGAGTATGTGGCGGCGCAGAACCCCGATGACCCGGGCGTGCTGGTGCTCTCCCGCTTTGCAGGTGCCGCCAACGAGTTGACCGCCGCGCTGATTGTCAATCCTTACGACCGTGACGAAGTGGCCGCCGCGCTGAATCAGGCGCTGACCATGCCGCTGGAAGAACGCAAAGCCCGCTATGACGAAATGATGGCGTTACTGCGCAAGAATGACATCGCGCACTGGAGTCGCCGCTTCACCGAAGATTTACAGCATATTCCGTTACATGGAAACGGACAGGATACCCCCGCCGAAGTCGCCACTTCCTGATATTTGCGTTTTCCCCTTTATAACAGCCCCGAAATCGGGGCTGTTCATATATAGTTGCAAACGAATCCGCGTATTTTCGCCGTAGCGCCCAACTCATATTTCGTGACTTTTCACCTACATCACAAATAGTTATAAGTTTTTGCGTTTTTCGTTCACGACTAGGAATGTGACGAAAAACACACTCTTGCTGTTGATGATGGAGCAAAAGTCTACACTTAAAGGAGAGCAGCTCGGGAAAGATCCCGTTTTTTTATGACGCAATGAAGAGGTTTGTAGCTTATGCACAACTCTAATTTACAGATTATGGAACCAGTGGAATTAGAAAACGATAACAATAACCAATTTGAACTTGAGCCGCTCGAGTTGATTTTGGAAAGAATGATGGATGCCGAGCCGGAACCGGAAATGATCGAGGGGTTACCCCTTCCGATGCCCTGACGCCAGCAGACCGTTATCTTGAACTCTTTGAAAGTGTTCAGTCTTCGCATATTTTTGATGACAGCAAAACATTTCCAGACTGCGCTCCGAAAATGGATCCGCTCGATATTCTAATCCGCTATCGGAAAGTGAAAAAGCATCCGAAATTCGACCTGAAGCGGTTTGTGGACAAACATTTCTGGATGCCGAAACACTACGGCAGCGACTATGTTCCCAATCCTCAAGATTCGCTCAAAGAGCACATCGACAATCTCTGGCCTATCCTGACGCGCGAACCAGAGCACCATATTCCGTGGTCATCCCTGCTGACTTTGCCGCAGGCTTATATTGTCCCTGGCGGGCGCTTTAGCGAAACCTATTACTGGGATTCCTATTTTTCCATGCTCGGCCTTGCCGAAAGTGGACGCCATGATTTACTGAAAACCATGGCGGACAACTTTGCCTGGCTGATTGAAATCTATGGACATATTCCCAACGGCAACCGCACCTATTATCTCAGCCGTTCCCAGCCGCCCGTCTTTGCCCTGATGGTGGAACTCTTTGAGGAAGACGGTGTTCGTGGTGCTCGTCGTTATCTGGAACATCTAAAGAAAGAGCACGAATTCTGGATGGACGGTGCGGAGTCACTGGCGCCGAATCAGGCCTATCGTCATGTGGTCAGAATGCCGGACGGCGAACTGCTTAACCGCTATTGGGACGACAGGGACACGCCGCGCGACGAATCATGGCGTGAAGATATTGAAACGGCGAAACATTCGAGCCGACCTGCCAATGAGGTCTATCGTGACCTGCGCGCCGGTGCGGCTTCGGGTTGGGACTACTCGTCGCGCTGGCTGCGCGACAAAGATCGCCTGGCAAGCATCCGCACCACGCAGTATCTGCCTATCGATCTCAATGCATTTCTCTACAAGCTGGAAAATGCGATAGCCAATATTTCGACGCTGGAAGGCGATAAAGATTCTGAAAACCTGTATCGCCAGAAGGCGGAAGCTCGTCGCGATGCCGTCAACCGCTATATGTGGGACGACGAGCAAGGCTGTTTTCGTGATTACGACTGGCACCGTCAAGAGATGGCGCTGTTCTCGGCAGCCTGCGTCGTGCCGCTGTATGTGGGTCTCGCCACGCACAAACAGGCCGATCGTCTGGCGGAAGTCGTGCGCGAACGCCTGCTGACCAAAGGCGGCATCATGGCCACCGAATATGAAACCGGCGAACAGTGGGACAAACCCAACGGTTGGGCACCGCTGCAATGGATGGGTATTCAGGGCTTCAAAATGTATGGCAATGATGCACTTGGCGATGAAATTGCCCGTAACTGGTTAAGAACGGTAAACAGTTTTTATCAGGAACACCATAAACTTATCGAGAAATACCACATCTCAGGCGATGATGCCAAAGAGGGCGGCGGGGGTGAATACCCGCTTCAGGACGGATTTGGCTGGACCAATGGCGTGGTTCGTCGACTCATTGGCCTGTATGGCGAAAATTACGATTGATCGCCATTAACGTTCTCTCTGCCGTAAAAAACTGTGTACAGCCACCGGGAGGTGGCTTTTTTAATTCAAATTCAAACCCGCAGACTGTTTCGGTATAGTCACTCTTCGTTGCGAAAACAGGAGCTGAAATGGAAAGTTTGTTTGTGTATGGAACGCTGGGACCCGGTCGCCCCAATGCCCATGTTTCTTGAAGGCATCGGCGGTCAATTTGAAGCAGGCCATGTTGGCGGCTCTCTGTTGAACAAAGGCTGGGGAGCTGAAATGGGGTTTCCGGGCATTGTTCTGGATGACAGCGGCAACCGCGTTGACGGCTTCATCTTCTTTTCAGAAAATCTGACGGCCAACTGGCACATTCTTGATGACTTCGAAGGCGAAGGCTATGAACGGGTACCCGTTGATGTCGTGACCCAGGATGGCCGTACTCATCAGTCGTGTATCTATAGGCTGAAAGCCTGAATGGATGAGGGCCGCGAGCGCGGCCTGTGTGATCTTCAAAATCTTCGACCTTTTTTGGGCAGGAAATAACTTATGAAATTTCCTGCCCGATCATCATCCTGTGGCCGTCTGGCGTCGCTATCGTGAATTCTCGCATGCCGTGGGGTTTATCGGCTGGCGGTTGAAGAATAATGGCTCCCGAGGCAACAAATTCCTGATAAAGCGCATCCACCTCATCAGTGTTGAAATAGCCGAAATAATTATGATCGCCGAGGCTGGCAGGTCTTGAAACATCCGGTGAATGCCCCAGCATGACTTTTACCGCACCGCGCGAAGCCAACTGCCAGCCCAGCCCGTCGGGCCATTCGAGGGTAAAGCCGAGCGCATCCCGAAAATACGCCGCACTTTTTTCAAGATCGGGTACCGCAATAACAAAGGATGACGCGAATAAGTTTGCTGTCGTTTCCGGCATAAGAGAGATACCTCTAGTTACGGGGGTAATCTTTGATATTAACGTTATGCCCGCCATTTAAACACCGGTATTAATAATCTGAAGCGGTCGCCATAAATTCGACATTCTCAGAAAATAACGTTCGAGCGCTGCGTTGCTGCCTATAAGCTCACAGACACAACAAGCATGGCTTTTCCGCCGATATGGCTTTCTCTCTGGGCATCAATAGCAGCGACAAGGCCTGTCGACGACTACAACATGTCGAGCACAAACGGGTCATTACTCTACCGATTAACTCATCGAATACATCGCCCTTCTCTACCCAAGCGATTTAGAAAAACAGACGGCTTCGTCGCGCCCTACATAAGGCCCGTAATTGGCTCTCTGCCGATAGCCATGTTTTAGATAAAACGCTACCGCTCGACGATTAATATGGCGCGTCTCGAGCCACACTTCCCGATAACCTAATTCCGCCGCGGCACGCTCCAGAAAAGCCAGTAATGCAGCGCCTGTACCGGGATAACGCCCATCGGCATACATTCTCTTCAATTCCGCCACGTCATTGGAGAGTGGGCGTATAGCGCCACAGCCCAGCGCTTCATGACTTTTATTCCTTGCCACCGCCCATACGGCTTTTTCACAGGCAAGGTCCTCGGCATTGAAATGACGCTTTCCGCTATCGCCCGTAATTTCAGCCAGCACGGCAGACAATGCTTCAATTAAAACCTGCGAATCAGGCGATGCGGGATCTTCTCTTTGAACAGAAATCATGACGATTATTCCATACCATAAAAAGATAAATGAGCCGTTAATAAAATTCTGACTCAATAAAATATATTACCGAAAATTTTATTGCCACTCTCCGGGCGAGTCAGGCTTTCGTTCGCACTGGCAAAACATAGCAGGAATCTAACTAAAGGGTTGACGAACATTGGTTTACCCTGAGGGAAATACCATGAGGAGGATAATGATGACAGCGCCATTAAATGAACAGGAAAAAGCATTACTCTCGCAGGTCGAACCCTGGATTTCGCAACATAAAGAACAGCTGATAGGTGAATTGGCACAATGGGTCGCCATCCCGAGTATCAGTCGTGCCGATTTAGCCAAACCCGGCGCGCCCTTTGGTCCCGAATGCGTCAAGGTGCTCGACCATGCGTTGAATCTGGCGAAACAGGCAGGCTTTCGTACAGAAGAACACGAAGGTTATGCCGGTTCGATAATCTTTGGCGATCACGCGCAGGATATTGGTCTGGTCAGTCATCTCGATGTGGTGCCTGCCGGTGAAAACTGGACCTACCCGCCCTTTTCTCTGACTCGTCGCGACGATTTCCTGATAGGTCGCGGCGTGTCGGACAACAAAGGTCCGGCCATTCTCGACCTGTATCTGTTAAAGCTTATTCGCGATCTCAAGATCCCTTTGCATCATAATCTGCGCATTATTTATGGCCTGGCGGAAGAAACCAATATGGCGGATCTGCGCTGGTTTGCCGAAAAGGGTCCTGTTCCGCGCCTGTCGATCGTTACCGACGGTAAATTCCCGGTCAACTTTGCGCAAAAGGGCCAAATCAGTTTCACGCTTGAAGTGAAAGAGGCTGGCGTTACTGGCGGGCCTTAGCGCGGGTAATGCCAGTAACAGTGTCCCGGCGCACGCAGAGATTCTGCTCGATATTGCCCTTACTACGGCGCTTGAGCAGAAAATCGCTGCGTTGCAGGGTCCGGCAACGGGCAGAATCAGCGCCCGGAAAACCGATAAGGGAGTATTGCTGATTGCAAAAGGCAAGGCCGGTCATGCGGCTTTCCCCGACCCCACCCTCAATGCCGCGCCGGTGCTGCTTTCGGCACTGGTGCAGCTTGAGTTGCTGTCTACGCGCGAGCATCAACTGGCAAGCAGTCTGGCCCGCCTCTTTGTTTCGCCGTTTGGCGAAGGGGCGAATCTGGCCCTTGAAGATACGCCGTCCGGCAAGCTGACCCTCAATGGCGGCTACTGGCAGTCTTCCACCGAAAATACCTTGTTGATTCATTCAGATATTCGCTATCCCGTCACCACAAAAGGTCCGGAGATCCTCAATACGTTACAACGACAGCTCGCCGAATGGGGGCGACATCGTGATTCAGGCTGCGTTGCGCGATGTGCCGCCGTTTTACTGGCCGGAAAGCGACCCTGTGCTGAGGCTCCTGCAAGACACCTGGAATCAGATAACGGAGCGCCACGACGCGCCTTATTCAATGGGGGCGTGACGCATTCCAAGGTGCTGCCACGTGCCATCACCTTTGGGCCGGGCTATGCGCGTACCGCGGAAAATGCACCCGATTTCCTGCCCGAAGGCCACGGATTGCCGCATGGCGCGGATGAAACGCTGCATCTGCCCACGCTGCTGAATGCCCTGCCGGTTTATCTGCTGGCGCTTGTCCGACTCGATCGCCACCTCGCCGAACAGTCATAAAAAAACGCGCCGAAGAATTGGCATCTTCGGCGCGTTTTTATGGTCTTGCATTAAATCGTCTTGTTTTTCAACACGACCTGTCCTTCAATCTCTTCAGGCGTTTTGAGGAACGGCGTGAGAACGGCACTCAAAATATACAGGCCAGCGTAAATCGCCAACACGCCGCCCGCGCCGAGCGGAGCATAGAATACGCCCGCAATGGCTGGAGCCAGAAAAGCGCCCAGACCCGCACCCAGATTCAGTACAGACATCGCTGCGCCTTTGTTGTCGGGTGCAAGCAGCGGGAACAGCGCCGAAAGCGGCACATAACCGGCCATCGTCACGCCGCACAGGCATAGCACGAAAGTCATCAGGTAGAAATTGTGCCCGGCATATTGCGGTGTCAGCCAAATCAGCATCAGCACAATGGCATAACAGACGCCGCCAATCCACATGATAGTATTGCGCCAACCAAACTTGTCGCCGAAGAAACCAAAGAACAGATTGGCAAAAATCGCCACCACAAAGACTGCCGACCACATATGCAGCCACTCGGTCTGGCTATAACCAAACTTCGCCAGATAGACAGGCAGGAACACCGCCAATCCATATTGCGCAATGCCGTTGATCGATTTCACCACCAGCCCGGTCGCAATGCGCGGTCTTTTGAGAATCGTGATGCAGCTGAGTAACTCGGTCAGCGAGAAAGGATGGATCTCGTCGGCCGGCACCCTATCCTTATTGGCAAAAATCGCCAGCACAGAACCGATTATCACAAAAACACAGCCCATCCACAGCACATTGATATGCCCCATCATCGGCAGCAGCAGTGAAGATAAATACGGCCCCATCACGCTCAGACCCAGCGAAAAGGTAAACCAGAACCAGCCCACGGCGGTGGCACGCTTTTCAATGGGCGAACTGTAGTTGATCCAAATCAGGAATGAGTAGGCAAACAGCGGATAACCCAGCCCGCGAATGGCGTAGAACGGGATCATGACCGCCATATTGAGCGTCGGCATACCCAGCCCGATAAAGCCGAGGCTGCCAATCACAAAAGCCAGCAACCCATAAAGCATTACTTTTCGCGGGCCAAGCGTTTGCACCAGCACGCCCGACAACCAGGCGGCCAAGGTTACAGTTACCCCGTAAAAGGTCAAGAGAAACGAAGCATCGGAAACCTGCAATCCTTTATCTACCAGATATAAAGAAATCCAGGCCTGCTCGACGCCATCCCCGACCATAAAAAGCGTGAGGCCGATATAGCCCCACAGTAAATTTGAAGGTAAGCCTATTCTATCTAACATATGGCCTCCAGACATTGCGTGCACAATGTCTATCAAGAGATCATGAAATGAGGGTATTCTGCCAATATCGCTATTGCGGCATTTTACGCTTTATTTGTTATGAGCGATAACAGCAGGCTTTGTATTTTAATCGCATCTTGCGATTTAATAATGGCGTCGATTTCTTCAAGCGACACTGAATCAATATAATCGGCCAAAGCATTATACATTTTGATATTTTGTTCACACTCTCTAACCGGGTCTTCACGGCTTGGGAAAGTATCGAAATAAACCAGACCATCAAATTTATATTTTTTCGCGTAATAGATATATTCCAGCGTTTGCAGCAAATGCACTGTACCCAGCATCAAACCGTCGTCAAAATGTCCATAACCATCATTTAAATGGAATCCGACCAGACGGTTTCGCTGCGCAGACAGGAACAGAGAATAGGCGGGATTCTCTTTTTTCATGATCATATGGCAGAAGTCGAGGGTAATGCCGAGGTTTTTCTGACCGACATCGTCAATCAGCATCAGCGTCGCGCAGACATCACCAATCAGAGAGAAGGTTCTCGGCTCGTAAGGTTTGTACTCGAAGCTGAACGTGATGTCCGGATTGGCGGAGGTTACGCGTTTAATCGCCTCGACGGTATCTTTGTAGGCGCGCTCGTAATCGAGTTGAACCGGGTAGTCGAAACCGTCGTTGGCAAACCACAGCGTCACCGTCTCACCGCCCAGTTCACGGCAGACATTCACCGCTTCCATCGTGATGTCGATGGCTTTTTCACGAATTGCCGCATCAGGATTGCTGAACTCGCCTTCGTTGAAATGTTTCTGATAACGCAGCGCAATGCCACCCAACTGCAATGAGGAGGATTCGATGGCATCCCTTATCTCGTTTAGCGTGTTGTTCTGGAAGTGCTCCGGATAATTCAGCTCGACGTGAGTCAATCCTTTTACCGACGCCATGCGTTTAATTAAATCAACGGTATCGATTTTATCTTTATCGAAAAAGAGTTCTGGTCGTGATTTGAACGAATTAATTCGTGATGAAAACTTCATAATAAAATTCCTTAGCATTTTTGACGACGTCGATACTTATAATGCAAGGCAAAGGCAATGCAAAATAGAAATGCGGTCTAACACTTAAAGTTTTTTATTACAGTAAAATAGACGGTAAAAATTTTACTCTGAGTAAAATGGAAAAGTAAAAAAGATGGATTTAAACACCATAACCGTGATTTAGATAACACTTTTAAGGTGTTGAAGCATGCTACCGTATTACTAAAGTTCCTAACCCCGCCCTTAAGTAAAATAATTCTTTTACTCAATACTTTCGGGCCCTCCTGGAAATTAAATACCATGCAGCAGACTTTAACCGGCAGGGAAATATTGCTTTATGCCAAGACGCTCGCTCCCACGCTGGGTAAAAAGAGCGATCCATCGCGCATTTCATCGAGAATAATCCAGACGTTATTTCATCGATGCGCATTAATGATGTCTCGACCTTTTTGAAGGTCAGCGTGGCCAGTATTACCAAAGTCTCCAAGAAACTAGGCTGCAACGGTTTTCACGAGCTGAAACACTCGATAAGCCAGATAAATCCGCTGGAAGAGGAAAACCTTCAACACGAGGTGTATGCCCCCGGTCGCTATGAAGATGTGCTTGAGCGTACGGTAATGAACTCCATTTTCGCGTTGCAGGAATCCCTGAGCCTGATTAATTCCACCGTCTTTAATCAGGTGGCGCAGCTGCTGATTAATTTCGACGAGAAGAACAAACTGATATTAACCGGCTGTGGAGGCTCGAGCGCCCTGTGCTCCGACTTTCATCATAAGCTTTTGAAGATAGGTATTTTCTCCAACGTTTATTACGACTCGCATATGCAGCAGATGTCGGCCGCACTGATGCAGCCGGGCGATATCGCCATCGGCATCTCTCATTCGGGCAAAACTTCCGACGTTTTCCATATGCTGAAATCGGCGCGTGCCAATGGCGCCAGTACGGTCTGTATTACCAACTATTTAAACAGCCCCGTGACGCTGGTTTCCGATCACGCGATTGTCTCCTCCGTTAAAAATAATCCTATTACCGGAGAGAACGCCTCAACCCGAATTGTGCATCTGAATATTCTTGATGCGCTGTTCACCATCCTGGCCAACGAGCGCGGTCAAAAAAGCCAGGCCAACTTGCATAAGACACGCGATTCCGTGCTGGCGAAACGCGTTTAAATTTGATTAGGGAAATTGTGATGAAAACTGACGTTCTGGTTGTGGGAAGTTTGAACTTCGATATCCTGGTTAAACAGGCACGCCTGCCGTTAATCGGTGAAACCTTTACCGGTGAAGGCCTGCTGCAAATGCCGGGCGGCAAGGGCGGCAATCAGGCCGTGCAATGCGCACGTCTCGGGCTGAAGGTTAATATGGTCGGCTGTGTGGGCGATGATCTCTTTGGCACCGAGCTGCTGAACTCGCTGAAAGAGAATCAGGTTTCCTGCATCGATATCAAACGTCAGGGCGCGTCGGGGCTGGGATTGGTACAGATTCTGCAAAGCGGCGACTATTGCAGCACCATCATCAAAGGTGCCAATTATGCGCTGGCGGTCGAGGATATCAAAGACGCCTTCTTTGTCGACGCGCCGCTGGTTATTCTGCAATCTGAAATCGCCCCCGACGTGGTGGCGCTCACGATTGAAAAGGCCCGTCAGTTTGGCTGTACGCTGTTATTGAACAACGCGCCTGCCCGCGATATCGAACGTGCCCTTCTGAATCAGATTGATTATCTGGTGGTTAATGAAACCGAGGCGTCGTTTATGCTGGGCTATACGGTAGAGACGCCACAGCAAGCCCTCAAGGCGGCCCACGCGTTGCGCAGCGAAGTCAGAAAGGCGGTGATTGTGACACTCGGCGAGAAGGGCTCGGTGGTGGTGGCCGATGATGAAAACGGCCACTTTCCGGCGGTTAAATGCGCGGCCGTGGTCGATACGACCGGTGCCGGGGATTCCTATATTGGCGCACTGGCTTACGGCATCATCAAGCGTCTCCCGCTTGCCGACTCCATCGCCTTTGCCTCGCAGGTCAGCGCCTTCTCGGTGCAGAATTATGGCGGTCAGGGCTCTTTCCCCTATATTAACGACCTGCAACCCTGCGTCGCCTGAACCCGCGCGTTGCTCTGCCGTTGACGTTATCGCAAAGGCGGAGCAACAGCGTTTTAGGTGGCGACAATGAGCGTCACGATATGTTTCCCGTCAAACAGATAACGTCCGTCGAAGGTCATTTCCTGCCGATAACGGGCGTTGATATCCTGCGTGAGTCGCAAGACAAAGCGCTGCTCCTGCTCGTCGATGGATTCAACCCTGGCGTAGTCGAAGCCGAAAAATACCTGAACGCTCGGATAGAGGGCCTTGAAGAGACTCTCTTTTGCGGAAAACGCCAGCAACAGCGCTACGTCGGTATCAATGGGTAGACTTGCCAGCAACGCAGCTTCGGCGGGCGTAACGATGCTGTCGGCAATCTCGCGCAACACGGCGGGATTAAAGCTCTCGATATCGATGCCGGGCGAGACGCCCGGTTGCCTCGTGACGAGCGCCACCGCCTGATTATCGCCATGCGAAATCGTTCCCGACATTCCGCGAGGCCAGCACGGTGAGCGATCGCTATTTTTAGTGACTTCCTGCGTGATGGAAAACGGCGCCAATGCACGAGCGCAACAGAAACGCCCCGCCAGATATTCGGCTTTGCGTTTGGCTACGGCGCGCGATAAATGTGCCGGAAATGCCCGTCCATACTGCGCAAACGCCGCATCAGAGTAAGCTTTGATATCGAACGTCACTTTACAGTAACGAATGTCGGCGTTGCCCGTGATGACGCCTTCTTCTGAATCAATGATGAAACCGGTCAGCGTTGACCGGTGATGAGGCGTCAGCATCGGCGCATCCTTGTGCTCAAATAACCGCAAATCAGGCTTCGGGTGCGTTGACAAAGGCCGGGGGCTGGAAAGCCGTAACCTCCGGCAGCGTGCCCTTGAATGGAGCTATTTCGACCCAGCAACTTTGGGCGCTACAGCCTTGTCCTAGACGCGAACTTCCCCGATCTTCGGTCAATACGTTGGGATTGCCATGTTTGTCGAGCGAGTTGGGTTGCGCCGCATCGAGCGGGTCATACCAGGCTCCCGTTGACATCTGCACCACGCCTGGCCGAATGTCTTCGCTGAGGTGCACGCCTGCCAGAATGGTCCCGCGATCGTTGAACACATTGACAATGCTGCCTTCAGTCACACCGCGCGCGGCGGCGTCCAGCGGATGCAGCCACAGGGGTTCGCGGCCCTGAATCTTGGTGCTACGGCTGACACTGCCGTGATCATACTGGCTATGCAGGCGCGTGCGCGGTTGGCTGGAAAGCAGATGCAGCGGCCAGCGGGCGGCCATCTGTGCCTGTTCGTCGGCATTGGGCTGATACCAGAAAGGATGCCCCGGACACTCTTCATAGCCAAAGTCTGCGACCGTCTGCGAAAACAGCTCAATCTTGCCGGAAGGTGTGGCGAGCGGCGAGGCGAGCGGGTTATCGCGAAAGGCTTTGAGGAAGATATGCGGACTCTCCGGTCGGGCGTATTCCAGCTTGCCCTGCTCCCAGAAGTCGTCGAAGGCCGGTAACTCAATGCCGTCCGCCTGCGCACGAGGCATCGATCCTTCATAGAGATGACGGATCCAGCTTGCTGCGTCGCGCCCCTCTGTGAAGCTTTCGCCAAAGCCCATACGTTCGGCCAGCGCGCTGAAGATTGCGTAATCATCGCGCGCCTCGAACTGGGCCGGAATATGCTGGCGCATGGCAATCATAAAGCCGTCATTGCTGGAACTGCCGATATCTTCGCGTTCAAGCGAGGTGGTGGCCGGAAACACGATATCGGCGAATTTCGCCTGCGCGGTCCAGTATTGCTCGTGCACGATAACGGTGTCGGGCTGACGCCACGCGTCGATAAGGCGGTTGATGTCCTGATGATGGTGAAACGCATTGCCGCCCGCCCAATACACCACGCGGATATCGGGATAAGTGCAGTCTTTGCCGTCAAACTGGTAGGCACCGCCCGGATTAAGCAGCATGTCGGAGAGTCGCGCAACCGGGATCTTGTCGCTCACGGCATTTTGCCCTGCCGGAAAACGCGGGCCGGAGAAGGTGCGACGAGAGGCACCGGCCAGATTGGTGCTGGCGTAGGCAAAGCCCAATCCCCGCCCGGCGTACCGATTTGCCCGATAAGCGCGCTCAGCGCCACCGTTGCCCAGAAGGTCTGCTCACCCTGCCTTGCACGCTGCAACGACCAGGCGATGTTAATCATGGTGCGTTTTTCTACCATCTGGCGGGCCAGATGGCGGATGTCATCGGCAGCGATGCCGGTCAGCGCCGCCGCCCATTCAGGCGATTTCGCGACGCCGTCTTTTTCACCCAGCAAATACCCCTTGTACTGCGCGAATCCGACCGTATGGCTGTCGACAAATTCGGCGTTGTACAACGATTCGTCGATTAATACATGACTAAGCGCCAGCAACAGGGCGGTATCACTACCAGGCTGCAATGACAGCCATTGCGCGTTGGTGACACCGGAAAGGTCGTTCTTCACCGGACTCACATTGATGAAGTGCGTGCCGTTTTGCTGCATCTGCCCCAGCCAGTGCTTGAGCGAATGATCGTTGGCACCGCCGCCGTTGACCTGCGCGTTACGCAGCGGCAAGCCGCCAAAGGCCACAAACAGTTCGCAGTGTTCCGCCAGCGACGACCAGTGGGTATGCTGTTTTTGCAGCACGTCGAGGTCGCCGATGATGTGCGGCAGCAGGCGCTCGGCAGCGGCCAGACTGTAAGTATTGGTGCTGCCGGTATAACCGCCCAGCTGATTGAAAAAGCGATGCAGCTGGCTTTGGGCATGATGAAAGCGCCCTGCGCTCGACCATCCGTAGGATCCTGCATAAAACGCCTGATTGCCGTAGGTTTTCTTGACTCGGGCCAGCTCGTCGGCCACCAGCGACAACGCGGTTTCCCAACTGACTTCAACGAAAGGCTCCTTGCCGCGTCCGTGGCGTGAATCGCGTCCGTGCTGCAAATAGCCAAGACGCACGGCGGGACGTTGTATTCGGCTCGGGCCACTTACCGCACCGACCAGAGACTGACCTATCTCGGAAGGATTTCGATCCCATTCGACGGGATCGATTTTCGTCACTTCACCTTCGGAGGTGGTGACGCGGTAGGTGCCCCAATGCATGACGGCAAGGTTGTGTTCGCTTTTCATAATATTTATAGAATCGTTTTCTGGTGTGAAGTGTTATGCAAAAACAGTATCACAGCGGATCTCCACGCCGTGATGAATTTTAGAGTATTGATTATTTTATCATATGTTTATGCATGGGGAGCATGAAGCCGGTACTGAATAGGGGATAAATGCCCAAAACACGCAACGCAAAGTGGCGGCTGTTTGGTCGGACCAAAAAGGCAAAATAAGAGAGCCATTTCACATAAGCCCAATCGCATACGGATTGGATATTGCTAAACCGGCGTCTTTCATCAACTATTTCTCCATAAATTATCGGGTAAACGTTTTTGGTCGGACCAAATTCGTTACGCCAATCTGAAGTTGACAGGAGACGAAGATGGCGCTGGCTTCACCCCGCGTTGCCGACAGTTTGATTAGCCGGTTAAAAGCCTTTATCGAAGAAAGTCGGCTCGAAGCCGGTATGCGGCTGCCTGCCGAACGCCAGTTGGCGCAGGCGCTCGGGGTTTCCCGCTCCTCGCTGCGCGAAGCCCTTCAAAAGCTTGTCAGCGCAGGCTGGCTGTTCAGCCGTCCGGGCGGCGGCACTTTCTTGCGCGAGCGGCACGCACTGTGGTCCGAAACACAAATTGTGGCTCCGCTGCGCGAACTGGTGACCGAAGATCCGGATTATCGCTATGACATTCTCGAAGCCCGCCATTCGATAGAAGGCAGTACGGCGTGGTATGCGGCATTGCGTGCAACCCAGTCCGACAAGGATCAGCTGCAATATGCCTTCGACGCCACGCTCATGCTTAACGAAAGCGAAAATCCCGACCTTGCAGCCCAGGCAGATGCCCGTTTTCATCTGGCGATCGCCGCCGCCTCTCACAATGTGGTGCTGTTGCAGACCATGCGCGGTTTCTTCGAACTGCTGCAATCCTCGGTAATGCAGAGCCGTCAGCGGATGTATAGCCAGCAGGCAATTTTTTCACGTCTGAACGACCAGCATCGTTCGCTGCTCCACGCCATTCTTGAAGGCGACGCGGAGCGGGCTCGCCAGTCGGCGATGGAACATATCGGCTTCGTTCACTCGACCATCAAAACACTGCATGAAGATGAAGCACGACAGGCCCGGATCACGCGTCTGCCGAGCTGACACGTTTCTTAATTTCTACCCATGTCTCGAAACAGGGAAATCGACCAATGATTATTTCAGCTTCCAGCGACTATCGCGCCTCCGCGCAGCGTATTCTGCCGCCCTTTCTTTTCCATTACATTGACGGCGGCTCCTATACGGAAACGACCTTGCGGCGTAACGTGGAGGATCTCTCGCAGATAGCCCTGCGCCAGCGCGTGCTGAAAAACATGTCCGAACTGAGCCTCGAAACCAGACTGTTCAACGAGACCCTGTCGATGCCGGTTGCGCTGGCACCGGTTGGCCTTTGCGGCATGTACGCCAGACGCGGTGAAGTGCAGGCCGCGCGTGCGGCAGCGAATAAAGGCATTCCGTTTACGCTGTCAACGGTTTCCGTTTGTCCGATTGAAGAAGTCGCGCCCGCCATTCAACGCCCGATGTGGTTTCAGCTTTATGTCTTGCGCGACCGCGGTTTTATGCGCAATGCGCTGGAGCGCGCCAAGGCGGCAGGATGTACCACGCTGGTCTTTACCGTCGATATGCCTACGCCGGGCGCGCGTTATCGTGATGCGCATTCGGGCATGAGTGGTCCCAATGCGGCGATGCGCCGGTATCTGCAATCCTTCACGCATCCTCAGTGGGCGTGGGATGTGGGCGTAAACGGTCGTCCGCATGACCTTGGTAATATTTCAACCTATCTGGGCAAACCGACCGGACTCGAGGACTACATTGGCTGGTTGGCCAACAATTTCGATCCCTCTATTTCCTGGAAAGATCTCGAGTGGATTAGAGAGTTCTGGGACGGACCAATGGTTATCAAAGGCATTCTGGATGAAGAAGATGCCCGTGATGCGGTGCGCTTTGGAGCAGACGGCATTGTGGTTTCCAATCACGGCGGACGCCAGCTCGACGGCGTACCCTCCACCGCCCGGGCATTACCGGCCATCGCCGATGCGGTCAAAGGCGATATCGCCATTTTGGCCGACAGCGGAATTCGCAACGGTCTCGACGTGGTGCGCATGATTGCGCTCGGCGCGGATACCGTACTGCTTGGCCGTGCCTTCCTCTTTGCTCTGGCGACGCACGGGCAGCGCGGCGTCGAAGATTTGCTGACCCTGATTGAGAAAGAGATGAAGGTGGCGATGACGCTGACAGGGGCCAAAAATATCGGCGAGATAACCCGGGAGCTGCTCGTGCGCGGCGGCCTCACTCCCTCGCCGGCTGAACACCCTGAATGCCCGATGGCGACAGGATCGGGCAACCCTTGAGTCATTCCCACGCTTTGAACATCTCACGTGCCATGTAACAATAGGCCACCCACTTTTTATATAATTAAAATGTTGTAAGTCATAAGAGTAAGTTACTTACCTGCGACCGTCACGGCACACGATAAAAGATGAAAATTCAGCACCTTCCCCTAGATCAAAACATTAATGGCTGGGCGGCGATAAGGGCGGAGGCCCCGCGCTACCCTGCCCTGCGCGGCAAGGTTACCGCCGATTGGCTGGTTGTCGGCGCAGGCTTTGCCGGGCTGGCATTTGCCCGTCGCATTGCCGAACTGCGCCCGCATGAACAGGTGGTCGTCATTGACGCCATTGGCATCGCCGACAACGCCTCTGCGCGAAACTCCGGCTTTGTGATTGATTTACCGCACACCGTGGGGAGTTCGTCCTCGGAACTGGCGCAGGCCAACACGTATCGTCGCCTGCTGCAATATGGCGTCAGCCACCTCAAAGACACTGTGGACAGTCACCAGATAGACTGCGACTGGCTCAATTCGGGTAAGTATCACTGTGCCGTCAGTCCGCAATTTGACGGCGAAATCGAGCATTATCAGCAGGAGCTGAAAACGCTGGGTGAAAGCTATCAGTTACTGGAAAAAGACGCGCTCAAACAGCGGCTTGGCACCGATTTTTATCGTCGTGCGGTGTATACGCCGAACTGCATTCTGGTTAATCCCGCCGCGCTTGTAGGCGGACTGGCGGCAACGATGCCGTCGAATGTCAGCATCTTTGCCCATTCGCCCGCGCTGCAAATTGACACTCGTCACGGCATCTATGCGCAAACGCCGCATGGGGAAATTCGTGCGGGCAAACTGATGCTTGCCATCAATGGTGCCAGCCGGGGTTTGCCGCTGTACAAAGGTGGCGTGTTTGCGATGTCGACTTTTGCCACTCTCACGGAACCCCTGACACTGCGCCAGCGCGAACTGCTGGGCAATATTGCGCCGTGGGGATTGACGCCGGTCAATGCACTGGCCGGTGCCACGCTGCGCTATACCCATGACCACCGCTTTCTTATCCGCGAACACGTCAACTTTGCCCCCGGATTGATAACCGATGCCGTCGAAACCGGCAGACAGGCGCGTCGTCATCAGGCCCTTTTTGCCCGTCTGTATCCACAGTTGGGCGATGTAAACATGGCTTATAGCTGGTCAGGGCTTATCAGCATTACCCGCAACGGCGCGCCGGTGTGGGGCACGCTGGCACCGAATGTCTACTCGGCGGCGGGCTGCAACGGTGCGGGCATCTCGAAGCAGAGCGCCTTTGGCCGCCTGCTGGCCGAACATGCATTGGGGGAAGACAATCCGCTGCTGGCCGATATGGCAACGCTCGGCCGTGCCAACTATCTGCCGCCGCGTCCGTTTCTTGATGCAGGTGTCAAAAGCTTCATGGCGAGGAACGCTGGCGCTCACGCAGCGAACTGTAAGGCCATAAAAAAACCGGTCGTGGATGGCGACCGGTTTCGGGAATGTGCGGGAAACAGAGCTAGACGCGGCGCTTGTCGACCTTGGCGACCAGTCGATCGCCGACCCATTGAATACCGCACACCATGATAATCAGAACGACAATGACCTCGACCATCACCGCCGTTTCAAAACGCTGGTAGCCGTAACGAATCGCAAGGTCGCCAAGGCCCCCGGCCCCAATCGCCCCCGCCATCGCCGAGGCTCCAATCAGCGCCACCAACGTGACGACAAAACCGGAAAGAATACCCGGCAGCGCCTCGGGAATAAGCACGTCCCAGACGATACGCAGTTTACTGGCGCCCATCGCCCTGACCGCATCAATCAATCCTCTATCGACATCGCGCAGCGACACTTCGGCCACGCGGGCAAAATACGGCGTAGCGGTAATCGACAGCGGTACCATCGCGGCCCAGGTGCCGAGCGACGTACCCACCAGAAAACGGGTCACCGGAATAAGCGCCACCAGCAAAATGATAAACGGCAGCGAACGAAAGCCGTTTATCACAAGCCCCAGCGAGCGGTTTACCCAATGATTTTCTGCAATACCGCCCGGCGCGGTCATCACCAGAATCAGGCCCAGCGGTAATCCGGCCACCAGTGAAAACAGGCCGGAGACTGCCGTCATCAACAGCGTCTCTTCTATCGCATTGATCAGTAAATCAAGCATGACTGGTGACATAACCCATCAACTCCACGTCGGCCTGGTGCTGCTGCAACCAGGTTAAAATAGTCTGTTCAGACTCGGCATTCGCTATCGGTACCGAGAAGAAGAAGCGCACCACGGCATAGTGCTGGATGTGATCGACACCGCCCTGAATCAGACGAAACCGACCGGCCAGCTCGGAGGCCATCAGCGTAAGAATTTCGCCTTGCCGACTTTGCCCGTCGCTATCCTGCGCGGCATAATGAACGCTGTAAATTGCGTCGCCGCGACGCTCCTTCGACAAAGATTCCGAAATCGATTCAGGGAGTTGCGGCAGCAGTCCGCTCAGCAAGGTGCGCGTCAGCGCCGACTGCGGATGCGCAAACACCTGCCATACCGGCCCCTGCTCGACGATTTCGCCGCCGTTTAACACCGCCACCCGATGCGCGACCTTTTTAATGACTTCCATCTCGTGGGTAATCAGCAGCACAGTGATGCCGAGTTGCTGATTAAGCGACTGCAACAGCGCCAGAATGGAGCGGGTCGTTTCGGGATCCAGCGCGGAAGTCGCCTCGTCACACAGTAGCAACGCCGGATTGGCCGCCAGCGCGCGGGCAATCCCGACGCGCTGTTTCTGCCCCCCGAAAGAGCCGCCGGATATTGCGCCGCCTTGTCCTCCAGCCCGACCAGCGCCAGCAGTTCGGTCACGCGCGCCTTGCGCTGCGCCTTGTCGTAACCGGCAATTTTCAGCGGCAGTGCCACATTCTGTTCAACGGTCTTGGCCGACAGCAGATTAAAATGCTGAAACACCATGCCAACGCGACTGCGTACCGACTGCAACTGTTTTTCGTTCAGGCCGGTAATGGCCTGACCTTCAATTTCGATAACGCCGTCGTCCGGGCGTTCAAGGCCGTTAAGACAGCGGATGAGTGTCGATTTCCCCGCGCCGCTGCGCCCGATGATGCCTACGATTTCACCGCGCTTGACGGTCAATGACACCTCCTTGAGCGCCTGCGTAGCGCCAAAGCGACGATTCACGCGATGAAGGCGCACCACGTCGCCCGGCTCTTCGGACGAGAAATCGCCGGCGGCGGGGCGTGTTGCACTGACCGCAGGCGACAGGGCTTTTTTATCCTGCGCCGAGTCGGCGGTGAAATGCGCCTCGGTCTCGGAAATGACTGTCATGCTTTTTCCTCTTACAACTCAGGTGATTACCAGGTGGTGACACCCGTGCCTTTATATACTTTATCGAATTCGGCTTTTACGGCGTCATTCTGATAGGCGCTGACCAATGTCTTGACCCACGTCGCGTTGACATTTTCTTTCTTCACGGCAATAAAGTTGGTGTAGGGATTATTCTTCGTCGGCTCCTGCGCGATGCGATCCGCCTGAGTCAGACCGCTCTTGAGCGCCCAGTCTGTGTTGACGACCGCGGCATCCAGGTCAGGTACCGACCGGCCGATGATGCCGGAATCCAGCTCCTTGATTTTGAGATGACGCGGATTGTCGGTAATGTCTGCGGTCGTCGCCGCAATGCCCGCACCCGGTTTGAGTTTCAGCAACCCTTCCTGCTCAAGCAGTACCAACGCACGCGCCTCATTGGACGGATCGTTCGGCACGCCGATAGTGGCTCCGTCCTTGAACGCTTTGGCCGATTTCACTTTTTTGGAATACAGCCCGATGGGCCAGACGGCGGTATCGCCTACGCGCACGATATCGTAGTGATTCACCTTAATCTGGTTGTTGAGGAAAGGCTGATGCTGGAAGGCGTTGGCGTCGACCTCGGTTCTCCTGAAGCGCCTCATTGGGCTGATTGTAATCATTGAAGATAACGGTTTTCACCGTCAGGCCTTTTGCGGCAGCCTGCTTGATGACCTCACGCCATACATCTTCATCTTCACCGCTCATAATGCCGACTTTGATCGAGGTTTTATCGGCGGCATGGGCCGCAGACAAGGGCGCAACGGCACCGGAAATGAGGGCGACCGACGCCGCAGCCAGCAGCACGGCGCGACTGCGTTTTTTAGGGGAAAGTGTCAACAGGGAGCGCATGGATAAATCCTCAAACATGATTAAGGTAGGCCGGTGATTTCGCTGCAAACTTGAGCGGCAATTTCGGCAGTATACCCATCCGCTTATGTCTTAATAATAATATTTAATCGGTGAATATATTATTATGGAATATCCAATCTATTCCCTTGGTTATGATGAAATTTATCCTTGTCATCCTGCAAAATCTCTGTTCACTGAAACAAATATTAACATTTCCTGACGCATTGAATGATAATGCTTTTCATTAGCGATAGATAATGATAATTATTATCCCCGAAATTTTAGCCCTTTCTTTACCTGTCGATACGCCTGACGCTGTTTTGGCTCAAAGGAGAAAAGTAAGGCAGGGAAGAGCTCTTACTATTTTATGGAGAAAATAATGTCATTACGTTTTGCACCGGCGAAAGCAGGCTTTACGTCAGCGTTGCTGCTGACCTCCCTCTTCTTCTCAACTTCTGTGCTGGCCGAAAGCCACGTCTCAATGGAGAGAAAAGCGGTGGGAAAAGGCGTGTACGAACTGGCATACAGCGCCTCGCAGAAAGCCTTGTTCGTGGCCTCTTCGGCAGGCCGTCAGGAAAAGAACGGCGTGCTGTATCGTCTGGATCCTGCAAGCCTTGCGGTGAATCAGGCCATCAAAACCAACCTGAAACCTTTCGGCGTGGCGTATAACCACAAGACCGACACTGTGTTTCTCGGCAATACCACCAGCAGCGCAGTGACATCGGTTGATGCCAAAACCAGTCAGGTCAAGAAAGAGCTGGTGCTCGATACCCGTCCACGTACCGAAAAAGAGCGCCCGCTGGCGCCGCGTGAGCTGGCCGTGGATGAAAACACCAACACCCTGTACGTTGCAGGTCTCGGCAAAGAGAGTGTCATCTGGGTTGTCGACGGTGCCAACCTGACCCTGACTCACACCATTGAAGGCGTGGGGAAAATGGCGACCGGCCTGGCTATCGATGCAAAAGCTTCACGTCTTTACATCACCAACGGTGACAACGAATTCATCACCATCGATACCCAAACCAACAAGGTGCTGTCGCGCGTTAAAATCGACAACGCAGGGGAGCATTTCTACCTGAACATGAGTCTGGATACCGCCAAACATCGCGCATTCGTGACCGACTCCAAGGCCGATAATCTGCTGGTGCTTGATACCCAGAACGGCAAGGTCCTGAAAACGATTGCCCTGCCAGCGTCCTTGGCCGTGCTGTTTAACCCGGCGCGCAATGAAGTGTATGTCACGCACCGCAATGCCGGTAAAGTCAGCATCATCGATGCCAACAGCTATAACGTGCTGGAAACGCTGGACATGCCGACTCATCCACAGAGCCTGGCCCTGTCCGATGACGGCCAGACCCTGTTTGTCAGCGTGAAGCAGGAATCGAGCCGCCAGAAAGAGGCGACCGATCCTGATGAGGTGGTCCGCGTTACCTTTAAATAAGTCTTGCCCCCTATTCTCGCCCATACCTAATGGGTTGGGCGAGAATATCTTCTGTGAGCCATTCTTTATCTCCTTTTAATCGGGGGAGAACGCATTACGCATGACAGACCCTGATGGGCAGGTGTTCTGACAATTAAAAATATAATAATGATTTCATTTTAAAAATAACCTTAATGACCATTGGATAGAGAAATGAATACCTCGAAAAAACATAAGAAAACGGCGCTCGCGCTGGTATTGATGGGTTTAATGGGCAGCACCAGTGCCGCCAGCGTTAATGAAGAGAAAGACAGGGAAAATGACAGCGAAGATACGCTGATTATTCGTGAAACCGCCGAGCAGGAATTAAAACAGCAGGCTGGCGTCTCTATCATTACCTCTGAAGATTTAAAACGTACGCCCCCGGTCAACGACTTGTCGGATATTATCCGTAAAATGCCCGGCGTTAATTTAACGGGAAATACCGCCTCCGGTAATCGGGGAAATAACCGTCAAATCGATATTCGCGGCATGGGGCCTGAAAACACGCTGATATTAATCGACGGGAATCCGGTCAGGTCGCGCGACAGCGTACGTTACAGCTGGCGCGGCGAGCGCGATACGCGCGGAGATACCAACTGGGTTCCCCCGAAATGGTCGAGCGCATCGAAGTTATTCGTGGCCCGGCGGCGGCGCATTATGGATCGGGGGCGGCAGGTGGCGTGGTGAATATCATTACTAAACGTCCGACCAATAAATGGGGCGGATCGCTGTCGTTATTCACCAATCAGCCGGAAAGCGACAAAGAGGGGGCAACCAAACGCGCCAACTTTAGTCTGAGCGGCCCACTGAGTGACGACGACAGCCTGACCATGCGGCTTTACGGCAACATCAATAAAACCGATGCCGACAGCTGGGACATCAACACCGTAGAAAATGGCTCGCAGGCGGCGGGTCGCGAAGGCGTGCGCAACCGTGATATCAACAGCGTTCTGTCGTGGAAAATGACCCCGAACCAGATTATCGATTTCGAGTTTGGTTACAGCCGTCAAGGCAACATTTATACGGGCGACACCCAGTACAGCAGCAGCAGTAATACCACCGAAAATCTGGCGCAGTCCGGCGCCGAAACCAACCGTCTTTATCGTCAGAACTATGGGCTTACCCACAACGGCATCTGGGACTGGGGCCAGTCCAAGCTGACATTTTCCTATGAAAAGACCAACAATACCCGTCTCGACGAAGGTATGGCGGGCAGCGGCGAAGGCCGTATTACCGATGCGCAGACCTACTCCACCAGCCGGTTGCAAAACTATCGCGGCAATGGCGAGCTGTATATTCCGTTCGAATTCTACACCGACAATACGTTGACCGTCGGCACGGAATGGACGCGCGAAGAGCTCGACGATCCGGCCTCGATGGGCTTTACCTCGTCTTCCGATACCACCGTTGGCGGCGTGTCGGCCAACGGCGCAGGCCGCAGCAGTAAAAATAGCGCAAGCCTCGGCGCACTTTATCTCGAAGACAATATGGATTTCGCCGGTGGCGCAACCAAGCTTATCCCCGGGCTCCGTTTCGACCACCACAGCCAGTTTGGCAATAACTTCAGCCCGAGTCTGAACATTCAGCAGGACCTCGGCGACAAGTTCAAACTGAAAGCCGGGATTGCGCGGGTGTTCAAGGCCCCCAACCTGTATCAGTCCAGCGGCGGTTATCTGATGCAGACGCGCGGCAACGGCTGTCCGAACACCATTGCTACCGGCAGTTGTTATCTGCTCGGCAACGACGACCTGGATGCGGAAGTCAGCATCAATAAAGAAGTCGGCATTCAGTTTACCGATAACGGCTACAACGCGGGCCTGACCTATTTCCGCAACGATTACAGAAACAAGATTGTCGCGGGCGACGAGCTGATTTCAAAAACGGCGTCGGGTGCCAATGTGCTGCAATGGGAAAACGGCGGCAAGGCACTGCTTGACGGACTTGAAGCCAACCTGCAGATCCCGGTCGTCGAGGATGTCCTGACCTGGAACACCAATGCGACCTACATGTTCCGCTCCAAACAGAAATCCACCGGCAATCCGCTGTCGATTATTCCGAAATACACCATCAATACTGCGCTCGACTGGCAGGTTAACGACAAGCTGGCGCTGAATGCCAATCTCACGACCTATGGCCGTCAGAAGCCGCGCACCAAGGCCGAGAGTCGTACCGAAGTCAGTAGCGGGCTGTCGGATACAGAAGTGGGCGGCTATTCCGTAGTCGGGATTGGCGGTAACTACAACGTCACCAAAAATCTGCGCGTCAATGCCGGTATCAGCAATTTGCTCGACAAGAATCTGTATCGCGCCAACGACGGCGCATCGACCTACAACGAACCAGGGCGCGCCTATTATGCAGGTGTAACAACCTCGTTCTAATGACATCACGTTAGAAAGCAGCGTTTCTGTAACGCTGCCTTTTGCAGCATCATGCTCTATGGCTTAGGCCCGCGCTGGAAAGATTCAGGCGGGCTTTTCTTATTCTGCCGTCAATTAGCCCACCGGAACGGACGGTAGCGGCTATATTTTTAGCATCACGTTTTACTGAATACTTCTTTTTCCAACCTCGGGAGTTGCCATGACACGTTTGACAGCCAAAGATTTCCCTCCGGAATTGCTTGAACTCTATGACTATTACGCCCACGGTAAAATTTCAAAGCGCGAGTTTTTGTCGATGGCGGCGCGTTACACAATCGGCGGCATGGCCGGTATGGCGCTGCTAAGTTATATGAGCCCGAACTATGCGCTGGCGCAGCAGGTCGAATTTACCGATCCCGCAATCGTGCCTGAATATATTCATTATGAATCCCCGCAGGGCAATGGCGAAGTCAGAGCCTATATGGTGAAACCGGCCAATGCCTCGGCCAAAACCCCTGCCGTCGTGGTGGTGCATGAGAATCGCGGATTAAATCCTTATATAGAAGATGTGGCACGGCGCGTGGCGAAAGCCGGTTTTATTGCGCTGGCCCCGGACGGATTGAGCTCTGTCGGCGGTTATCCGGGCAATGATGAAAAGGGCAAAGCCTTGCAGGCGCAGGTTGACCCGACCAAATTGATGAATGATTTCTTCGCGGGAATCGATTTCATGATGCACCACCAGCAAACCACGGGCAAAGTCGGGATCACCGGTTTTTGCTACGGCGGCGGGGTGGCAAATGCAGCGGCGGTGGCGTTTCCGGAATTGGCGGCGGCGGTGCCTTTCTATGGCCGACAACCCAAGGCAGAAGATGTGCCGCGTATCAACGCGCCGCTGCTCCTGCACTATGCCGAGCTGGACAAGGGAATTACCGAAGGATGGCCTGCCTATGAGGCGGCATTGAAAGCGGCGGGCAAAACCTACAAGGGTTATGTCTATAAAGGCGCGAACCACGGTTTCCACAATGATTCAACGCCGCGTTACGACAAGGCCGATGCCGACCTGGCCTGGGATCGCACCATAAAATGGTTCAGGCAATATCTGGTGTAAACCTTTCTGAATACACCCGCGGCTCCAAGCCTCTCTTCGTGTCTTGCTCTCTGGCGAGACACGTCCTCTGCCCTGTCGCTCGTGCTAGTTGTTGGCCAAATCCATTTTCTTGTCGGCGGAGTTTAGGGTTATCTGCGCGCCCTGCTCTTTCTGAAGGCGACGGGCTTCGAGATAGACCGATTTCCAGTAAGGATTGTTGAGCGAAGAGCGCATGACGCCTTTACTGACGGAAGCATGCAGGAATTGCTGGTTGGTGTCGTAGAAACCAACGTGCAGATTATTTTTGATGCGGAAGAAGACCAGATCGCCAGGCTGTAAATGTCCGGCCTGAACCGGTTTGCCCATGGTAATCAACTGGGTAGTGGTCACGCGATCCATAGGAATATTGAATCTGTCTTTCAGCGGTTCGCCAGACAAATCCCGAGCAGTCCACGCCCGTTAATTTTGTACCACCCCAGTGATAAGGCGTGCCCTGCCAGGAATACATTTGATCATGAAGTGCGGCGACGACGGAAATCAGGTCAGGATTGGGATTTGACGTGTCGCTGGTGTCCGCAGACTCATTGCTCATATCGGTGTTATGGGCAGATTTCGACGAGCATCCCGCCAGAATCAGCATTGATACGAGCAATAAACTTTTAAGAGAATATCTTGGCTTCATTAAGTAACCAGGCAAGTAAAATCAGAAAGGTAGGGTTTTATAACCTATATACTAATTGTGCTGAATAGGCCAGGAATCATCTTACTTAAAATTACCTTAATTTACAGGACTTGACATAAAGAAATTCCCAATTTTTGCTCTACTTGAAGATAATGATTATAAATTATAAGTTTACGTTTAGGATGATGCCTATTTTCGGTATAACAATAATCTGTCGTAGACCCGTAAAAACGGAATTTTCGTCAAGAAGTCGAAAGTAAACTTAAAACACAATACCTATGGGGTTTTTATGAAAAATACATTGCTTACGCGTTCCCGGCTTATTCAGGCCCTTACGCTGTCTACCCTTCCCCTTTTATTAGGTGCCACTATGTCTTATGCAGAAGAAAGCCGCCCATTGGCCCCGCAGGCACAGGATCTCCCTGCCCAGACACTGCTGGTGGGTTCCTGGACCGGCCAGACCACCGGCGAGCTGGTCCAGAAAGCCATCTATCCGAGCCAGGGAATATACCGTGTGCGCTTGAACAGCGATGGCACCCTGCTCCCGCTGGATGTTCTGAAAATATCCAGCCCGTCATGGATTGTCTTTAGCCATGACCATAAATTTGCCTATACCACCAACGAGAACGAAAAAGGTGCCGTGACCGCACTGAAGGTCGCACCGGATGGCAAACTTGCGACTTTGAATGAAGTCGACAGCCAGGGGCAGCACCCAACCCACGCCACGCTGACCGCCGATGGCAAATATCTGCTGGCCGCCAATTACTCCGTGGGGCCGAATCAGGCAGGCTTTACCGTATTCCCTATTCAGGGCGATGGCGCATTGGGAAAATCGGTGCAGCATGTTCCTCTGACTCAGGGGTCGCACGCCGTGGCTGATAGACAAGCCAGCGGCCATGCGCATTCGGTCAATATCAGCCCCGACGGCAAGTTGCTGTTCGTTGCCGATCTGGGTGCCGATGTCGTACACGCCTACCGCTACGACAGTGCATCGAAAGCGCCCTTCAGCCCCGCGCCGCAGTTTGACCTGCACTTCAAGCCGGGTGAAGGCCCTCGCCATATGACATTCTCGGCGGACGGCAAATTCGCCTACGTCAGCACCGAAATGTCGGCGCAGGTGCATGTGTTCAGCATCGAAAAGGATAAGTTCAGCGAGATTCAAACCGTAGAGCTGACAGAAAGCCAGGATCCGAACGACAAGGGAGGCGCAGGCATTCTCTTCAGCCCGGACGGCAAATTCCTCTATGTGGGCAATCGCCGCAAGGTGAACGAAATTGTGGTGTTCAAAGCCGATGCCGAAAGCGGAAAACTGAGCATGGGCAACCGATTCTCTGCGGGTGGCATTGAACCGCGCGCCTTTGCGTTCGACAAGACAGGCCAGTATTTGCTGGTCGCCAACGTATTTTCCAACAATGTGGTAGAACTACGTCGCGACGCACAGACAGGCGCACTGACGCCGACTGGCGTAACCGTACAAATTGGTACTCCGACGGACATCAAATTCCTGCCGTAACGGCCTGCCAGTGAGCCGCGCCCCTCGATTTTACGAAACCGAGGGGCGTAACCGCTTTGCAAGCCGCTGTATTGCCTGGAAAATGCATACGAAAGCATGTCGCCACAGCTTATTAACGCAGGCTAAAATATTCGGTGCATGTCAAAGGCAGAGTCAAGAGAGAAGAGTAATGCAGGAAGGCAAGTTAACACGATAATCACGGGATAGGGAAAGATAGATGACGCCTATTTTCCTTATATAATGCTTAAACCGCTCATATCATGTCTTTCTGGGGGGATCGGCTTTTGCCACCGGCAACAGCATTGAAATCTCGTAAATCCCCTGCTCCTTGTCCTGTATTCTGAACCGTTCTATCTCGGATTCATTTCTCTTTTTCAAGTCCATTGCCAGCAATGTTTCCCGATACGTCTTGCTAAGGCAGTTATTATACTGGCGCAAGGTAAACTGACCGTTGATGTTCAGATAGGTCCCTGCCGGTATAATTTTAGTGCTGACTTCCTTTTTTACAAAATCACCTTTTAACGTAATCGTCATATTCAGAAACGAGTCGTTTTCCCTTGGCGCGACATAGGGACTAAAAATGCTACTCAAAATAATAACATTTTCATGAGTCTGATCTTTTACGTTAAGCAGGTGATAAAGCTGTTCGCGATTGAGCAGGCTATCCCCATTCAAAAGCTCATTGACATCGATTTTCAGCTCGAAATCATCGCCGAAAATGATTTGTTCATTGAGCTCGATAACTTCAAGCACATAAACGCCGCAATCGTTGGCTCTCTTGAACGGATGCATGATAGTCGACATCGACAGTTCATTTTGCAGGCGATATTCCGTTGGCGGCATGCCAAAACGTTGCTTAAAACTTTTATTAAAGGTCTGCAAGGAGTCGAACGAATATTTCTCGGCGACTTCCTTGACGCTTAACTTGGTCCCCAGCAGGATGAGTGCCGAGTTGGCCAGACGACGATTGCGAATATATTCGCCTATCGTGAAACCTGTCTGCTTTTTAAAAAAGCGCTGCAAGTGCCAGCTTGAATATCCAGCAATTTGCGAGAGAATATCGATTGAAAGTTTCTCCTCCAAATGCAATTCAATATAGCTTACCAAGTCATCAATGACTCTGTCATGAAAAGTCGCTTCGGCGGTTTTCTTTTCCCTTTCCTTCGTCATTTGCACCCTCTTTATATGGTGATATCCTGTTAATATGTCGCACATGAATGGCGTAATATTTCGAAGCATTTTCTTTGCTACGGTTATTACATGACTATCCTTGAATTCATCGAAGAGCCTGGTGTTACAGATTGCCCTTATACATGATGAACAATTAATCCAACAGTGCCTATTCTCATGACATCAAAAAGCGGTTAATCAAATTTGATAATAAATGCGCCACTTGAATACTGGTAATTCTCAACATCAATTTTACAAATACATTCGCAAGCTTAATGATATACAGAATGTATTAATCCAACACGCATGACTTCTCCACCACGCATGCCATAAAAGTGTGGTGAAACAATAGTTTCGATGCTCACCTTACAACCCTATACTCCTGATAATGCTTAACTTAACGGGCTTGCAACGGGTATAGCTTATTATATACAAAATAATTTATCTTTCTGTACAAAATTCACTCAAAAGTAGTTTTAGAATGCTTAACCTCCTTCACCCCAATCTATTTAAACAGCGCATCCGATAGGTTTAGGGTAATTTTAGAATAGAAAAATTTAATCCTTAAAGCCACACCCTGAGCGGTTACCTTCTCCATTTTGTTAATAACTGTCTTTTATACCTGACAGACAATAACATCGTCTGTAAATCCTTTGTCGTTTTGCTTTAATATAAATATAGCAAAGCTTAGGCAATTAACAAATTCAAGCGCCGTATTTGACCCCTATTAATTAGATAGAGACATCCTATTGAACCTGATAAAAACAGGATAACTCAAGGAGTTACCTAATAAAGCATTAACCTTCCATGCGGGTAATAAACAATAAGCACTCATTAAAGATAATTCTTATTAATAGTCTAGTGCGCCCGGAATGTATAAATAGCGCTTATCGTGAGCGGCACTCATGCCTAATAGTTAAACACTCTTAATGAAAAAGAAAATAATTCAAGACGTTAGCCCTTTAAGAATTGTCGGAAAAAGGCGCCTCCCCTTTTCGTCCTTCGCTCGCCAGCCATCATAAGCGTGATCGGCCTCTTATTTTCTGACATAAAAAAAGCCTGCATCAGCAGGCTCCGTTTTCATGAAAGCAATGGGGTGAAGCATGTTAGCGATTATACGCTCTGCCACTCGCTCTCAACATCGGCTTTGGATTTCGAAAGGATAACTTTATTGTCATCAATGTCTTTTACCCAGGCAACAGGAATCAAATGATGCTTGCCGCCCGCTTCCGGATCGCTCTTGGCCAGCTTGATTTTATCTTCTCCATCAAGATGATCCACTATACCGACGTGGTTCGCCGTTAACATCGACAACCTGAGCGTGATCCAGAATTTTGCTTGTATCGACCATACATCCTCCTTTGTTTAAGTTATTTAAGGCTAGTCGATAAAGGCACTTTTTTCCAACCGGGCCGTTTTGTGCGCCCCGGCTAAAAAGGATAATTAAGCTTTAGCACTATTTGTGCATAAGTGGCCTATTAGTATATATATCACCTATCGAATAAATAGACCTGAGTGTTCAGTTAACCCTTTTAAAAACCTTTATTTTCGTCTTCTTACATTATATTTCCAGATTATGGCTCATTATCGGAGCCTTCTTAATTAATAACATTGTACAGGACCAATGAGCCTGTTATATTCACCCCCACATCATGAGATTAGGTTAAAAAATAACCACACGCTTGATATAATTATAAAAAAATACTCTCATGTATTCTCAATGTTAAAAGATTCGTTATAGGCAAAATAGACACATGGCTAGGCAATAAATTTCAGGAAATAAGATGAATCTCGATAATAATACCAAGAAAACGGCATGTCCCTTTTGCGCCAGCGAACTCACTAAAGAGCGGGCGCGATGTAATCAGTGCGGCGCAGAAAGAGTCGTCAACTATATCAATCCCGAAGAGAGAAGATTAATTCTCATTTTGCGAATGGCACTGGGCGTCGTGTCCGTATTGGTTTTCTGGCTCACGCTGGCGCTTATCGGCAATCCTGCCGTGTCGCTGGTGGGCCTGCTGGCGGCAATAATCCTGTCATGGCTGGCCCCGATGCTTTACTTCAAACGTAAAAAACGGGGCAATGTGGCCTGGGTTAAAAAACCGATGATCTGGTAATGCCGTGCCTTAACGTTTACGGGTAACGGACTTTAGCCCTTTATGTAATTCCTGCATCCTTTTCATCGAGCGCATCGTGCGCTGTGATGCCATCGAGGCCACAGAAAAGACCAGCATCTCGAGGCAGACCAGCACGGTGCCATGAAGCGGCACCCGACCATTTTCACCGCCACGGGGAACATGGATAACCACGTCGGCCTCTTTGGCAAAGAATGAATCCACTGCGTTGGTCAACAAGATAACGGGAATACCTAATCTTTTGGCCTCTCGCAACGTGGTTGTTCCCTCGCGGTGCGCAGATTTCTGCGCCATCATGATTAATACATCGCCACGTTTGAGTGCGAGCAGTTGTTCCGCCAGACCAATCCCCACGCGATTCAGGGCCAGTGCTGGCAAGCCTATGCGATTAAACAAGCGCACCGTGTAATCTGCCAGTATCCCCGAGGCATTAATGCCGAAAATCGCGACATTACGCGCTTCGTTCAGCAAAGAGACGGCCTGTGCGACGGCCACTCGATTAGCCTCGCCAGAAAGCGCATCACAGACTTGCCGATGTCCGTTCAAGACAAAATCAACGCTCGACTGCGTACCTTGCGTCAGTTCGCCGACGGTGGTGTTCATCTTGTCGGTCGAGGTCATGACCGGCTCGAACCAGCGCGTCAGGGTGGTTTTCAAGTCACGTAATCCCGTAAACCCCAACGCCTGAATTGCACGAATCACCGTGGCATCGGACGTATTGACCGCCGCGGCGATTTCAAGCGCGGTGTTTTCCAAAACCGCCTCTCTATTTTCATCAATGTAGCGTAATACTGACTGTAATCGTGGCGAAAGTTGCTGCCCACGCATCCGCAATCGCTCGGTAAATACGTCGGCACGCCTGGAAGATGTTGATGAATTCACTGAATTTTACTCTCTATTGAAACGGGATGCCGCGCGGCGAAAGAAGATATTAACGTCATTTCATGTAGTGAATAATCAATATTACTACAACATTTACTACTACATAACCCCATGATTGAATGATAATCAATTGCAATTAAGCGGCTTATTTTCTCGTTTATCATTTTTATCAGGGTTAGTTATTCATAATGAAAACAAATGGCTTGGGATTCAGGAAAAATCGTTGTGCCCGTAGCGTAGTCGCCGTGCTTTATAGCGGCATTTTTCTTTCGCCGACCGCGGGCCACGCCGCCGAAGACAGTAATACGCTTACCATCACCGCCTCCCATTCCGATGACGATGCCTACTCGAGCGCAACGACGTCGGTCGCCAGCAAAACACCGACCTCGCGCCTGAACGAGGCACAGTCAGTCAGCGTCGTCACTCGAAAGCAGCTCGACGACTATCAGATATCCAGCCTCAGCGATGCGATGCGTTTTGTCAGCGGTGCGGCGGAAACCAACACGCTTGGCGGCACCGAAGACGGAATTGTGCGCCGAGGTTTTGGCACCAACTCCGACGGCTCGATTTTTCGCGACGGGATCCGCAGCAGTCAGGGATTGAACCTCGACGCCACGGCGGAACGTGTGGATGTGCTCAAAGGCTCCGCCTCGCTGCTCTACGGCATTCTCAATCCGGGCGGGATGATCAATATCGTCAGCAAGAAGCCTCAGTATCAATGGCACACCCTTGTGGGCGGGCACTACAACAGCACGGGCGGCGGCGCGGGAAGCATCGACGTCACCGGTCCTCTGGGCAACGGTTTTGCGTTTCGCATGATTGCCGAAAAACAGGATCAAAACTACTGGCGAGGCTTCGGCAATCAGAAACACAATCTGCTGGCCCCTTCCCTGCAATGGTATGGCGAAAAGGCCAGCTTTTATGTGGGCTATGAAAGCTACCAGTACGATATCCCCTACGATCGCGGCACGGCTTTCATCAACGGAAAACCGGTTTCGATAGGCTATAAAACGCGTCTGGATGACTACACCAATCACGCCTGGGGACGCAATCAGACCGTTAATTCTCACTGGGATTATCAGCTGAACGATGTCTGGAGTACGCGCCTGACCTACGGCATGAACCAGCGCCAATACGATAACAATGAAGTGCGCGTGACCGCCATCAACGCAACCACCGGCGCGGTAACCCGCCGTGCGGATGCGAACCGGGGCTTTAATCACAAGACGCAATATGCCTCCTGGGATGTGACCGGCACGCCCGACATTCTGGGCATGACACATAGTCTGGTCGCGGGCGTCGACTATGAAATGATCCAGACGTATCGCGCCCACGCCTATACCGGAAAAACCAACAGCGTCTTCACGCTGGATAATCCGGTCTACGGCATGACGCCGGTCACCGACAGCTCAACGGAGAAAACGGCCACCAGCAATCTGCTTAATCGCATTTATAGTCGCTCTCTTTACGCAAAAGATAGCATTGCGCTGAACGATCGCTGGACCGTCGTGGGCGGCGCACGTTACCAGCATTATCGTCAGCGTGAATCAGAAGGGTTCACGACGCCCACCGAGACTTATGCGGACGAAGGCAATAAGTTCCTGCCGCAGACCGGCTTGATCTACAAGCTTACGCCGGACGTGTCACTTTACGGCAGCCTGAGCAAATCCTTTACCCCTTCGACAACCGTCGACGATGACGGCAATGTGGGTCAGCCAGAACAGGGCACAACCTATGAAGTGGGCGGAAAATGGCAAATGACCCCCGCCGTGTTTGCCTCTGTGGCCCTGTACCGTATAGATGAAAGAAATATTTCGCTGTCGCTGAACGGGTCGACCTATGAGGTCAACAAGGCCCGCTCGACGGGTGCGGAATTTGAAATCAACGGGGAGATTTACCCTGACTGGGCACTGAGCGCCAATTACAGTTATGACGAGGCAAAAATCACCGATGACCAGAACAACGCCGAGAATAACGGCCATCGTCTGCAAAACGCGCCTCGCCACTCGGGCGCGGTGTATCTGACTCATACGCTCGACTGGCATCGTCTGCCGGGCAGTTTCCGCCTTGGCGGCGGCGCGCGCTACATGGGCTCGAGGGCGGGCGATCCGGACAACAGTTTCAGCCTGCCGGATTACGTTGTCGCAGACAGCTTTATCAGCTGGGACAACACGCTATGGGGTGAAAAGACGCATCTTCAGTTGAATATCAATAATCTGTTCAACAAGCACTATTACACCTCGAGCGGCGGCAATCTGCGCGTTGAGGAAGGACAGACCCGCAACGCCGTCTTGAGTGCCAGCATCGCCTTTTAACACCGAGGGAGAGGTCAAGGCCTCTCCTCTCTCTTTTGCGGAGCGCATTACCCTCTGATTCGCGAGAATTATCGGCCAGCCTCACAAAACGGGAAGATATCCCGCCCTCGCCATTGCGCCTAAGTCCACATCACCTATATGTTAATTTATATTTCCGATATGTAAACAAGGGTAAATATAAATGTTAAATAAATTCAAAATTTCTTTGATTACGTTGACCGTGGCTTTTTCAGTCTCTGCATGGGCAGATTTTCCCAAGGGTTACCCGACCGATTATCAGAAAACGGTCGATGGCGCGAAAAAAGAAGGCAAGGTGGTTATCTATTCAACCACGGATACCAAAGCGGCAGGCCCGCTGATTCAGGGCTTCGAAGCCACCTATCCGGGCGTTAAGGTTGAATATAACGACATGAACAGCACCGAGCTGTACAACCGTTATATCAGCGAGCAGGCGGCGGGCGGCACAAGCGGTGACGTCGTCTGGAGCTCGTCGATGGACACCGGCCTGAAACTGGCCACCGAATACGCCGAAGAGTATGCTTCGCCCGAACAGAGCCAACTGCCAAAGTGGGCGGTCTGGAAGAACAAGGCTTACGGCACCACGTATGAACCCGTGGTCTTTATCTATAACAAACGGCTGATCCCGGCCGGTGACGTGCCTGATTCCCACGCTGCGCTTGCAAAACTCATCGCCAGTCAAACCGATAAATTCAAGCGCAAAGTCACCACCTACGATATCGAAAAATCCGGGCTGGGCTTTATGTTGTCCGTACAGGATTTCAAGGCCGATCCTGACTACTTCAAACGGCTGGCCGATATCGCCAAAGGTGGCCTGACCGTGCAATCCTCCACCGGCACCATGATGGAACGTGTCTCTTCCGGCGAAAACCTGATTGGTTTCAATATCCTCGGGTCCTACGCCGAAGCGCGCGCCAAGACAGACCCGACACTTGGGATTTCCTATCCAAAAGATTACACGCTGGTACTGTCGCGCGTGAGTTTCATCAGTAAAGACACGGCCAACAGCAATGCCGCCAAACTGTGGCTCGACTACGTGCTGTCTGAAAAAGGCCAGAGCATCCTCGCCAATCAGGCCGATATTCCATCCATTCGTAACGATATCGAAGGCAAGAACGACATCGATGGCATGACCAAAATGCTCGGTAACGCGCTCAAGCCTATCCCTGTCGATGAAACCCTGCTTGAGTATCTGCAACAGAAAAAACGTCTGGACTACATCAAACAGTGGCGCGAAGCCTCGGCGAAATAGTCCACGGTTATCTCCCCTCCCGCCCTCTTTCCTTTGCAGAAAGAGGGCGTTAACTCTCTGTCTCACTTGAGAATATAGGGATTTTTATGAGTGGATTGCTGAGAAAATGGCAAAGTCTGCCGCGCGGTGTGGTCGTGGCAATCACGGCGCTGGTCATTTATGTCCCGCTCTCGTTTATCATCATTCAGAGCTTTCTTTCCGCCCCGTTCTTTTCCCCTTCCAAAGAATGGAGTCTGGAATCCTTCGCGTTTATCTTCACCGATCCCGACTTTTACAAGGCGCTGAAAAGCGGCTTTATTCTGGCCTTCGGGTTGGTGGTGATTGCCATTCCGCTTGGCGGTATTCTGGCCTTTCTGATGGTCAGAACCGATTTACCCGGACGACGTTTTATCGAACCCCTGATTCTGGTGCCCATCTTTGTCTCGCCCATGGTTCTTGGGTTTGGCTACGTGGTTGCGGCCGGCCCGGTCGGCTTCTTTTCGCTATGGGCTGACGCCTTGCTGGGCTTTGTGCCGTGGAATATCTATTCGATGGCAAGCATTGTGGTGATTGCCGGACTCACACACGTGCCTCACGCCTATCTCTATATTTCGTCGGCGCTGCGCAGTGTCGGCTCTGATGTCGAAGAAGCCGCACGCACGGCCGGTGCCTCGCCCTTGCAGGTAATGACCGCCGTGAGTTTGCCCATGGTTCGCCCGTCCATCCTTTACGCTTCCGTGCTGCTGTTCTTTCTTGGGCTGGAAGTGTTCGGGCTGATGCTGGTGCTCGGCGATCCGGAGGGCAATCTGGTGCTGGCCACCTATCTCTATCAACTTACCAATAAACTCGGCACGCCTTCCTATCATCTGATGGCGGCGGTGGCGGTGGTGCTTATCTGTATTACGATTCCGCTGGTCATGCTGCAACGTCGACTGATGCGCACCGCCAATCGTTTCGTTACCGTCAAGGGCAAAGCTTCACAGGCACGCGCCCTGCCCCTCGGCAAATGGCGCTGGGTCGCGGGCGCGGTGGTGGTGTTCTGGCTGACGGTTACCATTGGCGTGCCGCTGGTCGGGGTCGTGCTGCGGGCATTTATCTCCAACTGGGGCGTGGGCGTTTCCCTGTGGGATGAACTGTCGCTCAATACCTTCCGCACTATCTGGCAACAGCCAAACCTGCTGCGGGCCATCGTCAACTCGATGGCAATCGGGGTTATCGGTGGAGCGCTTGCGGTGGTGTGCTATCTGTTTATCGGCATTGCCATGCACCGCAAACCCGATGGCGCCACGCGCTTTCTCGATTATAGCGTGCTGGTACCGCGTGCCGTTCCGGGCCTGCTGGCGGGATTGGCCTTTCTGTGGGTGTTCCTGTTTCTGCCGATGTGGCTGGACAGATCGCTGAAAGACGGCTGGATGGCAGCGCTGCCGGTTGCCGACTGGTTACGAGAGCACTTTATCGTCTGGCTGCGTTCGCTGCGCAGCACCATTTTCAGCGTGTGGCTGGCCTATACGGTGGTGTGGATGGCCTACGGGCTGCGGCTTATCTCGTCAACCCTGTTGCAGGTCGGGCCGGAGCTTGAAGAAGCGGCACGCAGTACCGGCGCGACGCGCGGCCAGATTACCCGCCACGTGACCATCCCGCTTTCCCGCTACGGATTGATTGGCTCCTGGCTGCTGATGTTTCTTATTTTCGAGCGCGAATATTCTACGGGGGTCTATCTCCTCTCCCCGGAACGGAAACCATCGGATCGATGCTGGTCTCGCTGTGGGCGGCGGGTGCGATAGACATTGTTGCGGCGCTCTCTTTCATCAATATTCTGCTGGTGGTGCTCGGTTTGGGGATTGCCCTGCGTTTTGGAGTTAAATTACATGATTGAATTGACGGTAGAAGATCTGCATTTAACCTATGGCGACAATCCGGTGCTCAAGGGTGTGTCGATGGAGTTACGCCGTGGTGAAGTGGTTTCCCTGCTCGGGCCTTCCGGCAGCGGAAAAACCACCTTGCTGCGGGCGGTCGCCGGACTCGAAAAACCCACGCAGGGCAAAATCGTGATCGGCAAGAATACCGTTTACGCGGGCACCTCGCGCAGCGAAATTCCGGCAGAAGAGCGCAATCTCGGGCTGGTATTTCAGTCCTATGCGCTGTGGCCGCACAAGACCGTGTTCGAGAATGTGGCCTATCCTCTTAAATTGCGCAAAACCGCCTCCGGCGAGTTGAAACAGCGGGTGCAAAACGTGCTGGACCAGCTTGGGCTTGGCCATCTCGGCAATCGCCATCCGCATCAACTTTCGGGCGGTCAGCAGCAGCGCGTGGCCATTGGTCGGGCATTGGTCTACAACCCGCCGGTGATTTTGCTGGATGAACCGCTGTCGAACCTCGATGCCAAGCTGCGCGAAGAGGCGCGCGTCTTCCTGCGCGAACTGATTATCAAGCTGGGCCTGTCGGCGCTGATGGTCACGCATGACCAAAATGAGGCGATGGCGATCTCCGACCGTATCCTGTTGCTCAATAACGGCAAAATCGAGCAGGAGGGCACGCCTCAGTCAATGTATGGCTCACCCACTACCCTCTTCACCGCCGAATTCATGGGCAGCAATAATCGGCTGCACGGCAAAGTGACTGAAATTCGGGACGGCAAGGCGCGCATCGAAGGTAAAGACTGGGTGTTGTGGGGCATGGCCGGACAAGGTTTGCAGGCCGGCACCGAAGGCACGGCGGTGATACGGGTTGAGCGCGTAAGGCTTACAGAGGCGCAGGAAGATAACCAGTTGGAGCTGGCGTTACTGACCAGCATGTATCTTGGCGACCGCTGGGAGTATCTGTTCCGCACGCAGGCCGATGATTTTGTGATTCGCGCCTACGGAACCGATGTACGGGAATCCGCGGTCTGTCGCCTGACCTTGCCTGTCAACGATGTCTGGATCTTCCCTAAAGCCTGAACCACGGGCAGGAGCGTGTTTTGCTACCTTCTCCTGCCTTACTTTTTACGGTATTTAGGTGACACGTTAACTTGGCAATCGGTAGCGGATAAGAATGGTAAGTTTTTCCGAGTTGACAGCCCCGGACGTAGCGCCCACTTCGACGCCCATATGAGCGGCTATTGCAAGGGCCGTAGTGCGCGCGACTCCATTTCTGTCGGTCTTGACCCGCGTATCTGTAATTTGCAGATTTTTATGAGCCGAGGAGAACGTCACCCACTGGTTTTCACACGCCTTGCCATCGCTGCCTTTAACATGGGCAGTCAGGGAAATGCGCTGTTTTTCCAGCGGTTTAAGATTATCGGCGTGCAGAGTAACGGCAGCCACCTTGATATCGGGTAATTCCGCCGCTTTCAACGTAACAACGGTTTCAAAAGGCTTGTGACCCTGCAAGGTAGAAACCATCACTACCTTCCCCGCTTGCGTACCCGCCGTGAGCGTGGCGGCATAAATACCCGGCATAGATGTCTCGCGATATTGAGTAAAGCTGAGGGGAAGCGGTGAAAGTTGTCGAGATTTCACTGCCAGATGAAGTTTATTCGTCATGCCGCTCACCGGTTTATTATCTTTATTATTTAATTTCAGTGTTAACGTCGTTGACTTATTTCCGTCCGCCACTAACTCGGGATCCGTAATGACTGCCGACGAACCTTGACTGTCGATTTCCGCATTCACGACGATTCTCGCCTGTAACGGCGTGGAGAGTTGCCCACGACTGTCTATGGCTGTCGCAATAAGCGGATAAGTATTATCCGTCTCGCTATTACGGGCAGGAAGAATAATCGACGCCGCTGCACTTTCTTCATTGAGAATAATGCCTCCGGCGGCCTTGAATTCATCGGCAATTAACCGCATCTTTGCTACGCCGTGCGTTGAAGAAACGTTGATTCCCAGAGAACGGTTGTCACCGGCAAGGCCTTGAATTATCTCATTCATTGAAAAATGAATACGCGACTGTTTTTTATAATCCAGCACGATGTGATTGTTGCGTGACACCAGATCGAAACGCCCTCCCCGAAGGCTTCGCATAGACGCAACCTGGGCCGGGTCCAGACTTGCCGCCAGTGAGCGACCCAAATCATAGTTCACCATCAGACGCAGCAGATTGTCAGGACGATGCCCCCCGCCCGCCGATGTTCTCCTTCCAGCGTAAAGAGCGGCATGGGCGTCCAGCTTAACGCGGCGCTCAATGCAGAGGGGTTGTCTTGCCGAGAGTCTCGAGGACGCAGCGCCACATGCCGACCATAATATTTTTCGTATTTCAGTCTTCCGCCAACATGGGGATAGGCAGGTGAGCTGCTCTGGGCTTCAATATCCCAGCCGTTGGCCGCGCGCTCCAGAAGCCCTGCGCCATCGCGCGAAGGATGCCAGTCTGTCAGCCGCCTATAACCGTTTGCCGCCAACCTAAGGTGAGTCGTCCAACCTTCAATGCCAACTCCCCAGCGCCGGTTATTACCCGTCAGGTCATTATCCAGAAACAGATTGCTGCCCAGCATCGCGGCGTCGCTAAAATAACGCATACCTAGCCCGAGGTTCAGGGTATGGCGTGCATCCGCGCGGCGCAGGCCGAGTTGAGTAAACAGCAGAGCGTCGTTTTTGTTATCAAGCAGAGGGAGCAGCACGTCGCCCGCCATATCGAAAGAGGATGAACCTGCCGCAGGACTCAGCGTAATCCGCGAGGTGCCTCCCAACCGCGTTAACTCGCTTTCCAGACTTTGCGCAGCGGTTTGCGTGGCAAGATGTGCCGCATAATTAAAGGCCGCCCGCCCCGCCGCGTTGGCGGGTTGTGACAGGGGCTGCATTACTATCAACAGCGTCATTGGAATAATCGTAATCATTCCAATGTTTTTATCTAACGGCCGTGATCTCATTGAATTAAAATCCTTTTAATTAATAGGCATCATTGCACAGAAAAACTCAGATTAAGGAACCTGACATTACCCTTAAATATATTTAATAGACAAAAATTCTCGCACCTCAAGAGCCACAAAAATAAAGGACAACGGAAAGTATCATGCTCAATATCATTCAAAGGTGAAAGCCCTTTCGTGTTTATTTAAAAACAAAAAATCAGCAAGGACAAATTATGCAGCCCGGCTAAAAAAGTCATCCTAATTAATTTTATTATGAGCGTTAATTGAGAGCGCTATTATGGAAGGCATTAATGATATAAATCATCTCAGGAGAGTATTTACGTCACAACCGGGCAAGACACATTACCCTTTCCCTCTTTCTCAGTCGCTGCTATAACTTTTACGTACCCAGATAAAATCAAAAACCGCATCTCGGGAAAAACACCATGACCCTACACTGCATTATTCTTGATGATTACCAAAACGTCGCCTTGTGTCAGGCCGACTGGTCAACGCTTTCACCCACTGTCGAGGTCGTTGCGCTACATAATCCCCTACAGAATCCGCAGCGGCTGGTCGATGCCGTGAAAGAGGCCGATATTCTGGTCATCATGCGCGAACGCACGCCGATCACCGCTTCCCTGCTGGCACAACTGCCGAAACTTAAACTACTCATTACCTCAGGCATGCGTAATGCGTCTATCGATCTTGCGGCAGCAAAGGCACAGGGGATCACGGTCTGTGGCACCGGCAGTGGATCGGATGCGCCCGTCGAGCTGACCTGGGCATTGATTCTCGGATTGGCACGTCATGTCCCCGTTGAAAACCGTTCCATCCGCAACAGTGGGCCGTGGCAAAGCACGCTGGGTGTCGGCCTGCGCGGAAAAACGCTGGGGCTGATAGGACTGGGTAAAATTGGTCAGCGAATGGCGACAATAGCACAGGCGTTCGGCATGAAGGTGTTGGCGTGGAGCCAGAACCTGACGCCTGAACGCGCGGCAGAACACGGCGCGGAACTGGCCGAGTCCAAACAGGCATTGCTCGCGCGAAGCGATGTGGTTTCACTGCATCTGGTGTTGAGTGAACGCAGTCGGGGAATTATCGATGCGCAAGATTTGGCAACCATGAAACGCAGCGCCTTTTTAATTAACACTTCCCGTTCGGGGCTGGTAGATCAGCCTGCGCTACTGGAAGCACTGCTCAATCATCAGATTGCCGGTGCGGGGCTTGACGTATTTGACCAGGAACCTCTACCCGACAATCATCCTTATCGGCATCTGCCAAACGTGCTGGCTACGCCGCATTTAGGCTACGTCACCGACGACAATTATCGAATCTATTTCAAGGAAGCCATCGAAGATATTCAGGCATGGCAGGCGGGTCAGCCGGTGCGATTACTGGGAGGCTGACCACTGATTAAAATAATTTGCGCTCGATAATGGTTTTATTCGTTATTAATCTATTGCCAAATGGGTAAAAATAACCGCATGGTTGGGAGATTTTAACCGCAATCGACGACATTAGAGCTGACTTAAACGACGAACAATGCTTTCGCGCACATTATCGATGTGTCTGGCGGCAGCGGCGCGCGCGGCTTCGGCATCTCCGCTGCGTAACGCCGCGATGATTTCCAGATGCTCATGGTGGCCGCTGACAAACCGCTCAGGTACCTGACGCAGGTTAAACATCCGCGTTTTAAGTCGCAGGCTTTCTATATATTGCGTCAGCAACTGATTGCCACTGTACTGCGCAAGCGCGGTGTGCAAGCGGCTATCGATTTCCCAGTCTTCCTGCGGGCTTGGGTTTTCTTCGGCAAGCAGCTTGCGGATACCGGCTTCAATGGCGTCCAGTTCCTTGACCGGCACTCGCCCTGCCGACAAGCTGGCGGCTTCGGATTCCAGCGTGCGCCTCACGTGCAGCGTTTCAATCAGCTCGCGAATGGAAAACTCCTTCACCACCGGCGTGCGTCCGCCAGTACGGATAATAAAACCTTCGTTTTCCAGACGGTTAAGTGCGTCACGAACCGGCGTGCGTGAAATATTCAGCAACTCGGCCAGCTTCCTTTCCTGGAGCACCGTATTGACCGGCAGTTCCCGGTTAATCAGCATATTCAACAGCACCTCGTAGGCTTTACTGCCGAGATTCTGCTCGCGCTCACCAATCAAATCAGACGTACTTTTGATGGAATCCATGGTGTCATTTCACATTAACAAGACTGATAAAAAAGGCAGACACGGGTGCCTGCCCTGCTTTTTCTCGCCCGGATGCGCACCCTGCAAGGCGCTCATAACCAGACTGTGTCCCGCCGAGGGTCATGACACAGTTTACTGAGGAAGCGTGCGTACCGGATCTTTCGGTGCCGGATCGAAGCCCACAATAGGGGTGACGAGTTTAGCATAGGTGCCATCGGCCTTCATATCCGCCAGCGCTTTGTTTACTGCCGCCACCAGATTCGGTTTTCCTTTCTTGAAGGCGAAGCCTTTCTGAATAACGCTCACATAGTCAGGCGTTTGCGTTAACGGCAGATGCATATCCTTAATGAGATAGGCATTGCCGATGGAGTCGTTGATAACCCCGTCGATGTTGTCGTTGGCAAGATCCTGCACCGCCGCCGTGACATCGATATAGTTCTTGAGCGTTGCGCCGTGATCGATTGCCAACTGGGCATAGGTAGAGGAAACCTGTGCCCCGATTCGCTTGCCTTTCAGGTCCTGCGCCGATTTGATGTCCGAATTTTTCGGCAGAATAATGCGCCCGCCCGACTCTATCCAGCCATCGGAGAAGACGATAGCTTTCTGCCGCGCCGGTGTGATGTCCATCGCCGCACTGCTCATATCAAACTGGTTGGCTTGCAGACCGACCAGAATCGAGTCCCATTTGGTAATCACCGGCGTATATTCCAGATGCAGACGACGCGCCACTTCTTTCATGACCCGAATTTCCAGACCGTCGAGCTGGCCGTTGGCGCCGCGCATGCTGAACGGGGGATCGGTGCCCTCTGTCGCGACAGACAGTTTGCCCGGTTTCAGCAGTTCAAGATTGGCAGTGCTGTCGGCCGCATTGGCAAACAGAGGAATGGACACTGCGGCGAGAACGGTGGCCATGCCGAGAAAATGTTTTATTTTCATGATGTCACTCTCAAGTTATAGGTGAAGGAAATACCCTGTATGTTGTAACTATTTCAACGTCTCGCGCTATGCTGCGCGTTCACTGGCCAACAGCGCCAACAGTTCGGCCATCACAGTTGCCCCGAGCAGCGAGGTAATCTGCCCTGGCCCGTCGTACATCGGGCTGATTTCCGTTACGTCACAGCCCACCATATTGATGCCTTTCAGCGCGCGCAGCAGTAATAACGCCTCACGCGCGCTGGGTCCTCCCGCTTCCGGCGTCTGTACGCCCGGCGCAAAGGCGGGGTCGACAAAATCCATATCGAAGGTGATAAAGGTCGGACGACCCGCAGTGCGCTCGGCAATGCGCTGCGCCATCTCCTTGATGCCCAGATCAAACATCTGATCCGTGGTAAACACTTCGTAGCCCAGATCCAGCGATTGCGTGATGTCGGAGGTGCGAAACAGCGAGCCGCGCAGCCCGACCTGAATCGAATGCGACGGGTCCACCAAGTCCTCTTCTACCGCACGGCGAAAAGGCGTACCCGCGCTGTAGCGTTTATCGGCAAAATATTTGTCCCAGGTATCGCTGTGCGAATCGAACTGCACCAGCGCCACCGGCCCGTGAACTTTGGCTACGGCGCGCAGTTCGGCGAGCGTAATCGAGTGATCGCCGCCAATACCGCACGGCACCACGCCCGCGCTGGACAGGGCATACACCGCCTGCTCTATGCGTTGCAGACACTCTTCTTCGTAGCCCGGCACAGTGGCGGCATCGCCCGCATCGGCGCAGCGCAGCGTCTCGAACACATTGATATCATTACGATAAGGATTGATAGGACGCAGCATGATAGACATCGCTCGTACCGCATTCGGCCCAAAGCGCGCCCCCGTGCGAAACGGGGCGCCAGAATCGGAAGGCAGGCCAATAATGGCGGCATCCAGTTGGCTCAAATTGGTTGCCATCGGCAGGCGCATAAAAGTCGGCACGCCACAAAAGCGCGGGGTTTCCAGAGAATCGGTCGGTAAAACGCTCATAACAGTGCTCCGTAATAATCAGCTAAAGCGTGCCTGACGACGTTCGAGCCAGTCGGAAAGCTCGGTCAACAGCGTGGTCAGCAGCAGGTAAATCAGGGCCGCCGCGATATAAAACTGGAACGGGCGGAAGGTGGCGGAAATAATGGTCTGCGCGTACAGCGTGATATCAATCACCGTGATGGTCGAGAGCAGCGAGGTATTTTTCAGCGTTGAAATCGCCTCGTTGGTCAGTGGCGGCAGCACGATGCGAAACACCTGCGGCAAGACGATGCGACGCATAATCTCGTTTTTGCTCATGCCCAGCGCAGAAGCCGATTCGACCTGACTGCGCGGAATCGCCTTCAGGCCCGAGCGGATAATCTCGGCCACGTAAGCCCCGCTGTTCAACGCCAGCGCAAAGACGCCCGCCACGAACGGCGACAGATGAATGCCGATTTGCGGAAAGCCGAAATAGACCACAAAAATCTGAATCAGCGCCGGTGTGCCGCGAATAAACCAGATATAGAACCGGCCCATGCCACGGAATAATTTCACCTTCGAGGTTTTGGCGCTCACCGCCACGAATCCAAACACCCAGCTAAGCACGATGGTCGAGAGCGTAATCAGCAACACGGTCCACGACGCCTCGAGAAACCCCATGCCATAGGTATTGATGTCACTCCAAATCTGGTTCATGGACGGTTCTCCTGCGATCCCTTGAAATCTTCGTGCAAAATTCGGCTAAGAAACTGGCGTAAACGCGGGCTTTCAGGATTATGCAGCACCTGATTGGGCGGCCCGTCTTCGGCCATGACGCCCTGGTCGAAAAACACCACGCGCGATGAGACGTCGCGGGCAAAGGCTATTTCGTGGGTTACCAGCAACATGGTCATGCCTTCATCGGCAAGCGACGCCATGAGTGACAGCACTTCGCCCACCAGTTCGGGGTCCAGCGCCGAGGTGACTTCGTCAAACAGCATCAGCTGGGGTTTCATCGCCAGTGCGCGGGCAATGGCGACGCGCTGCTGCTGCCCGCCCGACAGTTTGGCCGGATATTGATGGCGCTTCTCATACAGCCCCACGCGGCTTAGCAGGCTTTCAGCCAGCTCAATCGCCAGCTTTCGGGACATTTTTTTCACCCGCAACGGCGCTTCGATAACGTTTTCCAGCACCGTCATGTGCGGCCACAGGTTGTAGCTTTGAAACACCATGCCGATGCGCGCGCGCAGCAGGCGTAACTGCTCTTCGGTAGGTTGCGCCCTTGCGCCGTCACGAAAATCGAATGCGAACTCGTCGAAATTCATAAAACCGCTCTGCGGCATTTCCATTACATTCAGGCAGCGTAGAAAGGTGCTTTTGCCTGAACCGCTGGCACCGATAATCGACACGACTTCGCCCTTGTGAACGTCCAGCGCCACGTTTTTCAGGACGTGAAGATCGCCATAGCTCTTGTTCAGTTCTTTGATGGTTAATAAAGGCGTTGATGATTCAATCATTTGCTTCCCTCCGGCACGGTTTTCGCATAGCTGTTGTCTCCGGCGGACGACGTCACCGCCAGCCCGATGTCGGCCGGTTGGCGCGATGCGCCGTTGATAGGCGTGATGTCCTGAGGGCAGGCAGAAAGCACCAGATAAATATCCGCTTCGGCGCGCAGTTGCAGTACGTCACCGGCGACAGAATGCGGCGGTACGCGGTCGAGTTCCCCCGCCTGCGTGATTGGCACGTTCATAAACAAATTTAACGAAGCCGGGGTAAAGGGCAGCGAAATGCCCCGCTCCGCGAGCGCTTCATGGAAGTTGTCGGTGCAACTGCGGTGGTAATCCGTGCAGCCCAGCTCGCGATAAATCGCCGCGTTGCAGGGGCACAGCAAGGTGTCATGACGGCCCGGAGTCGTGTCGCCCACCAGCGTGAACATCGGCTGGCGGTAGATACTGACTACCGGCATGTTCAGCTCAAAGTAAAGATTGCTGTTCACGGAGCGGGTATGTTCCATCGAGGCGTATTCAAAGGGATCGGACTGCATCACAGCCCATGCATCGACAACCTGATTTCCCTGAAGATTGGTAATGCTTAACACCTGACCTAGCTGTAACGCGACGGCGGTCCCGCGGGTGGCATCCAATATGAAATCGGACAGAGAAGCGTCGTTTTTGGCGGTCATAGGTTTCCTCACACTAAAAATTCAAATACCCAACTTGGCATTCTTTTGGTATACACAAGAAATGCAATTAAAATGCCAAGCGCACATTTTTTATCTAAAAGAGTGAAAAAATGAACAAAACCTGTTTGATTCCCCAACCCATTCACCTTTCCGGCTTGCAGCAACTCAGGGAGAACGGCATCGAACCGTTGGTAGGAGAAGCCGTCTGCGAGGATGCACGCGCCGAAAATGTGGTCGCCGCCATTTACCGCAGCGGACAATTTTCACGCACTCGTATGGTGCAACTGCCTAATCTGCGGGCAATCGCCGTTCACGGTGTCGGGATTGACGGCATCGATCTGGCGGCTGCCAGTGCGTTGGGGATAGTCGTGTTCAATACACCGGGTGCCAATAATCGCTCGGTGGCGGAACATGCCCTTGGATTGATGTTCGCGCTGACAAAACGCCTTCCCGCCGCCGACAGCGCCGTGCGCAAAGGCGAATTTTCCTTCCGATTTCAGGGCGGCCTGAGCGAGTTGTTCGGTGCAACCCTGGGCATTGTCGGCTTTGGTGCTATCGGCCAGATAGTGGCCACACTGGCGCAGGCGATGGGCATGCGCGTGCAGGTCTTGACCCGCCGCAGCGCCGAAGAGTTGGCGGCACTCGGTTTGCACAAGGCGCACAGCCTGCAAAGCCTGCTGGCTGAAAGCGATATCGTGTCACTGCACGCGCCTTCACTTCCAGAAACGCAGAATCTGATTGGTGCGGCGGAACTGGCCCTGATGAAAAAATCGGCCTTTCTGATTAATACCAGCCGTGGGGCGCTGATAGACGAACCGGCGCTGATTCATGCATTGCAAAACGCAGAGATAGCCGGAGCGGGTCTGGATGTGTTTGCCGTCGAGCCGCTGCCTGCCTCCAGCCCGCTGACGACGTTGCCGAATGTGGTACTGACTCCGCACGCGGCGGCCTCGGCAGAGCAGGCGCTCATGCGCATGGCCAGCGCCGCCGTATCGGGCGTGATTGAGACTCTTCAGGATTGCTGTCCGGCGTCGATAATCAATCCAGAGATCTGGGAAACCCGCCGTCGTTAACGGCGGGTCCTCTGTTTAGGCAATCACTTTTGCCATCGGCGCCAGTGTCATGCCATTGGCTTCAAGCAGGGAGCGGAGCTGGCGCGCCATTTCTACCGCGCCCGGCGTATCGCCATGCACACAGATGCTGTCGATACGCGTGGGCAATTTTACCCCTTCCAGCGTGATAATCGCCTGACTTTCCAGCATGCGCATGACCCGTGTGGCGGCCTGCTGCGGGTCGTGAATCACCGCACCGGCCAACTTGCGCGAGACGAGCGTACCGGCTTCGGTATAGGCGCGATCGGCATAGATTTCCCGCACCATTTTCAGCCCCATCTTTTCGGCCGCCTTTTCCGTTTCCATGCCCGGCATCACTACCATAATCAACTCGGGATCAACCCGATAAATAGCCTGTGCCACCGCCCTGGCAAGCTCCGGATCTTCGGCCGCCATGTTGCCCATCGCCCCGTGGGTTTTGACGTGCTGCAACGAGTAACCCTGACTTTCGGCCAGTGCCTTGAGGGCGCCAATCTGATAGATGATTTGCCTCTGTATCTGGTCAGGCGTTTCACCCAGAATCTGCCGACGACCAAACCCTTGAATATCCAGAAAACTTGGGTGCGCTCCCGCGCCAACGCCCTTCGCTTTCGCCGCGCTTAACGTGTCGGCCATAACATCCGGATCGCCCGCATGAAAGCCGCAGGCAATGTTGGCCGAGGTGACAATCGACAGCATCTCGTCATCTTCACCCATTTTCCAGGCACCAAAGCTTTCACCCATATCGCTGTTTAAATCTATAAGCATCCTCTCTCCCGTTGTGCGCGCAATTGGCACCTTTTTTGCGTTATCTCAAGCGGCTCTTACCGTTGTCTGCTTATAAGCCATGCAAGACTGCGGCCAGAATTGTTTGGTGTGTTGACAGCACACCTTTGGTATGCCAAAAGTATTCCATATTGAATCTGATTAAAATAGCGGCTGTAGAGAGGATCCTGTTTTGACTGAACACGTAATACCGTGGCGGATTTTGCCCATCGCCGATCAGGCGGTTTATGTCGATTTTGGCGAGGTGATTGATGAAGCAGTCAACGCCCGCGTCACGGCGCTGGCGGCCCGGGTGCGCCATGCGGGCGTAAAAGGCGTGACTTCGCTGGTGCCCACTTACCGCGCATTGACCGTAGGGTATGACTCTACGCAGACTCGCCAGCACGCGCTGATTGCAACGCTGCACTATCTTCTATCTCAACCCGACGGCGAAGCCGATCCCGTCCGTCTGTGGGAAATTCCCGTCAATTACGGCGGCGATAATGGCGTCGACCTTGACTGGCTCGCGCAGTTTCACCACCTCTCTACCGAAGAGGTGATCGCGCGACACAGTGCGGTGGCGTATCGCGTCTACATGATAGGTTTCATGCCGGGCTTCGCCTATCTCGGCGGGCTGGATCCGCTGCTGCACACCTCCCGCCGCGAATCGCCGCGCCTGAAGGTGCCCGCGGGCAGTATCAGCATCGGCGGCATGCAGACCGCCGTAGGTTCGGTCGAAGCGCCGAGCGGCTGGCATTTGATAGGACGAACCGCCGGTACGCAGTTTTGCCCCCGAACGCGACAGCCCTTTTTTGTTTCGCGCAGGCGATCGCGTGCGTTTCAGCGCGATTGACCTCGAAGCGTATCAGGATCTCTCCTCCCAGACTGACTATTTACCCACGTGGACATGGCAATGAACAACGGTTTCGAGGTGCTTTCCCCGGCTTGTACACGACCTTGCAGGATCTCGGCCGCTTTGGTTTTGAAGACTGCGGCGTGCCTCCTTCGGGCGCGATGGATGAGATGAGTTTTGCCCTGGCCAATGCGCTGGTCGGCAATGAAGCCAATACCGGTGCACTGGAATTTACGCTGACCGGGGCGAGGCTGCGCCTGACGGGCGCGCGTCCCTGCACGGTCGCCATTACCGGCGATATGGCGCTGACGGTCGATGACCAGGTTCAGATGCCCTTCCGTCGCTTTACCCTGTTTCCGGGCAGCATTATTAACATCACTCGCGCACTGAGCGGCGCGCGCGGTTATCTTGCCGTGGCCGGTGGGTTTGACGTGCAACCGGTCATGGGCAGTGTGTCGACGTTAATGCGTGCCAGACTCGGCGGTTTTGCCGGCCGACCGCTGCAAAAAGGCGATGTCTTGCCGCTTGCCGATCGATTGCCTGCGTCCCGGGGCGAACACGGCATGCCGGAACAGCGCCTGATGCCGCAACGTGAAAGGCGACCGATTCGCGTCATTGCAGGCCCGCAGGACGACCATTTTGATGCATCGGCGCTTCGCCAGTTTGTCGACAACGTTTATCGGGTGAGCGAGCAAAGCGACCGTATGGGGTATCGCCTCACCGGCAACCCGTTGGCTCACACCAAGGGTTTTAACATCGTGTCCGATGCCATCGCGCGCGGCAGTATTCAGATCCCCGGCAGCGGGCAGCCTATCGTGGCCATGAACGATCGCCAGACGACCGGCGGTTACCCGAAAATAGCCACTGTCATCCGCGCGGATCTCGCTCGTCTGGGTCAGGCCAAACCCGGTGATTTTTTACGTTTCGAAATCGTGGATGTGGAAAAGGCCGAAAGTCTGTGGGCGGGACGTCAGGCGTTACTTGATGACTGGTTGAATAAAGTCCGCAAGGCGGCGCAGGCGGAGGCCTAGAAAGGGAAGTGCGGAAAGAGTGTGATAAAGCAGAAAGCGGACAGTTCCCCCACGCAGAGGTGGGGGAAAGACAACAGTTACTTACTTTCGTTGGCTTTGATTTCGCCCATCGCTTTCAACGTTTTGGACATCTCGCGACGTTCTTTCGACAGGTCGGCGTTTTTGATGATGTAGTCATCAACGCGGTCTTCATAGTCGCCACGCATGTTGGCGATGATGGCCTGAACGTCATCGATGCTCATGCCGGGTTTGATGTAATCGCTCAGGTTGTCGAGCAGCAGAACACGTTTCTGGTTATCGCGGATTTTCTTTTCGTTATCGACAATTTCACGCTGAAGTTTGTTTTTACGACGAAAAATACGTACAAACTCCAGGACGTCCTGGAAACTCGGCTTAGTAATATTATCCATTTTTACACCTTCGATTAAGTTACACAGATTCATTTACTGACTGCCCGCAATAGCAGACAGACTATCAGGATTCAGCCTTCGCGACCACAACCGGCTCCTGCTTATCCATTGCCATTGTGAGCAAATCCCCCAATGACTTAAGCTGATCGGTAACCTGCATACTGAGCCAGACGTAGCCATAGATTTGTGCTTCATTATTCTTGCCACGGTTCATCGACTGCATCAGTTCCTGAAGCTCCAGCGCCGATTCATTCAATTGAATACTGATTTGCAGCTCATCGCCCATCGAGCCGTTACGCAACATAAAACTCAGCTTTTGCAGCGCTTCCAGAATCGAGCGTTGGGTGTGGCGCAAAGTGCGGGCATTGAGCATGATAAAATGGCTTTCGCGCGAGCTCCAGTAGGCATCGGCCAGCAGTTCGAGCGTACACAGCAGATTGCGGCACAGCGTTTGCGAGGCATCGAACACTTCACGCGGAATGTGCGATTCCTTACTCGATGCGGCATGAAGCGCACGCATCTTTATCATCTGCGCCATCGCCTGCTTGAGTTTCTTCTGTAATCGCGGACGCTCCAGCATATTCGGCGACAGCCAGGCACTGTGCAGTTTGTTCAGCGACATCAGGTAATCGGACATCTGCATGCGCCAGTGAATAAAGGCGCGCTGCGGATAGATACTCGAGAAAAGCAGGGCCAGCAACGAACCAATCAGCACATCACCGCTTCGCCACAGGGCGGTTTCCATATCGCCCGGACCGGCACCAATAATGACGGCCAGCGTCACACCAAGCAGCAGACCCGCGTAGGCGCGCTTTCCTAGAGCAAGATACCCGCTGGCGAAGACCACCAGCCCGCACCACATCAGCATCAGCGGTAAAGAATAGAGTTCCAGCCACAGCGCCGCCATGCCCGCGATGGACCCGCCGACAGTTCCGATAATCCTTTCCGAAACGCGTTGCACCACGTTTCCCCAAAAAGAGATAGGCCCCATGACGACCACCAGCGTAATCATCGGCCACGTGGCTTCCGGTAATTGCGTCATGCGGACTATCAGGAAGGTCAGCACAAAAGCCAACCCCATTCGCAACCCGTGGGTCACGCGATAATTGGAGTAAATGAGATTATCGAGCGAAGAAATTTTCTTGTCTAAGCGCACAACCGGTACCGCCTGGATGAACCCGGATAATAATATTCTTATATGTTATCCGAGTTGTATCGGGCAATCACTCGGCATTTACAGTAAAAATTCTCATTTGTCGGAATAATCCGTCTAAAAAGCGCTGCGTAATCAGATTATTGACGCGACTTTGCGGAAAAACGTGCCTATCCTGCCGCGATTTTATCGCTCGACAACAACATTTTAGCTGCCTCCTCTCACGATAGATGGTCTTTAGGAAAGTGTCGAAAAATGCCATTGTTAACAGAAATAAAGTCTGCTTGTTTCATATGTTAAGTTTTGTGTTACTTTTGCAGGTGTTTTTTGGAAACTCGAGTACTCTTTTTAGAGTTTCACTCTCGATCCCGGCCTGTCAGGTTGCACGGATCGCACATTGAATACTACATTCAGCCGAGGTGGACTTATGAAATTTGACAACGACGACGCTTTCAAACTGGCATCAAAGTATATGGATCACAACGTCGAGCACATGAGCGAAATCAACTATTTCGTAAAATTCCTGGAAGCCTATCTTAAATTCGACGAATGGCTCAGTTCCGAAGAGCCTATCGAGGCAGCAAAAGGCGCCAAGAAGACGGCTAAATTCGTTTAACCCAAACAGCGAGTCATGACGAAAAAAACCCGCCTGAGCGGGTTTTCTGCTTTCTATAAGGGTGCTGAATGCGGCACATGCCTGTCAGTTTTTGGACACCGGCTTGCAGTCGGTATAGATGTAACCTTCCTTGGAATTTCGCATGACATAGCTGTCCGAGAATTTCGCGAACATCATGCCGTCAAGCGCCTTGGCGGTCATGATTTGTCCACCGTCTGGCGTTTTAATCGCTTTAAGCGCAGGGCTGGTTTTTCCCCAAGACCGGCGGGATTGATAGTGAAAGTGTCGCCGTTATCGGTTAACGGTGAGCTGGCCGTGATACGTTCAGATTGCACCACGCCACTTTCGCTCTCGGTGCTGTGGGTCACGCTACAGGAGTAGATTTGCGCTGCGGACGCGGCTAGCGGCATCGAAAGTAGTATAGCGATTGATATTAATGATTTTTTTAACATGCCACCCCCTCATGAATTATTGGTTCAGAGAATACCATTGGCAATGCGCAACAGAAAACCCCTTCGCGAGTTTTTCACGTAACCTGTTATGTCGCGACGCTGCAACGCTGCTCATGCGCCGGCCGATGTGTTGGTTCCCCAGCCTTTGCTTCATCCCTTCGCGAGATAACGCTCCCGCCACCAGTCGCCGTCGTTCAGAGCCGGACCGCTGATTTATCTCCTGGTCCAGACGCATAAACGAAGTTTGAACCTTGTCACTTCTCTGCCTTTTTTATCGAATGACTGTACGAAATGCCGGTCTACGACTACCACTCCGGCGTCAAGTTTTGCTAACGTCCGTTTCGTCCCGTTCGCGCAGCAAACTCGTAACAATATAAAAAATATAAAAAAGGTGACTATTTGCACTCTCTAACACTTGATGTTGTCTGCGACATTCTTGGCGTTTTACCCAACACACTTCATCATTGGACCCGTGCAGGTCTACTTGCCCCACTTGATACGCAGACCGGCTACACCTATCCCCAATTGGCGCAGGCCTACCGAATACTGGATTTAACCAATAAAGGTCTGACGCTCGACGAGACAAAAAATTATCTCGACGACACGACTCTGCCTCAGATTAGTCGATGGCAGGAGCATACGGATGCCCTGTTTTATCTTCTGCAAAAAGGGACGGACGAACAGATAAACCAGCGAATCAAGCACCTGTCGGAAACCTTTTCGGGCGATGCCTTCGTCAACAGCTATTTGCGTCCGGTCTACGGCAAGGTTATCAATAATAAAGAGCCAAATGCTGCCTATACCTTGACGCGATTTCATCAGGCTATTGTTGATTATGCACAGCAGACTATGGCCGAAGCCTATGCGCGAGAAGCAACGCCCCTTTTTCTGGAAGCCGCCAGCACGCTGGACGCCACCGAAATCTGGCTGGAAGCCATACGCCTCTCGGGTCAGGGATTTTGTGTAGAGTTGTGCGATACCGCAACCGATATACCGGCCACCGCCATTCGCGCCTATGTTCATCATCTTATCTGGTGTGGCGATGGTATCAGCCCTCTGATGCACTGGTTTTACAGACACAGCCTGAATCTCGGCAATCCCATCCTGCTCTGCGGCCCTGACCAAAAAATTCGCTATATTTAACATCTAATCGATGCACTGGAACCCCACTCGAGCCGCAACCTGGTGCCGGAGCCAATCACCATTAGCGGGATAACTACGCGACAAGGCTTAGGCATTGGACATTCAGGCAAGGGAAAAATGTCTGGAGTTTCTGCCTGCCATACCAGGTCAGCGGTTGCCTGCCAACCTGCTACAAATAAGAAAAAAACTAATTGATTACAATCAGGATTTTCCTGCTCATCGTGGGGTGGGAAGTCCCGCAGATTAAAATCCGAAAGTGTTAACTCCCTTATTCAGCAGACAAAAAAAGCCCGTGGCGAAATACACACGGGCCGATGAATTTCAGACATCAGTTATTTGGACAAACTCTGGGCGGCGGTTTCAATCACTCTGGCTACTTTTTCGGGCTGGGAAATATAAATCGCATGACTGCCTTTAAGCTCGGTCACGGTGCTGCCGGCACGTTTGGCCATGAATCGTTCCAGTTGAGGATTGATGGCGCGGTCTTGCGTGGCGACCACTGCCCAGCTTGGTTTTGACTTCCACGCCGGTTCAACTGCGGCTGTGCCAAAAGCGGCGGCGGCAGGCATAACTTGAGATTGCGCCATCAAATCGGCCTGTTTTTTGGGAATATCGGCAGCGAAATCGGCGTGAAAGAAGTCGGGTTTTAGATAGAGGAAATGATCGGCTGTTTCAACAATGGATTGGCTGGCCGGCGGGTATTTTTTGGCCAGACTCAGCAACGAATCGCCCGCCTCCGGCTCCATCGCCGCGATGTAAACCAGTCCGGCTACGGAAGGCGAATTCCCGGCGTCGCTGATAATCATTCCGCCATAACTATGCCCAACCAGCAACGTTTTACCCTGTTGCAGGGCGATGATACGTCGAGTGGCGGCCACATCATCGGCCAGCGAGGTTTGAGGTTCCTGCACAATGGACACGCTGTAGCCCGCCTTTTCGAGGAGGAGCGCCACGGGGTTCCAACCCGAGCCATCGGCAAACGCGCCATGAACCAAAACAATATTTTTGACCGGTTCAGCCATCGAGGCCTGAGCATAAACGGACACAACCAGGCCTAACGCCATTGCAGTCAGTGTTTTCTTCAGCATCATCTTCTCTCCATTGCGCGAATCAGGATGGGCATGGATGACAGCATATGAACTGTCATCCCTGCCCGTTGGCCCGTTACTCGGCCAGTTGTTTAATCAGTTGCTGGGCAGTCGCCGCAGACGAAGTCGGATTCTGACCGGTAATCAGCAAGCCATCGGTGACGACATAAGAACTCCAGTCCACCCCTTGGAATACAGACCGCCTTTGGCAATCAACTCGTCTTCGACCAGGAAAGGCACGACGTGGGTCAGGCCGACCGCTTCTTCTTCCGTGTTGGTAAAGCCGGTCACTTTTTTCCTTCCACCAGCGGTTTGCCTGCTGGCGTTTTCACATGACGCAGAACGCCCGGCGCATGACAAACCAGCGCGACGGGCTTGTTGGCCGCCAGAAATGCTTCGATAAGTGCGATGGAGTGCGGGTCTTCCGCCAGATCCCACAGCGGCCCGTGCCCGCCCGGATAAAACACGGTGTCGTAATCGGCTTGTGACACGCTGTCCAGACGGACGGTCGAGGCCAGTTGCGCCATTGCCTCGACGTCGGCTTCGAAGCGGTGAGTCTGCTCGGTTTGGAAATCAGGTTCGTTGCTTTTTGGATCCAGCGGTGGGTTGCCGCCTTTTGGAGAGGCCAGCGTAATGTCCGCCCCGGCGTCTTTGAAGGCGTAGTAAGGGGCTGCCAGTTCTTCCAGCCAGAAACCTGTCTTGCGGCCTGTGTTACCCAGTTGATCGTGTGAGGTCAAAACCATAAGAATTTTCATTTTACTGTCCTTTATCGTGAGTAGGAAAACATTGATTAGACCAGTCGTCTATACCGTAGCTAAATCAAAATAGACCAGTCGTATAGTGCTTGGGTATAAAAAAAGCGCGTACGTGTCGAGCTTGCTATCTCCCGTTAACGGGAGATATGAATAATGTGTCTGGTCATCTGCATGGCAGAATCAAAGGGTTCCGTGTTGCGCACTATCTTGACCATCACGCTGGCACCGACCCAAAGCTGGTAAAGGCTTTCCGCGACTTTGCCGGGTTGGTCATCCAGCGTCAGTGAGCCTTCTTCGATACCGATTTCCAGCGCCTCTGCCAGTCTGGAGATAATACCCGACGTGCCGGACTTGAGCGCAAGGCGCATGCTGTCCGAGAGGTCGGCAACTTCCGCGCCCAGTTTCACCGCCAGACATTTGCCCTGACATTCGGAGAAAGACTGTGTCTCTCGCCACAACTGCCAGTAGTTCATCAGACGCTGCGCCATCGTGATGCCAGGCTGGGCCAATGTGCTATCAAGCTCAGCCAGATAATCGTCGAAGTAACGGGTGAGCAAATCCACACCGAAGGCTTCCTTCGAGGCAAAGTAGTGATAAAACGATCCTTTCGGTACGCCTGCGTCCTTGAGGATTTCGTTTAATCCGACAGCCGAGAACCCTTTACCCGCCATAATACGCTGGCCAGTTTCGAGAATATGTTCGCGGATATCGCTGTTATGAGTTTGGGTTGCAGTAGTCATGTGCTTACGTTATCACCAACTAGACCAGTCGTCTAGAAGTAATTTTAAATACTTTTAAACTTTTTGAGGACGTAAATTTCCCGATAAGTCTGCAATAGTAAAGCGATCGGTTTACTTTTATTGTATGAATAAACGTCAGGATATTTTACCGGCGGCATAAAAAGTTTTTTATATTCATGATCTTAACGCCACCAGCATGGACCCTCTCTGTGCCGAAGCGCGCGTCTCTACCCGCACGTTTTACCGGTATTTCCCGTCTTGTGAAAAGCTCACCCTGTGCGTTATGGAGGCACGGCAACAGCGGTTTTTTGGCGAACTTTATCCGCCCCATCCCCCGCAGGCCATCAGCCACCTGTTCAAGGTCCATGAACAGTGGCTACTTAGGGTGTTTTGGGTTTCCGTGCAGGAGAAAGTCACGGCAAATGCCTCGAGCAGCGCGAAGAATTGATGGCCGTAAGAATGTTCATCGCCGAGGGAAAACATGAGCACAGTTAATGACGCATGTTACCGTTGCGGCATCCCGTGCAAAGGCGCAATAGCCATTATGCCGCGGCGCTTTATAGCCTAATGCCCGCGGCCGTGTTTGCCTGGCTGCGACTAGACCAGCCTTGCGCCGCAATCGACGTGAATCGTCTCGCCCGTAATCGCGCTGTTTTGCATCAGCAATAATACCGCCTGCGCCACCTCATCCGCGGTGACCAGCCGTGGAACCGGGTTTTTCTGTACTGTCTCGCCAAGGAGTCGAACGCCATTGTCCGGAAAAATCGTATTCCACATGGGAGTGTCCGTGTAACCCGGCGCGACAGCATTGAAACGCAGCGGCGCAAGCTCCAATGCCAGCACGCGCGCAAGCTGTTCCGTGGCCATCGTCGCAATGCCCGACACCCACGCGCCCTTTACGGGACGGTCCGACGACAATCCGCCGGTAAAGGTAAAGGATCCCGTTGCCCGCATCTTGTCCTGCGCGGCGCGAACGACGTCAACGGAGCCCCAGAGTCGCTCATCAAACTTGTGTTTGAAGTTATCGAGTTCGGGGTCGAGCGGGCTGCCCATCTTGGTGCTGCCTGCTGCAATATAGGTGTGGTCGATGGCATCCAGTCCTGAGAACACGGCCCTGAGCGAGGCGGGATCGTTGATATCGGCGACCGCAACCTCCAAACCTTCGACGACCCTTTGCGCCGCCTCCAGTTTTTCGGCGGTTCTTCCCACCGACAGAACGCGTGCACCCAAGGCCCGCGCCGCTTTAGCGACCGCAAGGCCTATCCCTTCCGATCCGCCAATAATGACCACCTGCTGTTCGTGCATCATGAAGTCGAGTTCCTTGTGTAATGTTCAGTGAGCTGGGATGATTTCTTATTCTTTAATGACCACTAAACTTTAAACGCTTGCGCCCTTCTGTCAAGCTCATATAATGACAGCATGACAACACCGACCTCCCAATGCGCCGCGCCGAAGTCGCGCGGACGCAAATCCACCTTCGATCGTGACGCTGCCCTCAAAACGGCGCTGGATCTTTTCTGGCGACACGGCTTTGAAAGCGTGTCGATAGCTGACCTTTGTCTGGCTATCGGTATTGCGGCACCGAGTCTCTACCATGCGTTCGGCAGCAAAACCGACCTCTATCGCGAGGTTTTGCGTCTTTATGCCGCCGGGAATCTTACAGGTGAAGAGATAGCCGCCACCCCTTGCGCCTACTCGGCGGTTAAACTGATGCTTGAGCGCGGAATCGCCATTGTGACCCAACCCGACAAGCCGGTAGGCTGCATGATTTCAAGCGGCATGCTGATGGTCGGGGTTGAAAACGCGGAGATGGCGGCAGAATTGCGCAAAATGAGGGCAGAGTTTAGAGAGATGCTGGAGCTTCGTATCGCACGTGATGTCAAGGCAGGCGTTTTGCCGCAGACAACGGATTCGGCCTCGCTGGCGCGTTTTTATGCCACCGTTTTGCAGGGATTGTCAGTGGCGGCCGTGGACGGCGCTACACGAGGCGATTTGCACTCGGTGATGCTCGCCGCGCTGCAAGCCTGGCCGGTCGCGAAGGGGAAGCTGCCAAAGCAGTAACGCTCAAGGCATCAGGCGACGCTTTCAAGTGAAATAGTGGCAAAACTTAGGAAGAAAATGCCCCAAACATCGGCGAAAAAACCTAATCGGAGAGAAATCTCCTCCGATTAGGCCGGTTTGCTTTAGATATCGAACCGGTCAAGGTTCATGACTTTGGTCCAGGCTGCAACGAAGTCTTTTACAAACTTCTCTTTCGCATCGGCGCTGGCATAGACCTCTGCCACCGCGCGTAATACAGAGTTGGAGCCAAACACCAGATCGGCGCGCGTCGCGGTAAACTTCACTTCTCCGCTCTGGCGATCGCGACCTTCGAAGACCTCGCCGGAGGCATCAACGGCTTTCCATTCGTTGCGCATATCCAGCAGATTCACGAAGAAATCGGTGTTTAATTCGCCGACCTTGTCGCTGAAGATACCATGATGATTGCCGTCATAATTCGCTCCCAGCGCTCTGAGTCCGCCTACCAGCACGGTGAGTTCCGGTACCGTCAGGGTCAGTTGCTGAGCTTTGTCGATCAGCAGGTTTTCCGTGGCCGTGCCGTTGTAATCTCCGCGATAGTTACGGAAACCTTCCGCTTTTGGCTTTAGCAAATCGAATAATTCGATGTCTGTCTGATCCTGTCGCGCATCGACGCGACCGGGCAGGAACGGAACCTCGACGGACACGTTGGCGGCACGGGCTGCCTGCTCCACGCCGACGACCCCGGCCAGCACGATGATATCGGCCAGCGAGGCTTTACCCTCGGTTTTTTGAATCGTTTCCAGCGTTGGCAATACGCGCGCGGCAATGGCGTTAACCTGCCACTCTCTTTGCGGTAACAGGGCGAGTCGCGCGCCGTTCGCGCCGCCACGTTTGTCCCCACCCCGGAAGGTTGAGGCCGACGCCCAGGCCACTGAAATCAATTCGCTCACCGTCAGACCGGATTCGGCAATCTTCTCTTTGAGGAAGGCGATATCTTCACCGGTCGGCGTGTAAGTCTGCGCCGGTAAAGGGTCCTGCCAAATCAAGTCTTCCTTGGGCACTTCCGGTCCGATATAGCGTGCCTTAGGCCCCATATCGCGGTGAGTCAGCTTGTACCAGGCTCGGGCGAAGGCCTCGTTGAAGGTCTGGGGATCGTTTAGGAAACGACGCGAGATTTTTTCAAACTCGGGATCAAAACGCAGCGTCAAATCCGTCACCAGCATGGTGGGTTTGCGTTTTTATTCGGATCAAAGGGATCGGGGATGATTTCTTCGGCATCGACGGCTTCGAACTGGATTGCGCCTGCCGGACTGCGCGTCTGCACCCACTCGTATTTGAACAGGTTTTCGAAGAAATAATTGCTCCACTGCGTCGGCGTTTGCGACCAGGCGACCTCAAGACCGGAGGTGATGGCATCCGCACCTGCCCCGGAACCATACTGACTAATCCAGCCCAGCCCCTGAGCTTCAATCGGCGCGGCTTCGGGTTCCACCCCTACCTGATCGGCAGGACCGGCACCATGGGTTTTACCCAGCGTATGACCTCCGGCTATCAGCGCGACGGTCTCTTCATCGTTCATGCCCATGTTGCCGAAGGTCGCGCGGATTGCCGCAGCGGCGGATGTTGGTTCACCGCTATGCTCAGGCCCTTCGGGGTTGACGTAGATAAGTCCCATTTCCGTGGCGCCCAACGGTTCCTGCGCCAGCGATTCGGGATGACGATGCTCGAGCCAGTTGATTTCGTTACCCCAGTTGATGTCCTGATCGGGTTCCCAGACGTCGGCACGCCCTGCACCAAAACCAAAGGTTCGAAAACCCGAGTTTTCCAGCGCGACGTTGCCCGCAAGGATATAGAGATCGGCCCAGGAAATTTTCTGCCCGTACTTTTGCTTCACCGGCCAGAGTAGACGACGCGCCTTGTCCAGACTGACGTTGTCGGGCCAGGAGTTCAGGGGGCGAATCGCTGCTGACCCCGGCCGGAACCGCCACGGCCATCGATAGAACCGGTAGGTGCCGGCGCTATGCCACGCCATGCGGATGAAGAGTCCGATGTAACTTCCCCAGTCGGCGGGCCACCAGGATTGGGAATCCGTCAGCAAGGCGCGTAAATCGGCCTTGAGTGCATAGTAGTCGAGCTTGGCGAATTCATTACGGTATTGGAACTCCTCATCAAGAGGATTTGAACGAGAGGAGTGTTGATTCAACAAATCGACCCTTAACTGCTTGGGCCACCAGTCTTTATTATTTGTTCCACCGCCTGCGGCTTCTTTGTCGATACCTTTATGGAAAGGACATTTGCCGCCGGACTCATGGTTTTCGGTTTCTATGATGTTGTTGCTCACTTTGCATTCCTTTTTTTGATGTTCCAGAAATAAGATATACAAGTTGATTACTACGTCATACATCGTTACACCAATGGATGTGATAGCCATTGAACCACGTTTTTCGCGTGGGTTTAATCCTTACCTTTCTGCCTCCCCCGCCTTTCATTTTTTATTGTTCTTCCCGTTGAAAAGCCCGCCAAAGCGTAATTCGTTATTTATAATTCATTGATTTTTATAAAGTAAATAAATAATTACATTTTTACCGAAACCTTTTTTGAATTATTAAAGCAAATGATTATCATTGGCTTTCTCAATCAATGTGCTTCTTCACTTTTTAGCCTCGTAATATTGGGCTTTTTCGCACAATGACGAGTCGACTTTTATAACAACAGAAGTGCCGGGACAGCCGCTCACATTTATTTTTGACAGGAAATAGTATGTCTTTGAATCGCAGGGAATCTCGCGCTAGTTCAAGCGCGTCGGGCATCAGTAAAACCTTTAGAGTATCGTTAATGGCTTTGGCCGTTCACAGCCTTCTCAATCCCGTCATGGCCCTCGCGGCAGACAACACCAAAAAAGAGGATGTGCTGGTCGTCGATGCCACGCCTTCCGATAATGGCGGTGAACAGGCATCACAGGATTATCAGGTAAAAACGACGCGAGCCGGCACCAAATTACTGCTGACTCCGCGCGACGTGCCGCAGTCCATGAGTGTCATCACCCAGCAGCGCATGCAGGACCAGCAACTGCAAACCATTGACGACGTGCTGAACAATACTACCGGCCT